>NZ_JAERQZ010000001.1:4402592-4731999 GCF_016735515.1 Piscinibacter sp. HJYY11 | reverse complement strand
ACACTGCACCCGACAAGTACGGCGACATCATCAGCACCCGCCAGTTCCAGGACCGGCTCGACACCCTGCAGCGCGTGCGGGGCGCCGGCGTGAAGGTATGCTGTGGCGGCATCGTCGGCATGGGCGAGACACGTACGCAGCGCGCCGCACTCGTCGCCGAACTCGCCAACATGGACCCATACCCCGAGTCGGTGCCCATCAACAACCTCGTGCAGGTGCCTGGCACGCCGCTGCACGGCAGCGAGAAGCTCGACCCGCTCGAGTTCGTGCGCACCATCGCGGTCGCCCGCATCACCATGCCGAGGTCGCGTGTGCGCCTGTCGGCCGGCCGCCAGCAGCTCGGCGAAGCGGTACAGACCCTGTGCTTCCTGGCCGGAGCCAACTCCATGTTCTACGGCGACAAGCTGCTGACCACCGGCAACCCCGACGTGCAGGCCGACCAAGAGCTGCTGGCCAAGCTCGGGATGACGACCTCATGAGCGGCGCAGAGCAATCCCTGTACGGCGGCGGCACGGCCGCGCCGAAAGAGCGCAAGCCCGTCACGCTGCACCGCATCCGCGAGATGCAGGCCGCCGGTGAGCCGATCACCATGTTGACCTGCTACGACGCCAGCTTCGCGAAGCTGCTCGACGCCGCCGGGGTCGACACCCTCCTGATCGGAGATTCACTCGGCATGGTGCTGCAGGGCCGATCAAGCACCCTGCCGGTCACGCTGGAAGAAACGGCGTACCACATCCGCAGCGTGCAGGCCGGCAACCGCAATGCCTTCGTCCTGGGCGACATGCCATTCGGCAGCTACCAGGAATCGAAAGAGCAGGCCATGCGCAGCGCCACCGTGCTGATGCAGGCCGGCGCGCAAATGGTCAAGCTCGAAGGCGGCGGCTGGACGCCCGAGACGGTGCGCTTCCTCGTCGATCGCGGCGTGCCGGTGTGTGCGCACCTAGGCCTCACGCCGCAGTCGGTGCACGCGATCGGCGGCTACCGCATCCAGGGCAAGAGCGCCGATGGCGCGGCCATACTGAAGCAGCACGCCAAGGAGCTGTCGGACGCCGGCGCCGCGATGTGCGTGCTCGAGCTCGTGCCCGCAGCGCTGGCCAAAGAGATCACCCAGAGCGTCGCGATGGCCACCATCGGCATCGGCGCGAGCAGCGCCTGCTCGGGCCAGGTGCTGGTCCTGCACGACATGCTCAACGTCACGCAAGGCAAGCTGCCGCGCTTCGTGCGCAACTTCATGGATGGCGCACCGAGCATCAAGGCGGCCATCGAGGCCTATGTGGCCGCGGTGAAATCGCGCAGCTTCCCGGACGACGCCGTCCACGGCTATTGAACGATCGACAGAGATGAAGGTCCTGCACACCATCGCCGAACTGCGCGCCGCCCTGCCCGGCCCGCAGGCCTGCGCGTTCGTGCCCACCATGGGCAACCTGCACGAAGGTCACCTCGCACTCGTGCGCCAGGCCAAGGCCCACGGTCTGCCGGTGGTGGCGAGCATCTTCGTCAACCGGCTGCAGTTCGCGCCGCACGAAGACTTCGACCGCTACCCGCGTACGCTGCAACGCGACGCCGAGCTGCTCAAGGGCGCCGGTTGCGACCTCGTCTTCGCCCCCGACGAGCGCGAGATGTACCCGCAGCCGCAGACCTTCAAGGTGCACCCCGACCCGGCGCTCGCGGACATCCTCGAAGGCCACTTTCGCCCCGGCTTCTTCGTCGGCGTGGCGACCGTGGTGATGAAGCTCTTCACCATCGTTCAACCCAGGGTCGCCGTCTTCGGCAAGAAGGACTACCAGCAGCTGATGGTGATCCGCCGCATGGTCGAGCAGTTCGCACTGCCCATCACCATCGAAGGCGGCGAGACGCGCCGCTCCGACCAAGGCCTCGCGCTCTCGTCGCGCAACGGGTACCTGAGCGCGCCGGAGCTGAGTGAAGCGCTGGCGTTGTCGCAGGCGCTGAAGCAATTGGCCGATGCCTATCGCGCCCAACCCGGCGCCCTGGCTCACCTCGAAGCCGATGCGAGCGCTCGTCTCGCCTCCCGCGGCTGGCAGCCCGACTACCTCACCGTCAGGCGCCGCAGCGATCTGCTGCCGCCCACGGCCGCCGATGCGCACGGCCCTCTCGTCGTGCTGGGCGCAGCACGCCTCGGCACCACGCGCCTGATCGACAACCTGGAGTTCTGAAGTCGGCGTTCTGCTGGGCCGAGGCTGCGCCGTCAGGCGGACCCTGAACGCACGCCCAGCTTGAAGCCGATCATCGCCCTCAGCTTGTTGGGCACGACCGGCTTGATGAGCAGGTGGAAGTCGTGCTCGGCGGCTTCGCTGTCGTGCTGTGTCATGGTGGAGCCAGTGACCATGATGGCCGGTACGCCCTGGCCGAAGCGGGAGCGCATGGCCTGGATGACTTCGATCCCGGTGTGCCCCTGTTCCAGGCGGTAGTCGACGATCAGCAGGTCGGGCAGTTCGTTGGCGAGGTCGGCGTGCTGCGCCCAGGCACGCGCCTCCTGGGCCGTCTCGAACGACAGCACCCGCGCGCCCCAGCCGCGCAGCAGGACCTCCAGACCGCCACGCACCGCGGGCTCGTCTTCCACCACCACGATGAAGCGGCGATCGAGCGTCAGGCCGATGGGCAGCTTGCCGCGCACGTCGCTCGGCTCCCGCACACGCGGCGCCTTGCCCGGCGGGAACTCGAGCGAGAACACCGAGCCACGCCCCGGCTGCGAGCGCAGCCGCAGCGGCGCCTGCATCAGCCCGGCCAGGCGCTTCACGATCGCGAGGCCCAGGCCCAGGCCCTTGCGCTGCTGTGGCGTGAGCGACTCGCTGTAGGGCACCTGGTAGAACTCTTCGAAGATGTGCTCCTGCTCGCGCTCGCGGATGCCCACACCCGTGTCCCACACCTGCAGCAGCATGCGGCCGTTGCGGCGTCTGCAGCTCACGAGCACCGTGCCGTCGTTGGTGTAGCGGATGGCGTTGGAGACGAGGTTGCGCAGGATGCGCTCCACCAGCACCGGGTCGGCGTACAGGTTGTGTTGCGCGCCGCGGAAGCGCAGCGCGAGCCCCTTCTCGAAGGCGACCGGCTCGAAGTGCAGGCGCAGCTTGCGGAAGATGTCGCCCACGTTGAAATGCTCGGGCGTCACGTCGACACCGCCGGTGTCGATGCGCGTGATGTCGAGCAGCTCGGAGAAGAGGCCTTCCAGCGCATCGACCGACCCGTTGATGCTCGCCACCAGCTGCGTGACCTCCTCGTCGTGGCTTCGCTGGCGCAGCGCTTCGGCAAACAGGCCCATGGCGTGCAGCGGCTGGCGCAGGTCGTGGCTCGCCGCCGCAAAGAACTGGGTCTTCGCGCGATTGGCCACCTCGGCCTCCTGCCTCGCGGCCTCGGCCGCGGCCTTCTCGGCGCGCAGCTGCAGCGTGAGCTGGTCGAGGCGCACCTTAATCTGCACCAAGCCTTCGTTGTTCTTGCGGTAAAGGCGCGCCAGCATGATCGTGATGCCGAAGATCACGAGCAGGTAGCCCGCGAGCATCAGGTTGGCGGTATCGCCGGGCAGCGCCACGCGCACCACGAGCGGCGTCAGGCACAGCGCGCAGAACTCGTAGAAGGTGTTGTGCTGCGGCGAGAGGATCTGCATCCCGGCCATGCAGTAGCTGTAGATCGTGAGGATGAGGGTGAGCTGCTCGGCCGCCCCGCCATAGGGAAAGAAGAACCACGCTGCCAGGCCCCACAGGCAACCGGCCACGAGCGTGGTGGCACGCCAGGCCTGGTACCAGCGCAGCAGGGATTCGCGGTCGTTGCTGCGGCGCTTCTTGAAGCCCCGGTACATGAGCGAACGCGCCACGCCCAGGAGGCCCAGGGCGATGAGCCACGCCACCATGCCCGCCCTGGGCACGAGCGTCCAGTACTGCGCCACGGTGACGACCACCCCCACGACCATCGCCACGGTGGTGATGGGCAGGTAGGCGTAGATGTCGCTCACGCGCTCGGCCGAGGCCTGGTCGTCGAGCATGGCGCGGGTGGCCGGGTCGAAGCCGTTGCCCCCGGCCTGCACCTCACCCAGAGGCGCGGACTTTTCCGGACTCTGGGTGATGTTCATCTCAGCTGGCGTTTCCGTTGCGCCAGGCCGAGAAGTCACCGTACTGCTGTGTCATCTGGCTCACGGCCAGCACGGCCTGGGTGCGCGAGCTCACGTTCAGGGCGCGCAGTACGGCGGCCACGTGGTCCTTGACGGTCTCGACCGACAGGCCCAGCTCGCGCGCGATCAGCTTGTTGGGGTTGCCCTTGAGCAGGAGGGCGAGCACGTCGGTCTGGCGCGGCGTGAGCCCGAGCGATGCGAGGCTTGGCTGGCGCTGGAAGCTCCCGCCGTTGGCTTCCTGGTTGACGACGTGCAGCGGGCCGGGCGCGGTGATCATGCTGTCGGTGCGGCGCCGGCCGCCGTTCACCGGCGGGGTGGCATCGCTGCCGATGCTCATCGGCGGCACGTAGATGCCGCCCGACATCACCATGTGCAGCGCTTCGAAGAGCGTCTCGTTGGTCGCGCGCTTGGGCACGAAGCCCATGGCGCCGAGGTCGATCGAGCGGATGACATCGCTCGCACGGTCGGAGGCCGACACCACCACCACCGGCAACGCCGGGTAGCCGGCGCGGAACTCGGTCAGCAGGTCGAAGCCGTTTTCGTCGCCCAGCTGCAGGTCGAGCAGCACGAGGTCGAAATCGTCTTCCTTCTGCAAGGCTTCCCGTGCGGCCCGGCCGCTGCCTGCGCCAACCACGTTGACATGGTCGCCCAGGCCCTTGATGACCGTCTGCAGCGCCGACAGGATCAGCGGATGGTCATCGACCAGCAGCACCTTCATTGTTGTACTCCCCGGAGGTTTTTGCAGCCGGCATCGTATGCGAGCCCGGTGGAGCACCCACCCCCTCCGATTGGGGAAAACTGGGACGGCTGGTGTCAGGCCGACAGGTCAGGCATATCGACGCGCCAGCGATTCGGCCACGCAGACGGGCTTGTCGGAGCCTTCGCGTTCCATCGTGCACTCGACCGTCATCTGGGCGCCGCCTTCGAGCGGGATGTACTCGATCAGCTTGAAGCGACCACGCACCTTGCTGCCAGCCGGCACGGGCGATGGAAAGCGCACCTTGTTCAGGCCGTAGTTCACGCCCATGCGCGTCTCGGTGACGCGGAAGGCCTTGGCCGTCATCTCGGGCAAGAGGCTCAGCGTGAGGAAGCCGTGCGCGATCGTCGTGCCGAAGGGGCCGGCCTTGGCGCGCTCCGGGTCGATGTGGATCCACTGGTGGTCGCCGGTTGCCTCGGCGAACTTGTTGATCTGCTCCTGCGTGATCGTCATCCACTCGCTCACGCCCAGCTCCTGGCCAACGAGGGGTTGCAGGTCAGAGATCTTCTCGAACGTTCTCATGCATTGATCCAGGTGATGAGGGGTTGCCATTGCGGGAGGTCACGCTCGACCCGGCTCGGTGCCACGTCCCACAAAGTGAGCCCACGCGCGGCCAGGTGAACGTAGTTCTGAGTGTCACGAAGGAAGGTGATGACGGGCGTCTCCAAGGTGCCAAGAAAGCTCTTCAGCTGGTCGGCCGAGATGGTGCCCTCGCGGATGCGCATGCCGACCACGCCGACCTCGACCTTGTCGCTGCGGCGGCTCTTGAGCAGCTCGCGGATGAAGTCGTGCGTGGCGTGGATGTCGAAGATGCTGGGCTGCAGCGGCACGATGATCTTGTCGGCGATCTTCAGCACCTGCTCGAGCCGCTTGCCGTGCAGCCCGGCGGGCGTGTCAAGCACCACGTGGGTCGTGCCCTTGGGCGGGCGCACGATGTCGTCCTGGCCCACGTCCCATCCGGTGATGGGGGGCAAACCCTCGGGCCTGAGCTTGAGCCAGGTGCGGGCCGACTGCTGCCGGTCCACGTCGCCGAGCATCACCGCATGCCCCTGGTGGGCGAGCAGCCCTGCGATGTTGGTGGACAAGGTGCTCTTGCCCACACCACCCTTCGGATTGGCGACCACGATCACCGGCATGCTTGTATCCCCTTGGTGTGCCTCGATGGTGGCGCGGAACGTGCAGCCCCGCACCGCAGACGCTGTTTGCGGTTATGTTAACGGGCACTCTTCTGGCCCCCACTCAAGACTTACCCACCATTTCATGGCCGATGCGACAGACATCCTGGTGATCAGCGCCCATCCGCAGATGGAGCAGTCACGCGTGAACCGGCGCCTGCACGAAGCCGCCGGCAACGCGCAGCGCGCCCTGGTGCGCGACCTCTATGCGCTCTACCCCGACTACCTGATCGACGTGGCCGCCGAGCAGGCCGCGCTCGCCTCGGCCCGGTTGGTGGTGTGGCTGCACCCCATCCACTGGTACCACATGCCCCCGCTGATGAAGCTGTGGGTCGACGAGGTGCTGACCTATGGCTGGGCCTACGGCCCGGGCGGCACGGCGCTGCAGGGCAAGGACCTCTGGCTCGTCACGAGCACCGGCGGGCCCGAAGACTCCTACCGCCCGACCGGCTACAACCGCTACCACTTCGACGCCTTCCTGCCCCCTTACGAGCAGACAGCCACGTTGTGCGGCATGCGTTTCCTGCCGCCGATGGTGCTGCACGGCGCGCACCGCACGCGCCCTGAAGAGCTGGAATCGCAGGCCGACACGCTGGTCGAGCGCCTGGCCAGCTACCCCAACTGGGCCGAGCTGGAAGGCCTGGAACAGTGCCTCGCCTGCGAGGTGCCGCCCTCCGCGCGCCCGCCGGCCGTGGCGCCCCTGCCGGTGGAGGCCGCCTGATGGAACACGGCGGTTGGCTCACCGGCAGCCTGATCTACCTCGCTGCGGCCGTTCTGGCCGTGCCCTTGTCCAAGAAGCTCGGGCTCGGTTCCATCATCGGCTACCTGGTCGCTGGCATCGCCATCGGCCCCTGGGGCTTGCGGCTCGTGACCGACGCGCAGGACATCCTGCACTTCGCGGAGTTTGGCGTGGTGCTGATGCTCTTCATCGTGGGCCTGGAGCTCGAGCCGCGCCGGCTGTGGGCCCTGCGCAAGCCCATCTTCGGCTGGGGCAGCGTGCAGCTCTTCGGCTCGGCGGCCCTGATGACGGCCGTCGCGGTTGCGTTCGGCGTCGACTGGCGCATCGCGCTCGTCGCCTCGCTGGGTCTGGCCGACTCGTCCACCGCCACCGGGCTCGGCGTGGCCAACGAACGCAACCTGCTGCCCACCACTTCCGGGCAGAGCATGCTCAGCACCATGCTGCTGCAGGACGTGGCGGCGATCCCGATCCTGGCGCTGATCCCGCTGCTCGCGGTGAGCGGCCATGCCGAGGGCAGCGGCTGGCTGGGCGCGGCCAAGGCCATCGGGGTGGTGGCCGCGATCATCTTCGGTGGCCGCCTGCTGCTGCGCCCGGCGCTGCGCTGGATCGCCGGAAGCGACGCCCCCGAGATCTTCACCGCCGCCTCGCTGCTGGTCGTCGTGGCCACGGCGGCGCTGATGCACTCGGTCGGGTTGTCGATGGCGCTCGGGGCGTTTCTCGCCGGCGTGCTGCTCGCCGAGAGCGAATACCGACGCGAGCTCGAGACCGACATCGAGCCCTTCAAGGGCCTGCTGCTGGGCCTCTTCTTCATCGCGATCGGCATGACCATCGACTTTTCAGTCGTGCTCAAGCAGCCGCTGCTGGTGGCCGGCATCGTGGTGGGTTTCCTCGTCATCAAGACACTGGTGCTGGTGGGCATGGCCAAGGCCATCCCGATCCCGCTCGCGGAGCGCGCGCCCTTCGTGATCCTGCTGGCGCAGGGCGGTGAGGTGGGCTTCGTCGTCTTCCAGACCGCGGCGGTGGCAGGGGTGATCGACGCGCCGACCTCCTCGCTGCTGGTGGCCTCGGTCGCCATCTCGATGCTGCTGACGCCGCTGGCCCTGGTCGCCACCGACAAGTGGCTCACGCCGCGCCTGGCCAAGCACAAGGCCGTGAAGCTCGATGAGATCCACGAGATGCAGCATGCGCCGGTGATCATCGCGGGCTTCGGCCGCTACGGGCAGATCGTCGGCCGCCTGATCTTTGCCAACGGCATCTCGGCCACGGTGCTCGACCACGACGCCGAGCAGGTGGAAGGCGTGCGCCGCTTCGGCTGGCCCGCCTTCTACGGCGACGCGACCCGCCTCGACCTGATGCGCACGGCCGGCGCCGACAAGGCCCATGTGCTGGTGGTGGCCATCGACGACGTGGAGCAAAGCCTCAAGGTGGTCGACATGGCGAAGGAGCACTTCCCGCACCTGCACATCGTCGCCCGCGCCCGCAACGTGACCCACTACTACGGGCTGCGCGAGCGCGGTGTGACGCTCATCGAAAGAGAGACGCTCGACTCGGCGCTGATGAGCGGCCGGTCAGTACTCGAGCTCCTCGGATGGCATCCGCACCAGGCACGCAACCTGGCGCTGCGCTTCCGCAAGCACAGCATCGAGCTGCTCGAAGAGATGCGCCTGCACCGGGAAGACGAAGACCAGCTCATCGCCGTGGCCAAGCAAGGCCGCCAACAATTGGAGCAGCTCTGGGCCAAGGAGCGCGAGGAAGCGCGATCGCGCAAGCTGCGCACCGGAAGCTGGAGCCCCGACGGGTCGTCGACGCCCGGCGAAGGAATCACCCCATGAACCAGACGTACCTGCGCACACACAGCTATCGCGCCCTTCAACCCGGCAAGCGCCTGATCGTGCTTGGCGCCGTGCATGGCAACGAGACCTGCGGCACGCGCGCCATCGAGCGCATCCTCCCCGAGCTCGACAGCGGCCCGATCAAGCTCGTGCGCGGCAGCGTGACCTTCGTGCCGGTCACCAACCCGCTGGCGTATTCGAAAGGCCAGCGTGCCGGCGACCGCAACCTCAACCGCAACCTGCGGCCCACGGCCGAGCCGCAGGACTATGAAGACCGCATTGCCAACGCGCTGTGCCCGCTGCTCGCGGAGCACGACGTGCTGCTGGACCTGCATTCCTTCCACACCGGCGGCGAGCCCTTCGCGATGATCGGCCCGGCCGACAACACGGGCACGCTCGAACCGTTTTCACACGCGGCCGAAGAAGAGGCGCTCGCGCTGCGACTCGGCCCGCGCCGCATCGTCGAAGGCTGGCTCGACACCTACGCCGCCGGCGTGAAGAACCGGCTGCAACGCAGTGCCCCGAACCAGCGCGCGCAGATGCTCAGCACCGACCCGAGCTACGGCGTGGGCACCACCGAATACACCCGCAGCCAGGGCGGCTACGCGATCACGCTCGAATGCGGCCAGCACCAGGACCCGAAGGCGCCCGAGGTGGGTTACCGCGCGATCCGCGCCACGCTCGCGCAGCTGGGCCTGGTGGACGAGGCGCCACCGCCCGCACGCACCGACATCGAGTTCCTGCGCCTTGCCGAGGTGACCGACCTGCACGACCCGGGCGACCGTTTTGCCAGGGCCTGGGCAAGCTACGACCCGCTCCAGGCCGGCGAGCTGATCGGCACGCGGGCCGACGGCACCGAGGTGCGCGCGCCGGCCGACGGCTTCATCGTGTTTCCGAACCCCGCGGCCCTCCCGGGCAACGAGTGGTTCTACTTTGCGCAACGGAGCACGCGTCCGTTGCGTGCATAGGCTCAGTACGCAGCTTCAAAGATCGCTTCGATGTCGGGCTGCGTCAGCTTGCGTGGGTTGGTCGCACCCGAGCCGTCCTTCATCGCGTTGACGGCCATCATGGGGAAGTCTTCGCGCTTCACACCGAGCTCCGACAGCTTGGCCGGGATGCCGACCGCACGCGCCAGGTCGTGCATCGCCTTCACGGCCGCGTGGGCCGCGGCTTCGTTGCCGAGGTCGATGGTATTCACGCCCAGCGCACGGGCCACCTCGGCCAGGCGCGGCGCACAGGCGCTCACGTTGGCCGCCTCCACGTGCGGCAGCAGCAGCGCGTTGCAAACCCCGTGCGGCAGGTTGTATTGCCCGCCCAGCTGGTGCGCCATCGCGTGCACATAGCCGAGGAAGGCGTTGTTGAACGCCATGCCGGCGAGGAACTGCGCGGCGGTCATGTTCTCGCGGGCCTCGATGTCCTCCTTGCCGTTCGCCACGGCGCGCGGGAGGTACTGGCCGATCAGCTTGATGGCGTGCAGCGCGCAGGCGTCGGTCACCGGCGTCGCCAGCTTGGAGACATACGCTTCGACGGCATGCGTCAGCGCGTCCATGCCAGTGGCGGCGGTCAGCGAGGCCGGCATGCCGCGCATCAGCTCGGGATCGTTGACCGAGATGAGCGGGGCCAACTGGCGGTCGACGATGTTCATCTTCAGATGCTTCGTCTCTTCGGTGATGACCGCAAAGCGCGTGATCTCGCTGGCCGTGCCGGCGGTGGTGTTGATCGCGATCAGCGGCAGCGGCGCCTTCTTCACCTTGTCGGCACCGCGGTAGTCCATCACCTCGCCGCCGTTGGTGGCGAGCACTGCGATCACCTTGGCGCAGTCGTGCGGCGAGCCGCCGCCGAGCGAGATGATGCAGTCGGCGCCCGCCTGCTGCTGCGAGGCCAGGCCGGCGTTCACGTTCGACACCGTCGGGTTGGGCTGCACACCGTCGAACACCGTCACCGCCACGCCGCGCTCACGCAGCAGCGAGGCCACTTTCTCAGTCACGCCAAGGGCGGTAAGCGGTGCGTCGGTCACGATCAGCGCGTGCTGGTAGCCGCGCGACTGCACGAGGCTCATGGCGTCGGGCAGGCAGCCGGCGCCCATGATGTTCTCGGCGGTCATGAGGAATTGGCGGGTGGGCATGGTCAGGAGTCCTGGAGTTTCTGAAGATGGCGAGAGGGGAATGTCGGCATTTTCCCAGAAAGTGCACGCCCGTTCTATATTGAGGCGCCCCTCGAAACGTGACAATCCGGCCATGTTTGCGCCCTCACAACACGACGTTCGCCGCTTCTTCTGCGATGCCCACCGCAAGCGCCGCGACGGCCTGCCGCTGACCCCGATGGAAACCGTGGCCGCCGACTGGATCGGCGAGCACCCGGAGTACCACGCCGAGCTCGACGACCTGGAGGCGGCGCTGGCCGCCGTCTACGACGTGGAGGCCGGCCGCACCAACCCGTTCCTGCACCTGTCGATGCACCTCTCGATCAGCGAGCAGGTCAGCATCGACCAGCCGCACGGCATCAAGCAGGCCTACGAGCTGCTGGCCGCCAAGCGCGGCTCGGCGCACGAGGCGCAGCACGAGGTGATGGAGTGCCTGGGCCAGATGATGTGGGAGTCGCAGCGCAGCGGGCGGCCGCCCGATGGGCACGCCTACATCGACTGCGTGCGGCGGCGCGCAACCCGCTGAACGGCGTTCAGGGCTTCTTCGGCACGCGCTGGGCCGGGTCGTAGAAAAAGGTCTCCTCGGCGATGCGCTCGCCCTCCCAGCGCTGGTAGGCCAGCTCTTCCATGTGGGTGTGGCTGCCGTCCTGCCACTCAAAGTGGAAGATCCAGCGGATCACCACATGGTCGCCGTTCACGAACACCGGCCGCACGCAGGTGGAGCTGACCGACCTGGCGCGCGCCATCACCTTGCGCTCGTTCTCGGCATGCTTGTCGCGGCCGATGCGTGGCGGGTTCTGGTTCTCCTGCATCGTCGAGTCGGCGGCGTAGAACTCTTCCACCGCTTCGACATGCGCGTTGGCTTCGACGCGGGCAATGAAGCGTTCGAGGGTGTCGGCAGAGGGCATCGAGGTCTCCGGAGGGGCTAGAGGTAGCGCGCCCACATGGCGTTGGTGAGCTTGCCGGCCGGGTCCACACGGCGCTTGAGCGCTCGCAGTCGTTCGGCCTCGGGGTAGGCAAGGTCGAACTGTGCCTGCGTCGCGTGCAACTGGTAGGGCAGGTAGTGACGGCCCTCATGGGCGAGAGCTAACTCGATCAGCTCGCGCGTCCAGCGGCCGACCGCGTCTTGCGCCGAGGCATGCACGCGCTGCTTGTAATAGAGCACGAAGGAGAACACCTCCTCCTTCGCCCACGGCAGCAGCGACAGCGCATCGGCCGGCGAGTGCCGCACCGAGATGTTGAGCGCCATCACGTCGTGCTTGCGCAGCACCTGCGCCATGCCGCGAGCAGAGGGCACGAAATGGCGCACGGGGATGAAGTACTCCTGCAGCACATAGGTCGAGAGGCTGCGCGTGCGCGGCTCGAGCTCGGCCACGTCGAGGCTGGCCTCGTGATTGCGCCACTTCACCGCGGGGTCGGCGGTGAGCAGCGGGTGCAGGATCGATCTGCGCACCTTCGCGCCACCCGGCAGCTCGGTCAGGGCCCACACCACGTTCTGCTCCAGCGCATACCGCTGGCCGCGCGGCACCAGGCGTGCGGGCTCGGTGAGGGGCTCGTCGCTCTCGCGCCAGGTGATGGCCACCGGCAGGTCGAAGTGCGGCGGCAGCAGGTCGGCGTTGTGCATCACGTTGCGCGCATCGCCGGCCACCGCATGCTGGAAAAACTCGGCGTACGCCTCGAGCGGCACCTTCTGCACGATGCGCTTCATGCGCACGTTGGGCACGAGGTCGAGCTCGACTTCGGTGATCGCCCCCACCGCGCCATAACCGCCAATGGCGGCGCGGAAGAGCTCGGCCCGCTGCTCGCGGCTGGCCTCGACGATGGCGCCATCGGCCAGCACGAGCTGCAACGCCCGCACCGAATGGCCGACACCGCCATTGCCGACGTAGCGGCCGTGCGCATTGACCGACACCGCCCCGCCGACGGTGAAGTTGGCGTAGCTCTGCATGGTCTTGACGGCGAGCCCCAGCGGGTCGATCACGTCCTGCAGGTCGCGCCAGCGCATGCCGGCCTGCACGCGCACACGGCGCTCGTCGGCCTTGAGCCAGACGAGCGCCTTCATCTCGCGCATGTCGAGGTGCAGGCCGTCGGCGATGGCGACCTGCCCGCCCATGCTGTAGCGCCCGCCGCCGATCGACACCTGCCCGGGCCAGGCCCGCAAGAGGCCCGACACCTCGGCGGCGCTGCGCGGAGTTTCGATGCGGGCCACCTTCACCGTGTAGAGGCCAGTGACATTGGCCACCAGCAGTTCGCGCGGCACCTCGGCTTGGCCGGGCGCCATCGTCAGCACGCCGGCGCTTGCCAGGGCTTGGCAGAGCCTGCGTCGCGTCAACGACGGCATGGCGTTCATGTCAGCTCAACCCGTCGTACAGCAGCTTCACACCGGCGAGAAACATGCCGGTGTAGGCCAGCCGATAGAACCAGGTCGGGTCGATGCGCCGGGTGAGCCGCACACCGAGCCACACCCCGACGGGCGCGAGCGGTATCAGCACCAGCGAGGTCGCCAGGTTGCGTGCATCGATCAGGCCCAGCCAGGCGTAAGGGATGCACTTCGAAGAATTCACCACCGCAAAGAAGACCGCCGTGGTCGCGGTCATGGTCAAGGGCGGCATGCGCAGCGGCAGCACGTAGGCGCTGATCGGCGGGCCTCCGGCATGTGACACGAAACTCGTGAACCCGGAAGCGATGCCAAGCGCAAAGCCCAGCGGCCTGGAGGGCGCCACGCCCTCGCGCCGGGGCGGAAAGAAGAGCCGCTGCGCGAGGAAGAGCAACGTCAAGGCGCCCACGACGGCCGACACCGTCTTGCTGGACAGCACACCGAACAGCAGCGTGCCCACCCCCACGCCGATCAGCCCGGCGGGCAGCAGCAGGCGCAGCAGCGCGTTGTCCCGCTGGCGCCAGAGCTGCTGCAGGCCGACGGCATCCATCACCAGCAGCAAGGGCAGCATGATCGCTGCCGCCTGCGGCACCGGCACGGCCAGTGCCATGAGCGGCACCGCCAGCGCACCAAAGCCGCTCAGGAAACCGCTCTTCGCCAGCCCCGTGAGCAACACCGCGGGAATCGCGACCGCGTAGAAGACGGGATCGGTGATGAGCGCGAAACCGGTCACTTCACCGTGACCCAGCGCCACTCCAGCCAGTTGTCCGGGCGGTGCACCGCGTCGACCTTGCCGCGCATCGCCCAAGGGATCACCTGGCGGTGCAGCGGGATGCTGAGCACGAGCTCGTTGTGGCGGGCCAGCGCGGCCTTCACCAGCTGTTCGCGCTTCTTCGGGTCGGGCTCCTTGCTGGAGGCCGCGGCCAGCTCCTCGAACCTGGCGTCCTTGGCGTTGCTGAAGTTCCACGAGCCCACGCCCGCTTCACCACGCGCGCGCAGCACCGGCGTGAAGGTGGTCTCGGCATCGGTGATGGCACCGCCCCAGCCCAGCATGTACATCGAGGTGTCGAGCTTCTGGATCTTGGGGAAGTAGGTCGAGCGCGGCATCGCGTTGACGCGCACCTTCACGTTGAGGCGCGCCCACATCGAGGCCAGGGTCTGGCAGATCTCTTCGTCGTTGATGTAGCGGTTGTTGGGGCAGTCGAGCGTGACCTCGAAGCCCTGCGGGTAGCCGGCGTCGGCCATCAGCTTCTTGGCGCCGTCCAGGTCGTAGGGCAGGCGCTTCTCCAGCGCCGGGTCGTTGTAGGTGCCCAGCGGCGACGGCGTGATCGCGCCGGTGGGTGCCGACTGCCCGCGCATCAGCTTGGTCTTGATGGTCTCGATGTCGATCGCCTGGTAGAGCGCGGTGCGCACACGCTGGTCCTTGAAGGGGTTCTTGCCCTTCACGCTGCTGTAGAGCAGCTCGTCGCGGTGCTGGTCCATGCCGATGAAGACGATGCGGTTCTCGGGGCCGTCGAGCACCTTCACGTCGGGCGTGTTGCGCAGGCGCGGCAGGTCTTGCGGTGCCGGGTCGAGCACGAGGTCGATCTCGCCGGAGACGAGCGCGGCCACGCGCGTGGCGTCGCTCTTGATCGGGGTGTAGACCACCTCCTGCACATTGCCGTCGAACTTGCCCCACCAGGCGGTGTTGCGCTTGTAGACGGTCTTCACGTCGGGCTGGCGCGAGACGAGGATGAAGGGGCCGGTGCCGTTGGCGTTGAACGAGGCGTAGCCCTCTTCCTTGTTCTTGAAGTCGATCGGCTTGGTGGCCTTGTTCTTCTCGGCCCACACCTTGCTCATGATCGGCAGCAGGCTGATGTGCTGCAGGAAGATCGGGTTGACCGCGGCGAGGTTGAACTCGACGGTGAGGTTGTCGACCTTCCTCGGCTTGCCGACCGCATTGGCGTACACGCCGATGTCGGACGTAGCCTCGGCCGCGCGCTGCACCGAGAACACCACGTCGTCGGCGGTGAAGGGCGTGCCGTCGTGGAACTTGACGTTCGGGCGCAGCTTGAAGCGCCATTGCAGCGGGCTCACCTGCGTCCACTCGGTGGCGAGCACCGGCTCGAGCGCCATCTTCTTGTCGCGGTTGACCAGCGTCTCGTAGACCTGGCCGTTCATCGCATTGGTGAGAAGCTCGTTTTGCGAATAAGGATCCATGGTCTGCGCATCACCTTGTGATGCCCAGCGCAGGGTCTGTGCGGAGGTGGACGTGGCGGCCACCACGAGACAAAAGGACGAAGCAAAAAACGACAGGCTGCGTTTCATTCGCGCGCTCCCAGGCTCTGAGGAAGCGGCGAGTTTAGGAGCCTTTGGTGGCCTGGCGCTCGAGAAGGGTCAGGCCGTCACGCCGTGCAACTTCAGGCTCTCGGGGTCGGCCCAGAGCGCCTCGAGGTGGGTGAACTTCCACTGCGCATTGGATTCGCGTGCCGCGATGCGGTCGCTGCAGGACGGGCTGGACAGGTCGAGCAGCTCGGGCGTGATGTGCAGCTGCGAACGGGTGGAGAAGAAGACCTTGACCTTGGGCGACACCAGCGACTCCAGGTTCTGCTCGCACACCACCGCGAGCCGGCCCGACTGCATGCGCACCAGCGAGCCCACGGGATAGATGCCCAGGCTCTTCACGAAGGCCTGGAACACCACGTCGTCGAAATGCCCGCCGCGCCACTCTGCCATCTTGCGGATCGACTCGGCCGGGTCCCAACCGTTCTTGTAGGGCCGGTTGGAGGTGATGGCGTCGTACACGTCGCACACCGCGCCCATCTTGGCGAGCATCGAGATCTGGTCGCCGCGCAGGCCGTGCGGGTAGCCGCTGCCGTCCACCTTCTCGTGGTGGTGCAGGCAGACGTCGAGCGCGCCTTCGGTGGCGGTGCCGCCTTCGCGCAGCATCTCGTAGCCGCGCAGCGGGTGCGACTTCATCACCTTGAACTCGTCGTCGGTCAGCTTGCCGGGCTTGTTGAGCACCTCGGTGGGCATCACGGCCTTGCCCATGTCGTGCAACAGGCCGGCGAGGCCGGCGTCACGCGTGGCGGTGTCGTCCAGGCCGAGCTGGCGCGAGAGCGACACCATCAGCGCGCACACCGCCACCGAGTGCATGTAGGAGTAGTCGTCGTGGGTCTTGAGCCGGGCCAGGCTGATCATGGCGCTCGGGTTGCGGTAGACGGAGCCGGCAATCTCGTCGACCAGCGGCAGGCAGCGCTCGGCATCGACCGCGTTGCCCAGCCGGGCGTCGTTGAACAACGCCTTCACCGCCTGCTTGGACTTGGCCACGAGCACCGCGGCGCGCTTCACTTCCTGCGACAGGCTGGTCGCCTGGGTGAGCGTCGGCGGGGCGGAGAGCGTGGCCGCGGGCGCCGAAGCAGGTGCCGCCTTCGCCGGCACGGGCGCCAGGCCGACGTCCAGGCCCTTGCTGCTGTCGATCCAGCAGGCTTGCACGCCAGACGCCACGAGCTTGTCGAGATCGCTCTGGTCGCGCAGGACGAACTTGGTCTTCCAGAACGGATGGTCCAGCCACGATCCCTCCAGGGCGTGGAGGTGCATGCCGAGGCGGAGCTGTTGGATTGGAATTTTCTTCAGCATGGGGCGGCGAGCAGTCCGGCTGTCCGTTGCTATCGGCGACCGCCGGCAAAACTTGACGGGCCCTGTGCGAAAGACAACCCAATGAAAAACGCCGCTGGAAACCAGCGGCGTTTTGCGTGACACAAGCCCGGTTCAGCCCCGGGCCAGGCCCGGTTCAGCGAAAGCGCGACTGCGGCACCGTGTGCAGGTCGGTCGGCAGCGAAGCCAGGTAGTTGGCGATCTGCTTCAGCTGCGCCGCGGTGAACGGCTGGGCCATGCCGGCCATGATGGCGTTGGAGCGGCCCACGTTGGGGTTGTTGGACATCTTGTAGGCCTTCAGGGCCACCAGCAGGTAGTCGGCGTGCTGGCCGGCGATCTTGGGGTAGCTGCCGTCGATGGGAGTGCTGTAGTTGGCGCCGTGGCAGCTGTTGCAGTTGCCCTGGGTCAGCAGCTTGGCGACTTCGGGGCTGGGCTGCGGCACGGCCTGGGTCTGGGCGGCGACCGGTGCGGTCTTGCCCTGCTGCTCGTAGAAGGCAGACAGGTCGGCGATGTCCTGGTCGGTCAGGCTGCCGGCGATGGAGCGCATGGTCGGGTGCTTGCGCTCGCCCTTCTTGTAGGCGTTGAGCGCGGCGGCGATGTACTTGCCGCCCTGGCCCGAGATCATCGGCACCTTGTGGATCTCGGGGAAGCTGGCCTGGTAGCCAGGGATGTTGTGGCAGCCAATGCACATGGCAGCCTTCTTCTGCCCCGCTTCGGGGCTGGCCTTGACGTCTTGCGCCTGAACACCGGCGGAGGCGAAAGCGGCCAGGGCAATGAACGAGGAAAGCAGTTTCTTCATGGTTCTGCGGGGCTTGGGGGCTTCAAGGTGACCGCGGATTATAGGGACGCCCGGAGGGCCTTCCCGAGCCGAAAAGACGGGGCCGGGCGGTGTCATGTGGCGGACAGCGGTGCCCTGGGAGCGGCTTATATACTGGCCCGACACCCCTTTCTACCGGCCGCGCCCCATGAAATTCCAAGGTTCCGAGAACTACGTCGCCACCGACGACCTGATGCTGGCCGTCAACGCGGCAGCCACGCTGAAGCGGCCTCTTCTGATCAAGGGCGAGCCCGGCACCGGCAAGACGATGCTGGCCGAGGAAGTGGCGCAGGCGCTGAACATGCCGCTGCTGCAGTGGCACATCAAGAGCACCACGAAGGCGCAGCAGGGCCTGTACGAGTACGACGCGGTGAGCCGCCTGCGCGATTCGCAGCTGGGTGACGAGAAGGTCAAGGACATCCAGAACTACATCGTGAAGGGCGTGCTCTGGCAGGCCTTCACCGCCGACCAGCCGGTCGTGCTGCTGATCGACGAAATCGACAAGGCCGACATCGAATTCCCGAACGACCTGCTGCGCGAGATCGACCGCATGGAGTTCTACGTCTACGAGACGCGCGAGCTCATCAAGGCCCGGCACCGCCCGCTGGTGTTCATCACCTCCAACAACGAGAAGGAGCTGCCAGACGCCTTCCTGCGCCGCTGCTTCTTCCACTACATCAAGTTCCCCGACGCCGCCACGATGGAAAAGATCGTGGAAGTGCACTTTCCCAAGCTGCGCAAGGAACTGCTGGCCGCCGCGCTCAAGAACTTCTACGACGTGCGCAACCTGCCCGGCCTGAAGAAGAAGCCGAGCACCTCGGAGCTGCTCGACTGGCTGAAGCTCCTGGTGGCCGAGGACATCCCGCTCGAAGTGCTGCAGAGCAAGGACGAGAAGGTCTCGGTGCCGCCGCTGGTGGGCGCGCTGCTCAAGAACGAACAGGACGTGTCGCTGTTCGAGAAGCTCGTGTTCATGCAGCGCCACAACCGCTGATGGCCTTCGCTGCGCCGGTCACGCTGAAAGGCCAGCACGCGACGCTGGAGCCCCTGAGCCTGGCCCACGAGGCCGAGGCGATCGAGGCGGTGAAGGACGGCGAGCTGTGGCAGCTCTGGTACACGAGCATCCCGGCGCCCGAGCGGATGCGCGCGGAAATCGAGCGGCGCCTCGCCCTGCAGCAACAGGGCTCGATGCTGCCCTTCGCCGTGCGCGACGCCGAGGGCCGCATGGTCGGCATGACCACCTACATGCACATCGATGCCACGCATCGGCGTGTCGAGATCGGCTCCACCTGGACGGCCAGGAGCGCCCAGCGCGGCCCTCTCAACACCGAGTGCAAGCTGATGCTGCTGACGCACGCCTTCGAGCAGCTGCAGTGCATCGCGGTCGAGTTCCGCACGCACTTCTTCAACCAGCAGAGCCGCCGCGCGATCGAGCGCCTGGGCGCCAAGCTCGACGGCATCCTGCGCAGCCACCAGCTCACGCCCAACGGCGCCCTGCGCGACACCTGCGTCTACAGCATCATCGCGAGCGAGTGGCCGGCGGTGAAAGCGCACCTGCGCTTCCAGCTCGACAAGCCCCGCTGACGCCGCCTCAGTTCAGCGGCATGCTGAACGACACGCCCACGCGCTGATCGACCCAGCCCGGCACGTCCGGCAGGCGACGCGCGCCGAGGTCGATCGACAGCCGGCGGGGCACGATCCACCAGCGCCCGCCCACGCGGTGCGCTTCGGTGCCGATCTCGGAGCCGGCCCATTCGGCGAACAGCACACCGAGCTTGCTCGGCTGCCACACGCTGCTGAAGGTGGCGCGGCTGCGCTGCACGCCGGTGCGCTCGAGGCCCACGCTGGTCTGCAGCGCCAGTTGGTCGTGCAGCCGCACCAGGCCGCCCATCGCGAACGCGGCGCGCTCCACCTTGGGGCTGCCCGCCGCTTCGCTGCCGCGCAGGCCCGACCAGTCGAGGCGAAACGCCGCCAGCAAGGACGACATGCGCACGCTGCTCAGCGAGGTGAACTCGGCGCTCATGACGCTCGGGCCGATGTGGGTGGGCTTGGCCCGTGGCGCATCGACCTTCCAGCGCGCGCTTTCGGCCTGGCAGCGGCCCGACAGGCCGGCTTCGAACTGCACCGGCGAGGCATCGCCGAAGGGCGTGACCGGGCAGTCCGGCCGGCCGCCCGCCCAGGCGCTCGCGGCCGCGGCCAGCGCCAACGTCGCGATGATTCGAATGCCTGCCGCTCTCATGGCGCAGATGATGCGAAAACCCCTCGGCGCTGTCATGCGCGCCGAACCAGTTTTGCGTGATTGATTTCGCGGGAAGCCGGGCTCAGGAGCCCAATTCGAAGCGGTCGCGCCCCAGCGCCTTGGCGCGGTACAGGGCCGCATCGGCACGCTTGAGCAGCGCCGGGACCTCGTCCTGGGGGCCGCGCCACGCCGCCACGCCAATGCTCACGGTCAGGGGCAGCACCTCGCCCTGCCAGGCCCACGGCCGACGCAGCACGGCGTCGCGCAGGCGCTCGGCAGCATTGAGCGCCTCGGTGGCCGCCGTGCCCGGCAGCACCGCCACGAACTCCTCGCCGCCGAAACGGCCGATGCGGTCGACGTCGCGCATCTGGGCTTTCATGATGCGGGTCAGGTGGCGCAAGGCGTCATCGCCGGCGGCATGCCCGAAGCGGTCGTTGATGCCCTTGAAGTAGTCGGCATCGATCATCAGCACGGAAAACGGGCGCTGGCTGCGCACCGCACGCCGGGCTTCGTCGTGCAACTGCTCTTCGATGGCGCGGCGGTTGAAGACCTCGGTCAGGCCGTCGGTCCTGGAGAGCCGGCGCAGCTCGGCCATCAGGCGCATGCCGACCAGCGCCACCAGCGCGAGGTGGAACACCAGCGCCGTGACCAGGAAGACGACCGCCGAGCCGATGTTGAGCGAGCTGTTGCCCGCCAGCTCGGCGACCACGGTGTAGGGCGAGACCACCGCCCGGGCACTGCGCGTGGCAAACACCATCGCGCCCAGCAGCAGCGGCACGGCCAGCAGGTGGCCGAAGGCAAGCCCCAGGTCGCGGCGGGCGTAGACGTAGATGTTCCAGGCCGTCAGCGCGCAGAGGAGCGCCACCAGCCCCGAGACGATGGCCACCCGCAGCGCACCGTACCCCGGATCGAGCCCGAGCCACGACAGCCCGGCCACACCGACCACCAGCAGCGCGTAAGGCCACCACGGCGCCGGCCGGCCGGTGAACTGACGCACGCCGCGCTCCATCAGCACGATGCCGGTGGCCACGCAGAGATTGGCCAGCGCGCGCAGCTCTTCGCTCCGGGTCTGGCTGGCGGCGATGAAGATGAGCACCGAGCTGCCCGTCAACAGGGCGTAACACGCCCATTGCAGGGCGGAGCGTCGGTCGATGGGCACCACCACGGCGCCGATCGCCCAGCCGAGCGCCAGCACCGCCTGCTGGCACGCCACCATCAAAAAGGCGATCTCGGTGGCGGTGAAGGTGGGCATGGAGCGTCGGGGACAGCCGGCAGGCGGCGATCCTTATAGCATTGGGCGTTCCAAACCGGTAAGGTGGGTTTGCGCCCGCCTTCGGCCCCCATTGCCCGAGAATGCCGCCATGCTGATCGACTTCTTCTACACCCTGCGTGCCGCCAAGCTGAAGGTCACGGTGCCCGAGTACCTGACGCTGCTCGAAGCCATCAAGGCAGGTGTGATCGACGACGACACCGGCCCCACCGTGGACAAGTTCTACCACCTGTCGCGCGCCACGCTGGTGAAAGACGAAGCCCAGTACGACAAGTTCGACCGCGCCTTCGCCGCCTACTTCAAGGGCGTGGAGCTGCTGGCCGACTTCAGCCAGGACATCCCCCTCGACTGGCTGCGAAAGAAGCTCGAGCTCGAGTTGAGCCCCGAGAAGAAGGCCGCCATCGAGAAGATGGGCTGGGACGAGCTGATGGAGACGCTCAAGAAGCGCTTCGAGGAACAGAAGGAGCGCCACGAGGGCGGCAACAAGATGATCGGCACCGGCGGCACCTCGCCTTTCGGTGCCTACGGCTACAACCCGCAGGGCATCCGCATCGGGCAGGACAAGAGTCGCAACAAGAGCGCAGTGAAGGTCTGGGACCAGCGCCAGTTCAAGGACTACGACGACCAGCTGGAGCTCGGCACGCGCAACATCAAGGTCGCGCTGCGCCGTCTGCGCCGCTTCGCGCGCGAGGGCAACGAGCTCGAGCTCGACCTGGACGACACCATCCACAGCACGGCGGCGAACGCCGGCATGCTCGACATCAAGATGATCCCCGAGCGGCACAACAAGGTGAAGGTGCTGCTGCTGATGGACGTGGGTGGCACGATGGACGAGCACATCCACCGCGTCGAAGAACTCTTCAGCGCCACCAAGAGCGAGTTCAAGCACCTCGAGTTCTATTACTTCCACAACTGCGTCTACGACTTCATGTGGAAGAACAACCGCCGCCGCTACAGCGAGAAGTTCCCCACCTGGGACATCATTCGCAAGTACAACAAGGACTACAAGCTCATCTTCGTGGGCGACGCCACGATGAGCCCCTACGAGATCCTGCAGCCTGGCGGCAGCGTCGAATACAACAACGAGGAGCCCGGCGCCGAGTGGCTGCAGCGGCTCACCAACGCCTTTCCCAAGTTCGCCTGGATCAACCCCGAGCCGCAGGGCGTGTGGAGCTACCGCCAGAGCATCTCGGTGATCCAGCAGCTGATGAACAACCGCATGTTCCCGCTCACCCTGCAGGGGCTCGAAGGAGCCATGCGCCTCCTGAGCAAATGACCTTTCGTTCCGTGGCCCGCCAGGGCCTGGGCCTGCTGGTCATGGCAAGCCTCTGGGGCTGTGCGAACCTGAACCCGGACAGCCCCCCCGCGCCGCCCCCTGAAAACACCCCCCTGGCCCAGGCCGCGCAGCCGGCCGGCCCGCCGGCATCGGCCGCCGATGCGGCCTCGGCCACTGTGTCGTACCGGGTGGAAGTGCAGGCGCCCGACAACCTGCGCCAGCTGCTGCTGACCTACCTCGACCTCACGCGCTTCCAGAATGCGCCGCAGACCGATGGCATCACCAATGCCGAGCTGATCCGCCTCACCGCCGCCTCGCCCTCGCAGGCGCGCAGCCTGCTCGAGACCGAGGGCTACTTCAACCCAACCATCACCGTCACCCGCGTCGACCCGCCCGACGAGACGCCCCTCATCACGCTCAATGTCGACCCCGGGCCGCGCGCGGTCATCGGCGCGTGGGAGCTGACCGTTACAGGGGAGTTGAAGACGCGCATCGACTCCGGCGACAAGGACGCCCTCGACCTGGTCGAGCGTCTGCGCAAGCGTTGGCCGCTCGACGAAGGCAAGCCCTTCAGCCAGTCGGCCTGGAACAGCGCCAAGAACGGCACGCTGGCGCAGCTGCGCGCCGAGGGCTATGCCGCCGCCAAGGCGGGCGAGACGATCGCGCACGTCGACGCCAAGACCAACGTCGCAGCCCTGGCGGTGGAGCTGCAGAGCGGCCCGCTCTTCATCCTGGGCGAGCTCAAGATCGAAGGCCTGAAGCGCTACAACGAGGAAGGCATCCGCCACGTGGCCGACTTCGGCCCCGGCACGCCCTACAGCGAGAAGCGCCTCTACGACTACCAGGAGCGCCTGCTCAAGCTCAACCTCTTCAACAGCGTGGCGGTGAGCATCGAGCCGGAGGAAGACAAGGCCAAGGCGGTGCCCGTGATGGTGCGCGTGACCGAGCAGGCCCAGCAGCAGGCCGTGGCCGGCGTGGGTTTCTCCGACAACACCCGCGAGCGCCTGACGGTCGAGCACCGCCACCTGCGGCCCCTGGGCTACCCGGTGCAGATGCGCAACAAGTTCGAGCTGGGCCGCAAGCAGCGCACCTGGGAGGGCGAGTTGCTCACCGATCCAGGCGACGCGCAGTACCGCAAGCTGCTGGCCGGCGGGGTGAGCCGCCTCGACACCGATGACGACTCCACCTTCTCGTGGAAGGCCCGCGCCGGCCGCACCCTCTACACCGAGCGCATCGAACGCCTCATCTTCGCGGAGCTGCTCAACGCCACGGTCACCAACGGGCTCGGCGAATTCACCAGCCGCGCCGTGTCCGGCAACTACCACTGGACCTGGCGCGACGTCGACGACATCATCCTGCCGACCCGCGGCCTCACCACCGTGATCCAGGGCGGCGCCGGCTACGCGCTCTCCGAGACGCAGCAGGACGGCCCCTTCGCCCGCGTCTACACCCGCAACACGCTCTACTGGCCGCTGCCCGGCGCCTGGTTCACGCAGACGCGGCTCGAAGTGGCCGAGGTGTTCGCGAAAGACGCGGTCGGCATCCCCGACACGCTGCTCTTCCGCGCTGGCGGCGACGAGTCGGTGCGTGGCTACGGCTACCGCGACCTCGGCCCGTTGGTCAACGGCGTGCTCACCAGCGGCCGCCAGCTGCTCACCGGCAGCTTCGAGATCGCGCGCCCGTTCAGCGTGAACCGGCCAGCCCTGTGGTGGGCGGTCTTCGTCGACGCCGGCAATGCCACCAACGAATGGGCCGACTACAAGCCCGCCCTCGGCTACGGGCTGGGCGTGCGCTGGCGCAGCCCGGTCGGGCCCCTGCGCATCGACTGGGCTTACGGTGAAGAGGTCCGCAAGGCCCGCCTGCACTTCAGCGTGGGCATCGCCTTCTGATGGACGGGAACACCGAGGCGCCCGCCCCACCGCCACCGTCGCGCCGCCGCCGGCGCGGCCTGTGGTGGAGCCTCGCGAGCGTGGCCGCGCTCTGTGCCCTGCTCGCCGGCGCGCTCTACGGCCTTTACTGGGCCACCGGCACCACGGCCGGCAGCCAGTGGCTGATCGCGCGGCTCGCACTCGTCGGTGTGAACGTGCAGGTGAGCGAGCTCGAGGGCGCGCTGCGCGGCGACTTCAAGGCGAAGCAGGTCGTGGTGACCGTCGGCCACACCAAGGTCATCGTCGACCGGCCGGTGTGGCGCACGCTGCGCATCGACTACACCCACGATGCCGGCGTGTGGGCGCGCATCCACGTGGCCTCGCTGGTGGCCGAGCGGGTCGAGGTCACGGTCGAGTCGACCGGCGAGAGCACACCCTTCAAGCTGCCGCGCAACCTCCACCTCCCGGTGGAGTTGCAGGTCGACGAGGTGCAGGCCCGCGAGCTGCACGTGCCCGGCCTCGCCGGCCACCCGTTCCGCGACGTGCGCGGCGCCGTGCACCTGGGCCATGACCGCGGCCGCTCGCACCGTTTCGAGCGCCTGAGCGGCCGCCTCGACCCGCTGCTGATCACCGGCCACGCCCGCATCGACACCCTCGGCCCGATGGCGATGGACGTCGACCTCAAGGCCACGCAAAGCGCTCAGGGCCTCGTGGCGCTCCCGCCTTGGGCCAAGGCCCTGCGCACCGACTGGCAGGCCGAGGCGCAGTCCAAGGGCCCGCTCGCCCGTTTCGACCTGCGCGCCAAGCTGCGCGCGCAGGGCCAGTCGCTCGACGCAAGCGCGATCGTCGCCCCCGAATCACCCTGGGCACTGCCGCAGCTCGACGCGCAGACCCAGGGGCTGGACCTGTCGGCGCTGATGCAGCAGGCGCCGCTCACCGCGCTCGACGGCACGCTGCGCATCACGCCCGAGAGCGTGGACAAGGCGAGCACGCTCACGCTTGCCGCCAAGCTCGAGAACACCAAGCCCGGCCGCTGGGACCAGCGCCAGTTGCCGGTGCGCACGCTGGTCGCCGATGCACGCTGGCGCAGCGACCAGGTCGACGAGCTGAGCCTGCACCGCTTCGAGGCCACGCTCGCCGACGAGCGCCGCGCCGCCGGCACGCTGCAAGGCACGGCCAGCTGGAAGGGGCGCGACTTCGCCGTCGACGCCAGCTTGTCGAAGGTGCAGCCGAGCGCCCTCGACCGCCGGCTGATGGCCATGACGCTGAGCGGCCCGCTGAAGCTCTCGGGCACCCTGCAGCCGCGCACCAGCACCGGCGCCCCGGCGCCACCGCGCTTCACCGCGCTGGCCGAGCTGAGCGGCCAGCTCGTCGACCCGCCGCGCCCGGTGCAGCTGCGGCTCGATGCCACCGGCTCCGAAGAGCGCATCGAGCTGCGCGAACTGCGCGCCCGTGCCGACGGCGCCAGCGCCGAACTCAGCGGCACGGCCGACCGCGCCTCCGATGGCTGGAAGCTCAAGGCCCAGGCAGCGCTCGTCGACTTCGACCCCAAGCCCTGGTTCCCTGCCGGCCCCCGCGGCGGCTGGCGAGCCGGCGACCACCGCTTCAACCTGCGCGGCGAGACCACCCTGCACATCGCCGACAGCGTGCGCATCAGCGGCCCCGACGACAAACGCGTGCTGATGGAGCGCCTGGCCGGCCTGCGCGGCGACGCACAGGTCAAGCTCGACAACAGCGTCATCGCGAGCGTGCCCCTCACCGGCGAGCTGGCCTGGCGCCATGCCGACGGCAGCCCGATGCAGGCCAAGGGCGCGCTCGACGTGGGCGGCAACCGCGTCGCCCTCGATGGCCAGCTCGCCACCGACGCCCGCGGCCAGCAGGACCGCTGGACCGTCGAAGCCCGCGCCCCCGCCCTCGCCCGCGTCGCCCCGCTGCTGCGTGCGTTCGCGCCCGAGGGCCAGGCCGCGCAGATGGCCGAGACCCTCACCGGCTCGCTCACCGCCGAGGCGCGCGCCACCGGCCGCTGGCCCGAGATCAGCACGCAGGGCAACGCGGCGCTGAACGGGGTGCGCGCCGGCGCATGGTCGGTCGGCGAAGGCCAGGCCCGCTGGCAGGTCGGCAGCCACGTCGACGCCCCGCTCGACGTGCAAGTCGACATCGCCCAGGCCGCGTGGTCGCAGCGGCAGATCGGCGCCACGCAGCTCAAGCTCAGCGGCAGCGGCCGCCAGCACCAGCTCACGCTGCGCAGCGAAGTGCGCGTGGCCCCGCCGGTGTGGGTGGAGAACATGCAGGGCAACCGCACGCTGGCGCCACCCCCGGTCGCCAGCCCCGCCATCCCCCCCAGCGCTGCCGCGAGGAACGCCGCGGCGGCCGCAGGTCCCGCACCCGCCGAGCGCGCGCCACTGCGCACGCTCATCTCGGCATCGGCGCAGGGCAGCCTCGCGGGCAACCTGCTGCACACCCACGATCCCCGCGACACCACCCCGCCCTGGTCGTGGAAAGGCGCCCTGCAACAGATCGAGGTGCGCACCACGCAAGCCGGCAGCTCCCCGCTGCTGTCGGCACGCGACATCGGCCTCGAGCTGCGCGGTGGCCCGCCAATGCGCGCCAGCGTCTCGGCCGGGCGCGCCGACATCCTCGGCGCCGGCCTCAAGTGGAGCCGCATCGACTGGGAGGCCGGCCGCGGTGTCGTCACGCAGCAGCTCGACATGCAGGCCGAGCTCGAGCCCATCGCCGTCGCCCCGCTGCTGCGCCGCATGGACCCGAACTTCGGCTGGGGCGGCGACCTCGTCATCGGCGGCCGGGTGGTGCTCAAGCAGGCCGACACCTTCACCGCCGACGTGGTGCTCGAACGCGTGCGCGGCGACCTGACGGTGACCGAAGAAAGCGGCACCCAGGCCCTCGGCCTCACCGACCTGCGCCTGGGCCTCGACGCCCGCGACGGCGTGTGGAACTTCACCGCCGGCCTCGCCGGCCAGACGCTCGGCGTGCTCGGCGGCGCCGTCGTCGTGCGCACCTCGCCGCAGCTCGCCTGGCCCGCCGTCGACGCGCCGGTGCAGGGCGTGCTCGAAGCGCAGGTGGCCAACCTCGGCACCTGGGGCGCGTGGGTGCCTGCCGGCTGGCGGCTCGACGGTCGCCTGAACATCAGCGCCACGCTGGGCGGGCGCTTCAATGCCTTCGAGTACACCGGCAAGATGGTCGGCGCCGGCATCGGCGTGCGCAACATGGTCGAAGGCGTCAACGTCACCGACGGCCAGGTCGACATCTCGCTCGACGGCGACACTGCCCGCATCAACACCTTCAGCGCCCGTGCCGGCAACGGCACGGTGCGCATCGAGGGCGGCGCCGAGATCGACAAGAAGCGCGCCAACATCAAGCTCGTGGCCGACAAGTTCCAGCTGCTCGGCCGGGTCGACCGGCGCATCGTCGTCACCGGGGAGGCCACGGCCGCGCTCGACGGCGAGAGCGTCAAGAGCGACGGCCGATTCACCGTCGACGAAGGCCTGGTCGACTTCACCCTGCTCAGCTCGCCCAGCCTCGGCGACGACGTGTTCGTCACCGGCCGCCGCGATGCACCGCCCACCACCCCGCCGACCGGCGGCGACCGCGTGTCGCTCAACCTGCTGGTGAACCTGGGCAACAACCTGCGCATGCGCGGCCTGGGCATCGACACCAAGCTGCGCGGCGAGCTGCGCGTGTCGCGCCCCGCGGGCAAGTGGCATCTGGCGGGCGAGGTCAACGCCGTCGAAGGCAAGTACGCCAACTACGGCCAGAACCTCGAGATCGACCGCGGCGTCATCGTCTTCAACGGCCTGCCCACGGACATGCGGCTCGACATCGAGGCGACAAGGCCCAACCTCGACACCGTGCGCGTGGGCGTGAAGATCACCGGCCCCTTGTTCAACCTGCGCACGCGCATCTTCTCGGAACCCGAGATGACGATGAACGAGAAGATGTCGTGGCTGATCCTCGGCCGCGCGAGCGACGGCCTTGGCAAGACCGACGCCGCCCTCGTGCAACGCGCGGCCTTTGCGCTGCTCGCCGGCGAAGGCGACGGCGGCCCGGCCGCCATCACCAAGGCCTTCGGCATCGACGAGCTCGGCCTGCGCCAGACCGAAGGCGACACCCGCGAGACCGTGGTCTCGGTCGGCAAGCAGCTTTCCAAGCGCATCTTCGTCGCCTACGAGCAGAACCTCACCACCAGCACCGGCAGCTTCCAGGTCACCTACCGCATCGCCCAGCGATTCGTGATGCGACTGCAATCAGGCCTGGACAGATCGGTCGACCTCATCGGCACCTGGCGTTGGGAATGAGAGAATCCGCCGCCCTCGCCGTAGTTCAATGGATAGAACGGCCGCCTCCTAAGCGGCAGATACAGGTTCGATTCCTGTCGGCGGGACCAGCGACCTGCATCGTCAACCCAGCGACTCGAACCCCGGGTTGAACGCCACCTCCCACAGGTGGCCGTCAGGGTCCTGGAAGTAGCCGGCGTAGCCCCCATAGAACGTCTTCCGGGCCGCCTTGACGATCGTGGCTCCCGCGCGCGAAGCCTGTTGCATCACGGCATCGACCTCCTGCTCCGTCGCCACGTTGTGCGCCAGCGAGAACTCGAGCGAGCCGCGTGCACCCACCGCCAGCCCGCTGTCGGCCGCCATGCTCTTGCGCGGCCACAGCGCGAGCTTGAGGCCAGCGTGCAACTGGAAGAACGCCACCGCGCCGTTCTCGAACTCCTTGCCGACGATGCCCTGTGTGGGAAAGCCCAGCCCGTCCCGGTAGAACGCCACGGCGCGCTCGAGGTCGTCGACGCCCAGCGTCAGCAGTGTGATGTGCGGCTTCATGAAAGACATCGTACGAGGCAGTCGTAACGCAATGAAAAAGTTCTCTCTGGCAAGACCTTCCGGGGGGCTCCACTACTCGGGAAATTGGCTGGTGCTTACCCCCACCGGTCGGTAGATTCAGGGCCTTGCGCTTGCGCGCAATTCCTTTCATCCATGCCGTACCGGAGGATTGCGAATGGCCCGCCACAAGGCCCCCGCCAAGACCAAGCGCTTGGTCTGGCGAATCTCTGACCACGCCCCGCTGGGCGAATGGGTCGACCCGAACCTGCCACCTCCACCGAGGCCCGAAGAACACACCGACGACCCGCACGACACACCCGGCGGCTGGCGGCGCTCGACCTACGATCTTCTGAACGGCGTGGACATCGACGACAACCCCAACACCGTGCCCGACGACCTCTTCGACGAGCTCTTCGGGCCCAGCAAGACCGACAACGCCAAGACGCCGCGCAAGTAGCGGCGCCCTGGCGCCTCCTCACTTCGCGACGCCGGCGCCCAGGTCGATCATCAGGCGCGAGGCCAGGTACAGGCGCGGCACGATCGAGTCGATCTCGATGTACTCGTCGCGTGCGTGGTAGCCGAAGCCGGCGAGGCCCAGGCTTTCCAGCACCACCGCCTTGCCCGAGCGCGCGGCAAAGGCCGCGTCGGTGCCGCCGCCGGTCATCGGCACCAGCAGCAGCGGGCGGCCGTCGAGCTCGGCGTAGATCTTCTGCGCATGCAGGGCGAGCGCGCGCCCGCGGTCACCGGCGTTGAAGGCCGGTCGGTTCACCTGCATCTTGATCGTGGTGGTGGTGTCGGGCACCAGGCGGTTGCTGTCGACCTTCTCCTGCAGCGCAGCGCGCAGCTTCTCGGCACCATCGCTCACCTGCAGGCGCACGTCGCCATGCGCGCTCGCCTTCTCGGGGATCTGGTTGCCGACCGTGCCGGAGGTCGACGTCGTCCAGTTGAGCTGCGTGCCGGGGATGCCCTTGGCCACGTCTTTCGTCTGCAGGATCTGGTGCGACAGCTCGACGAGCGCGTTGCGGCCCTGATCGGGCGCGGCGCCGGCGTGTGCCGAGCGGCCCTGCACTTCCATCGTCGCAAACGCGATGCCCGAGGTGCCGAGCAGCACGCCTTCGGTCTTCACCACCGCCTTCGCCGCGGTCGGCTCGAACGACAGCACCACGTCGTGCTCCCCGCCCAGCGTGGCGATCAGCTCGCTCGAGCCGCCGGAGCCGCCTTCTTCATCCGGGTTGAGCAGCACGGTGAGCTGCGCATAGTTCTTCCAACCCGCGTCGTTGAGCAGCTTGATCGAATGCAGGATGACCGCGATGCCGCCCTTGTCGTCGGCGATGCCGGGGCCATAGAGCTTGTTGCCCTCACGCCTGTAGGGCTGGGTGGCGAGCGTGTTGGCCGGGTACACCGTGTCCATGTGCGCGATCAGCATGATGCGCTGCGTGCCGGTGCCGGTGAAGCTGCCCTTCACGATGCTGCCGTGGCCCTTGGTGGCCTTGATGCGCTCGGTCTTCGCACCCAGCGCCTTGAGGCGGCCTTCGCAATACTCCGCGATCTTCGCGATGCCTTCGACATTGGCCGTGCCCGACTCAATGTGCACCAGCTCGCGCAGGGTCTCGATCACCTCGGGTTCGGCCTTCTGGCTGGCGGCCAGCAGCCGGGCATCGGGAGCGGCCACGGCGGTGAAGGATGCGGCGAGGGCAGCACACAGGGCAAGGAGGCGGGCGTGTCGAAGCATGGCGTTGCATGAAGAAGTGAGCGTGAAAAAAGTCTAGGCGCGCCGGCGCAGGATGGCGCGTGTCAATATCGCCATTTGAGTTGCCGATTCCGCCATGCGCCCACCTGACGCCATGCCCGACACCGCTCCTGCACCCGCCAGCCGCACGCCCTTGCACGTGCGTCTGCTGTGGCTGCCGCAGGCCCTGCCGGGCACGCTCTTCGCCGCGCTCGACGTGCTGCGCGCCGCGGCGCAGGTCGCCGCCGTGCAGCGGCCCGGCTCGTCGCGCGAGTTGAGCTGGCAGATCGTCTCGGCCAACGGCCGTTCCATGCCCTCGGCGTTCTGGAGCCCGAGCGGCCGCCGGGCACCGAGCCGTCCACCCGAGCAGAGCCTGTTGCTCATCCCGGCCATCGCGGCCGACAACGCACCGCAGCTCGGCGACACCGTGGCGCGCGCCACCGCCGCGCTGCGCCTCGTCGAGCGACACGCGCAGGCCGGTGGCTGGGTCGCGGCCTGCAGCAGTGGCATGGTCATGCTCGCCGAACTCGGCCTGCTCGACGGCCACCGTGTCTCGGCGCCCTGGGTCTACCAGAGCTGGATGGCGCGCCGCTACCCGCGCTGCGACTTCGGCGCCAATGAAGAGATGGGCGGTGCCGAGCGTCTCTTCACCTGCGTGGCACCCGCATCGATGACGGAATTCATGCTGCGCATGCTCGGCCACCTGCACGACCCCGACCTGGCGCAGGCCTGCTCGCAGGTGCTGCTGCACCAGCCGCTGCGCCAGCAGCTCACGCCGAACCTGGTCGAGAGCCAGTGGATCACCCGCACGGCCGACAGCCCGGTCTACCGCGCGATGCAATGGCTGCAGGCCAATGTCGACAAGCCCTACCGGCTGGCGCCGGTCGCCGACGCCGCCGCCACGAGCGAGCGCACCCTGCTGCGCCACTTCCGGCAGGTGACCGGCATGACGCCGCTCGACTACCTGCACCACCTGCGCATCGAGCGCGCCAAGATGCTGCTGGAGGTGACGCTGCATGGCGTGCCCGGCATCGCCGAAGCCTGCGGCTACAGCGACACCGCCTCGTTCCGCCGGCTCTTCCACCGCGAAACGGGCATGTCGCTGTCGGAGTACCGCAGCCGCTACACGCTGCGCTCACGGCGCTCGCACTGGCGGGTCGAGCGGCAGTCGCCGCCCGGCGCCTGATCAGGCAGCACGACGCAGCGGCACGGCGGGGAAGTCGACCGGCACCGCAAAGGCCACGTTCACGTAGTTCGTGAAGAGGTTGAGCGCCACGTGGCCGAGGATCTCGACCACCTCGGCGTCGTTGAAGCCGGCGGCCCGCACGGCCTGCACGTCGGCATCGCTCACCTGGCCGCGCGCGTCGACGAGCTTCAGCGCAAAGCGCAGGGCCGCCGCGGTGCGCGCATCGCTGGCCTCACCCATCTGCGCGGCGGCCATCTCGTCGGCGCTCGCGCCAGCCTTGCGGCCGAGTGCCACGTGCGCGGCCAGGCAGTACTCGCAGGCATTGCGCTGCGCCACGGCCACCGCGATCTTCTCGGTGAGCCTGGGCTCGAGCACGCCCTGACCGAAGGCAGCGAACGAGCCCCACATGCTCTTCAGCGCCGCCGGCGAGTGGGCCACGGCCTTGAACATGTTCGGCGTGGCACCGAAGGCGCCATGGATCTGGCTGAGCAGGGCCTGGCTGTCGGGCGAGGCAGTGTGGGCATCGAGCAGGGAGACGCGGGGCATGGTGGGTGTCCTTTCGGGGTTGCACTGGCAAGTTCCAGTGCAACCAGTGTGGCGGGCCGGTCTGTACCATTGGTGCTGTTTCATCCACAAGACATACCAATTCGTCCAGATCCCGAGCCCCATCGCCATGACCCAGAACGTCGATCGGCTGTCGTCACTGCTGGAGCGCTTCCGCGTGCGCGCCCACCTCTTCCACAACGGGCCGCTGTGCGGCGTGACGCACTACGCCGCCGAACCGGGGCGCGGCTTCCTGCACGTGATGCGCAAGGGCGAGATGACGCTCACCCACCGCGCGCGCAGTGGCGCACCGAAGAAGCTGCGCATCACCGAGCCCACGCTGCTCTTCTACCCACGCCCGCTCGCGCACGACTTCCACAACGCACCGGCCGAAGGCTGCGACTTCACCTGCGCCGCGGTCGAGTTCGAAGGTGGCGAGGAGCACCCCCTGGCGCGTGCCCTGCCGCCCGTCGTGGTGCTGCCCCTGGCGCAGCTGCCCACGCTGGAGCACACCTTGACCCTGCTCTTTGCCGAGACCGAGCAGGTGCGCTGCGGCCACCGCCTGCTGGCCAACCGCTTGTTCGAGGTGCTGCTGCTGCAACTCTTGCGCTGGCTGCTCGACCATCCTGAAGAGAGCGGCGTGCCGGCCGGGCTCCTGAACGGCTTGTCGCACCCGCAACTGGCGAAGGCGCTGGTCGCGCTGCACGATGCACCGGGCGATGCGTGGACGCTGCCGCGCATGGCCGAATGCGCGGGCATGTCGCGCAGCGCATTTGCCGCCGCCTTCAAGTCGCACGTGGGCGAAGGGCCGGCCGAGTACCTGGCGCAGTGGCGGCTGTCGATCGCGCAGACGCGGCTGCGCCAGGGCTCACCGCTCAAGGCCATCGCCGAAGACCTGGGCTACAGCAGCCCATCGGCGCTGTCGCGCGTGTTCACGCAGAAGGTCGGCCGCTCGCCCCGCGAGTGGCTTCGCCACGACACGCGCTGACGTGCTGTTGGCGGGGCCTCAAGCCGAGGCGGGGCGCTCGCGGTCTCGGTAGGCCTGCGGCGTCACGCCGTGCTGCCGCGCAAACGCACGCTGCAGCGCGTCGACCGAACGGAAGCCGCTGCTGCTCGCGATCTTCTCCTGCGTCCAGCGCGTCTGGCACAGGAGCTGCGCTGCCTTCGACACACGCGTGCGCTCGACGTAGCGGGCCGGCGTGCAACCCGTCTCGGCCACGAAGGCGCGGGCAAAGTGGCGCGGGCTCATCTGCACGCGCTCGGCCAGCACCTCTACCGACAGGTTTTCCAGCGGGTGCAAGCCGATCCACGCAACCAGCTCGCGCAGCCGGTGGCTGGCGCCGGCCTGCGCGCGCAGCGCTTCGCTGAGCTGAGGTTCGGCGCCGCTGCGCAGCATGGGCAGTGCCAGCGTGCGTGCGATCTCCATGGCCGTGGCGTGGCCGAGGTCGTCTTCCACCAGCGCAATCGCCAGCTCGATGCCGGTGGTCACGCCGGCCGACGTCCACACCGGACCATCGCGCACGAAGACACGGTCGTGCCGCATCCGGGCCTGCGGGCGCATCTGCTGCAGCAGGTCGCACACGCGCCAGTGGGTGGTGCATTCGCGGTCGTCGAGCAGCCCTGCGGCGGCGAGTGCAAACGCGCCGGTGCACACGCTCGCAATGCGCCGCACGCGCGGTGCGGCCTGCACGAGCCAGTCGGCCAGGCCCTGCTCGGCGATGGCGGCGCGCAGGCCGGGCTCGTCACCGCCGGCCACGATCAGCGTGTCGATGTCGTCCGGTAGCTGCGGCAGGGCCAGGGTGTCGGTGAGCGTGAGGCCACCGTTGGTCGCGACGGCGCCCCCGGTCGGCGACGCCACGTGCAGACGGTAGCTGCCGGGCCGCCACAGCTCGGCCTTGCTGAACACGCTCGCCGGCCCGGCCACGTCGATCGACTCGACGCCATCGAACACGACCAGCACGATGGTCCTGGCAGAAACAGCGGTCTTGTCGTCGTTGTCGGTGAGGGCGGGCATGCCTAGGCTCGTGAGGTCGATGACTTCAGGAAACGATGGAATGAGATCTGCCCGGTCCATGTTAGTTGCAGCCCTCGCCGCGCTCGCCGGCAATGCGTGGGCCGCGCCGCCCGCGGTGAACGCGTCGCACGCGCCCGCCACCTTCATCGAGGCGCTGCGGCCCGAGCCCGGCCGGCGGCCGGTGGTGGCGGTGCTGGCCTTGAACGACCGCACCGAGATGACCGACCTGCTGCTGCCCCACGCCGTGCTCAAGCGTGCCGACGTGGCCGAGGTCCACATCGTGGCGCCGCGCGCGGGCACCGTGAAGCTCTTCCCTGCCCTGCAGATCGACGGCGCATTGAGCTTCGAACGCTTTGCACAACGCCACCCGGAAGGACCTGACTACATCATCGTGCCGGCAATGGAGCGCGACGACGACCCCGCCGTCACCACCTGGCTGCACCAGCAGGCACAGCGTGGCGCCAAGGTGATTGGCATCTGCTCCGGTGCACGCGTGGTGGGCCGTGCGGGCCTGCTGGACGGGCGCCGCTTCTCGGGCCACTGGTACGACCGCAAGACGCTGCTGAAACGCCACCCCGGTTCGCAGCACGTGCCCGACCAGCGCTACCTGATCGACCGCGGCGTGGCCACATCCACGGGCATCACCGCCTCGGTGCCCACGATGCTGGCGCTGGTCGAAGCGATCGGCGGCACGGTCCGTGCGGCCGCGGTCGCGCAGGAGCTCGGCGTGTCTGCATGGGGCCCCACGCACGACAGCGCCCGTTTCGGGCTCAGCTTCTCGCGAGGCCTCGCCTACGTGCGCCAGGGCGCCGCCTTCTGGCTCGACGAGCGCTGGCAGGTCGACGTGCACGACGGCATGGACGACATCGCCCTCGCACTCGCGGCCGATGCATGGGCACGCACCGGGCGCGTGCGCGTCGAAGCGGCTTCGCCCTCGGGGGCGGTGCAGTTGCGCAGCGGGCTGCGGCTGCTGACGCACGCGCCCGACGACTCGCCCCGTTTGCCGCTGGACAACGCGCTCAAACCGGTGCCGCAGCTCGACCGCACGCTGTGCGAGATCGCCGCGCGACACGGCGACGCACGCCGCGACCGGGTGCTGCTGGAGATGGAATACGCCGGTCCCGAAGCGCCTTGCCCTTAGGAGCGCCGCTGCTGATGCGGCAAGGCGCTGGCTCAGAACGGCATCTTGAGCGTGAGGCGCACAGTGCGGGGCTCTCCAGGGTGCACGTGGCGGTCTTCGCGGGGGCCGGCCAGCAGCGGCGGCTGCGACTCGTAGTAGTACTGGATGTCGTACACGTCGCGATCGAAGAGGTTGAAGACATCGAGCGTGACCTCGGCATCACGCCAGAGCTTCTTGCTCACGCGCAGGTTGGTCGTGGCTGAGGAGTACGAGCGCACGCTGTTGTCTTCGACCAGCGCACCGCTGCCGAGGTAGCGCCACTGCAGGCTGGCCGACCAGCCGGCCAGGTCCTTCACGCTCAGCGCGACCGAAGCCACCCTGTCGATGGCGTTGGGGATGCGGTCGGCGTCGCCCGCATGGCGGAAGCGGGCGTGGCTCCAGGCGAGGTCGGCGTCGAGCAGCAGCCATCTGTTGGGCGTCCAGCGGTTGTTCCACTCCACGCCGCGGCGCTTGCTGGGCAGCGAGCTTTCGGTGTTGCCGGCATCGCCGATGTAGACGAGCTCGGAGTCGAAGTCGAGCTTCCACAGCGCGAGCGAGCTCTGCAGCCCCGGAATCCACTCGGTGCGCGCGCCGACCTCGTAGCCGCGCGAAGCCGACAGGCCGGGCGCGGGGTCAATGGGCGAGGTGGCCCCGCGGGCATCGTTGCTGTGGAAGCCGCGGCCCGCGTTGAAGAAGAGCTCGGTCTTCGCCCACGGCCCCGCCACGAGCGTGAGCTTGGGCGAGAGCTGCTGGTCGCCGTCGGTCGCCGAGCCGCCCGCGATCTGGTTGTCGACGGTGAAGCGCACGCTGTCGGCACGCACGCCGAGCACCGTGCGCAGCCAGGGGGTGAGCTCCAGGCCCGTCTGGCCGTAGATGCCGAGCATCGTCTCGCGCAGCTTGTCGTCGCGCACCGGCGTGCCCAGCACCCGCGCCGACGACTCGAAGAGCCCCACGCGCGCGCGGTCGTGGCGCAGTTGCACGCCAAGCTCGCTTCGCGCGGGCAGCGGGCCCACTGCATGGTCGACGGCGTGGCTCGCCGAGACGCCATAGACGGTGCGCTTGTCCTGCTGCGAGAACTGGTCGTCGGGCCGGTCGAGCGCATAGGTGAAGTTGGAGAATAGCGAGAGCCGGTAGTCGATCGCATACGCCGACACGCGCGTGGCGCTGTCGTTGCCGATGTCGCGCCACTCGCCCGAGAGGCTGCTACGGCGCGTCGTGCCGCCGGTGGTGGGGTCGAGGCTGTCGAAGCGGCTGAAGGGCTGGCCGTTGTACCCCTCGAGGATCAGGCGCTCGGGCACCTGGTCGGTGGCCGTCCAGCTCGCGTCGTAGGCCATGAGGCTCGCGTTCCAGCCCTTGTTCTTGCTGCCGCTGCTGAGGGTGAGCACGCCGTTAGCGCGCTTCAGGTCTTCAGGCACCGTCCACGGGCCATCGTTGCGCTGCAGCTCCACCACACCCATCAGCGTGTGGTCGCCGCCCACCTGCGTGGAGCCGCCGACCAGGCCGCGCCGGTAGCCACGCTGGCCGATGGTGAGCGACGCGAACGGCGCATCGAAGCGCGTGCGGTAGGCGATGTCGGCCGAGCCGGCCGAGGAGAAGTCGCCGCTCTTCGCGAAGTAGGGGCCCTTGCGGTACTCGATGCGGTCGACCACCTCGGGGATCAGGAAGTTGAGGTCGGTGTAGCCCTGGCCGTGGCCGTGCGAGGGCATGTTGACCGGGATGCCGTTGATGCTGGTCGCGAAGTCGGTGCCGTGGTCGAGGTTGAAGCCACGCAGGAAGTACTGGTTGGCCTTGCCGTCGCCCGAGTGCTGCGTGACGATGACGCCCGGCACGAACTCGAGCACCTCGCCCGGGCGCAGCGCGGGCCGGCTCTTCATCAGCTCGGCGCGGATCACGCCTTGCGACGCGGAGTCGGACGTGCCGACCGCGTTGTCGTAGTGGCGGCCGGTGACCTCGACCGGGTCGAGGTGGACGGCGGCCACCTGGTGGCTGGCAGGGGCCGGCGGCGGAGTGGTTTGCGCGACGGCGGGGCCGCACAGGGCCAGCACGCCCAGCGCGACGGGATGCAAGGTGGTCTTCATGGAGACGATGTCCGGGAGGCCTTCGGGCGAAGGCCGGTGGTGAGGGCCTGCGGCGCGCGCAGGGGCTCGGCAGGACAGCGTCAGGCGCGGGGCGGTCGCTCCGGCAAGCCGGCGGTGTGGGTGATGCAGCTCCACGCCGCGCAGGCACACATCACGTGGCCAGCATCCGCGGCGGCCACGTCGTGCGATGACGCACCGATGGCCACCATGGCCGACAGCACAGCGCCGGCCGTGGCACCGAGTTGCTGCGCCTCGTCGTACAGGGTCGCACCCGGTATGGACGAGAGGTGCACGTGGCGCTCCCAGCCGCCGTCGTCATGTCGGTGCTCATGCACCGTCGCCACCGCCTCGGCCTGCATGTGCAGGTGCCGCGGCCCCTGCACGCGCCCCAGCGCCGATGCCATCGCCTGCACGAGCAGGATGACCGCGACCCAGCAGGCAAGCAGCCGGATCGCGTCGCGGGCCAGGGGCGAAGAGATGAGGAGGCTCATGGGATCGGCGGAGTATCGCGCTGCCACCTCGATACGTCGGATGCGACCACCTGGATGCAGCACAGCCCGCGAACGTCGTCAGAACCTGATGTTCACGCCGAACGACGGGAACAGCGGCAGCTGCGTCACCAGCTTGCGCTGGCTGTAGTCGGCGTTGTAGCTGTAGCCCGAAGGGTTCTTGCGCGCATACGCGTTGATCAGCTCGCCGTAGAAGCTGAAGCTCGGCGAGAGCTTCCAGTCGGCGCGCAGGTCGAGCCGGTGGTAGGGCGACAGTCGATCGCTGTTCAATTCACCGTAGACCGGGCGGTAGCGGCCATCGGCCGGGTCCTGCTCGCCGCGGAGGATGGGCGTGTAGGGCGAGCCGGTGTGGTAGCTCCACTTCGCGCCGAACATCCAGCGCTCGCTCATGCGGTATTGCGCCACCAGGTGGGCGATCACCGGCTGGTCGAACGCGAACGGGAACTCGCGCCCGGTCACGTCGTTCTGGCGGCGCGCCTTCGACAGGCTCAAGGCGAACCAGCCCGAGAGCCGGCCGCCGGCGGCCGGGTCTTTCTTGATGAGCAGCTCGGCACCGCGGGAGCGGCCGCTGCCGCCGTTGATGTAGTTGACCGTCGGGTCGGCGACCACGAAGTCGCTGAACTTCTTCTGGTAGGCCTCGAGCTTCCACGACCAGCCCTTCGCCAGCTTCTGCTGCACGCCGAGCACGCTGTGCGTGGCGCGCAGGTGCCACAGGCCGGTGTTGCCAAACCCGGCGATCACCTGTTCGCCCGCCGGGAACTGGTTGTGGCGGCCCCATGCCGCGGTGTAGGTGGTCGCCGGCGTCGCCTGCCATTCGAGGCCGATGCGCGGCTCGGTGTAGCGGCGGCCGAGGTAGCCGTCTCGCGTGTGGTGCGCCCCGACGCTCACCGCCCATGCGTCGGTGGCCTGCCAGCGGTGGCTGGCGTAGGCATTGCCGAATCGGGCGCGCAGCGTGTCGCGCCCCTGCTGTCGCGGTGCGCTGGTGTAGTCGCAATCGGGCTCGAACTCGGTGCAGCGGGCGTTTTGCGCGTCGATGTCGTACCGGAGCTTGATCGACTCGACCGAGCCGCCGAGCGTCGTGTCGTGCCGCGGGGCGAGCTTGAACTTGAGCTGCTCGCGCAGGAAGGTCGTGTACGCACGAGAGGTCGCGCGCAGCGCGGTCCCGACCGAGCTGGTGTTGCGGTCGAGCGTGCTGCCGACGGCCAGCTTGTTGCGCAGGCGCGGGCCGAAGTCGGCATCCCACACCACGGCCTGGGTGCCGTACGAGGTGCCGATCGCACTGTCGCCGGCGAGCACCGGGTCTTGCGTCCCCAGGGTCGAGCCGCCGGGCACGCGGAAGTCGAGCTTGTCGGCGGCGCCTGTCGCATGGAAGCTCAGCCGGTGGTCCTCGTTGAGGTTCCAGATGTACTTGCCCTGATAGTCCCAGTAGCGCGGCACGGTGACGATCACGCCGGAGTCGTCGTCTTCCACCGTGTTGAGCACCAGGTCGAGGTAGCTGCGCTTCACCGCGAAGTAGAACGACTGCTTCTCGTTGATGGGCCCTTCGATCAGCGCATCGGCGCCGAACAGGCTCACGTTGAGCACGCCGCCGAGCCGGTCGGTGCGCGGGTTGCGCAAGGTCACGTCGAGCACGGCGCCGATGGCGTCGCCGTACTCCGGGCCGAAGGCCGCGCTGTAGAGGTCGAACTGGCGCACGAGCTCGCTGTGCATCGTGCTCGTCAGGCCGCCCATGTGGAAGAGGTAGCCGACGGGCAGGAAGTCGACGTAGTAGAGGTTGTCGTCCGGCCGCGAGCCGCGCACGGCAGGGGCGCTGCTGCTGTCGTCGGCCACCGCCACGCCGGGCAGGGCCTGCAGGGCCTTCATCGTGTCGCCGGCGGTGCCGGGCACGGTGCGCAGCTCATCGCCGGTCATCACGCTGCGGCTGGTGGGCGCCCGTTGGCTGCGGCCGGTGATCTCTACCCGGGGCAGGCTGGGGCTGCTGGCCGCAGGCGCCGGCGCCGGCGCGGCCGGTGCCTCCACAGGCGCCGATGCGGCCGCGGCCGCCGGCTCGACGACAGCCTGCGCCCTCGCCGTGCCCAAGGCCAGCACGCACACGGCTCCCCACACGGCGCGGGGCAGCGCCTTCATCACGAAGCGGCCGCTCATCGGCCGTCGTCTTCGGCTGCCTGCAGGGCGTTGTGGCGGGCCCGCTTGTGGCGGGCCGCGGTCATCAGCGGCTCGGCCAGCATGCACAGCAGGGCCACGGCGTACGAGCCCCACACATAGAGGCCGTAGCCTCCCATCGCAAAGAATTCGGAGGCGCTGCCCCAGTTCATGCTTTTTCTCCCTTGAGTTCGGCGGCCACCCAGTCGGCTTCGCGCTCGCGCTCGAGCACGATCGCGCGCGTTCGCATGAAGACCACCGCAAACGCATAGGCCCAGAAGGCGAAGGTCATGATCAGCATCGCGGTCAGCATGGTGCTGGCCATCTTGGGCGCGGCGGTCATGCTGATGGTCGCGCCCTGGTGCAGCGTGTTCCACCACTTCACCGAGAAATAGATGATGGGCACGTTGATGGCACCGACCAGCGCGATCAGGGCGCCGGCGCTGTCGGCACGCCGTGCATCGTCGATCGCCTCGGTGAGCGCGATGAAGCCGAGGTAGAGGAAGAGCAGGATCAGGTACGACGTCAGCCGCGCATCCCACACCCAATAGGTGCCCCAGGTGGGCTTGCCCCAGAAGGCGCCCGTCCACAGCGCGATGAAGGTGAAGAGTGCGCCGGTCGGCGCGATGGCCCTCGCCACCATCGACGAGAGCCGCGTCTTGAAGGCCCAGCCGAGGCCCGCCCAGAAGGCCATCGCCAGGTAGAGCACCATCGAGATCCACGCGGCGGGCACGTGGATGAAGATGATGCGGTACGCCTCGCCCTGCGTCGCGTCGGTGGGCGCGACGAAGAAGCCGATGTAGAGCCCGACGACTGCAAGCACGATGGTCGCGGCCCACAGCCAGGGGATCAGCGTGCCCGCCAGCCGGTAGAAGCGCGACGGCGCGGCGAAGGTGTACAGACGCAATGGCGAGTTCATGAGGTTCTCGTCAGTTGGTGAGTCAATCGGTCGAGATGCGCAGGGCTGCAGCCGTGGCCCAGGGTGCGAGCAGCGCGGTGGCGATGAGCAAGGCGCCCAGCAGCGAGTAGTGTCCTTCAGCCGACACGCCCGATTCCACCGCGCCCACCGCCCCCGCGCCGAAGATCAGCGCCGGGATGCACAGCGGCAGGATGAGCAGGATCAGCAGCACGCCCCCGCTGCGCAAGCCCAGCGTGAGCGCGGCGCCCAGGCCGCCGAGCAGGCTCAGGATGGGCGTGCCCAGCACGAGGCCGAAGGTGAGGGCGGCAATGGCCTCGCCGCGCATGTCGAACATCACGCCGAAGAGCGGCGCCACCACGATGAGCGGCAGCCCCGTCAGCAGCCAGTGCGCGAGCGCCTTGGCCGTGGCGATCAGCACCGGCGACTCGCCGCAAAGCAGCATCTGCTCGAGCGAGCCGTCGGCGTGGTCGGTGGCGTAGAGCTGGGTCACCGACAGCATGGCCGCGAGCAGCGCGCAGACCCACACCACGCCGGGGGCGATGATGCGCAGCGTCTGCGGCTCGGGGCCCACGCCGAAAGGAAAGAGGCTCACGGCCACGGTGAAGAACGCGATGGGCAACAGGGCTTCGATGCGGCGGCGTGCCGCGAGGCGCAGGTCGCGCGCGAGCACCGCAGTGAACGCGCTCATCCCGCCACCTCGTCCAGCTGCAGCACGGTCGGCACCGGCTCGGCGAGCGTCACGGCCTGGTGACTTGTCAACACCACCGCGCCACCGCGCTGCACGTGCTGCGAGATCACCTCGTTGAGCGACGCGATGCCCTCGACGTCGAGCGCGTCGAAGGGCTCGTCGAGCACCCACACCGCCGGTGACGGCGCGAGCGCGAGGCGCGACAGCGCGACCCGCCGGCGCTGGCCCTGCGACAACGTGCGCACCGGCGCGTTGCGGCGCGTGGCCATGCCGAACTGGCGCAGCGCCTCGGTCAACGCGGCGTCGTCGACGTCGCGGCCGTGCAGCCGCGCGAGGAAGCGCAGCGACTCCAGCACCGACAGGTCTTCCTTCAGCGCGTTAGCATGGGCCACGTAGAGGAGCTCACCCTCGCGGCGGATCTGGCCGGCCTCCGGCGTGGACAGTCCCGCCAGCAGGCGCAGCAGGCTCGTCTTGCCCCGGCCGTTGGCGCCTCGCAGCCACACCACCTCGCCGCGCCGCAGCGGCAGGTCGAGCCCTCTGAACAGCACCCGGTCGCCGCGCCGGCAGGCCAGGCCCACCGCGGCGAGCAGCGGTGGCGTGTCATCGGTCGTCGCGGCGTGCACCGGAGGGATCATGAGGTTCGATGGGCGATTCGTTTCGCGCAGCCCGGCAGTGTAGGTGCACCGCACAGGGGGTCGAGGGACCGTGGAGTACGATGGTCCACACTTCCGAAAGCGCGCCATGAACCGAGACCTGCTGCAACCATCTGCCACCATCACGGCAGCGCTGATCACCAACCCGGCTGCCGGCGTTGCGAAATCCAAGCTGGCTGATGTGGCGACCCTCTTCGCCACGGTCTACATTGAGCTGGAAAAGGCCGAGGCCCTGGTCGACAAGATGCGCGAACAGCCGGCCAAGCCGCCGGTCTCGCTGCTGTAGTGCGCCCGGCAGGCGTGCCTCAAGCGCCTTGAAGACCTACGCGATCGCCGTTCGCGCGCTGTGCGAGTTCACTGCCAAGTCGGGCGACCTCGACCTGCGCTTCACCCCCGCACCCACCGCCCTCGAGGGCCAGGCCGGCCACGCCACCGTGGCCGCCCGCCGGGCCCGTGACGGCTACGAGTCGGAGGTGAGCGTGAGCGGCGAGTACAAGCTCCTCACCGTGCGCGGCCGCGCCGACGGCTACGACCGCCACAGCCGCACGCTGGAGGAGGTGAAGACCTTCCGCGGCGACCTCGCGCGCCAGCCGGCCAACCACCGTGTGCTGCACTGGACGCAGGCCAAGGTCTACGGCTGGCTGATGTGCCTGAAGCTCCAGAAGGACGGGCTCGATCTCGACGAGATGAACATCTCGCTCGTGTACTTCGACATCGCCTCGCAGCGCGAGCAGGTTTTCACGCAGGCCTGCAGCGCCGAGGAGTTGCGCTCGCACTTCGAGTCGCACTGCGAGCGTTTCCTCGCCTGGGCGGAGCAGGAGGTGGCCCATCGCAGCCAGCGCGACGAGACGCTGGCGGCGCTGCCCTTCCCGCACGGCCACTTCCGCACCGGGCAGCGCGAGCTGGCCGAGGCCGTCTACCGCGCCACGGTGCAGGGGCGCGTGCTGATGGCGCAGGCGCCCACCGGCATCGGCAAGACGGTGGGCACGCTCTTCCCCATGCTCAAGGCGATGCCGGGGCAGCAACTCGACCAGGTGTTCTTCCTCACCGCCAAGGGCTCGGGCCGCCAGCTCGCGCTCGAAGCCGCCGAGCGCCTGCAGTCCGGCCAGCCCGCGCGGCCGATCCTGCGCACGCTGGAACTCGTGGCGCGCAACAAGGCCTGCGAGCACCCCGAGCTCGCCTGCCACGGTGAATCGTGCCCGCTTGCACGCGGCTTCTACGACCGCCTGGCCGACGCGCGGGCCGAGGCCCTCGCCCGCCCGATGCTCGACAAGGCCACCGTGCGCGAGGTCGCACTCGCCCACCAGGTCTGCCCCTACTACCTGAGCCAGGAGCTCGCCCGCTGGGCCGACGTGATCGTGGGCGACTACAACTACCTGCTCGACATCGGCGGCCTGCTGATGGGCCTCACGCTCGCGCGCGGCAGCCGCGTCTCGGTGCTGATCGACGAGGCGCACAACCTGCTGGAGCGCAGCCGCATGATGTACAGCGCCGACCTCGACCAGGCCGCGCTGAAGGCGATGCGCCGCACCGCGCCGGCCGCTTTGAAGAGCGTGCTCGCCAAGCTCAACAAGGCCTGGAACGACTGGGCCAAACCGCAGGCCACACAGGCCACGCCCTACCAGGTCTACCCCGCCGTGCCCGAGGCCTTCAGCCAGGCCCTGCAGAAGGCCACCTCGGCGATCACCGACCACTTCACCGAGTACCCCACCAGCGCCGTCGACGGCGAGCTGCAGCGCTTCTACTTCGATGCGCTGCATTTCTCGCGCGTGCACGAGCTGGCCGACGAGAACTGGCTGGTCGACGTCACCTTGCAAGGCCCGCCCGGCCGCAAGCCGCTGGCGCTGATCACACTGCGCAACGTGGTGCCGGCGCCGCAGCTCGGGCCGCGCCTGGCGGTGGCCCATTCGGTGGCGCTCTTCTCGGCCACGCTCACGCCGCGCGAGTTCTACGCCGACCTGCTGGGCCTGCCCGACGACACCGTCTGGGTCGACGTCCCCACGCCCTTCTCGGCCGGGCAGCTCGAGGTGCGCGTCGCACGCCACATCTCCACCCGCTACCAGCACCGGGCGGCGTCGGTCGAGCCGATCGCCGGGCTGATCGCGGAGCAATACGCCCGTCGGCCGGGCAACTACCTCGCGTTCTTCAGCAGCTTCGACTACCTGCGCCAGGTGCTGGCCGCCTTCCGCACCCTCGCGCCCGAGGTGCCGGTGTGGGAGCAGTCGCGCGGCATGAGCGAGCCCGAGCGCGAGGCCTTCCTCGCCCGCTTCGTGCCCGAAGGGCGCGGCGTCGGCTTCGCGGTGCTGGGCGGCTCGTTCGGCGAAGGGGTCGACCTGCCGGGCGACCGCCTGATCGGCGCCTTCATCGCCACGCTCGGCCTCCCCCAGCTCAACCCGGTGAACGAAGAGATGAAGAAGCGCCTGGACGCGCGCTTCGGCCCCGAGCGCGGATACGACTACGCCTACCTCTACCCCGGCCTGCAGAAGGTGGTGCAGGCCGCCGGCCGGGTGATCCGCACCACCGAAGACGAAGGCGTGATCCACCTCATCGACGACCGCTTCACCGGCCCGCGGGTCCGCAGACTCCTCCCGGCCTGGTGGACCATCCGGCAAAGTGAGCCCCAAATCACCAACTCTTCCGCGCTGTAACGAAATGCGCTTCCGCTAAGGTGCGCACCAGCATCAGGGCCCGTCCGCCCAGACTCTCCAAGGAGACGCTCCCGTGGTATCGCTCTTCGCCTTCATGGTCACGGCCTACGGCATGAACCCCTACCTGGTCGCCACCTTCAACTCCAACCTCGCCTGCGAGACGGCCCGCTCGGCGCTGCTGTCGGCAGCACTCGAGCAGAACGTGGCCGGCACGAGCACCTACGCCATGGCCCCGCGAACGCTGAAGTGCATCAACACGCCGGGCATCGTGCCCGGTGCCGCCAGCCGCCCACCGGAGGCCAGCCCGCCGGCGCGCAAACCCGTCAAGAAGTGACACCGCACCAGCTGCCCACCGCGGTCAAGCCCTACTCCCGGCTGCTCGCCTGGGGGCCCTTCATCGCGGTCGCGTTGCTGCTGGCGATCCTGTGGGGGCTGGTGCTCGGCTTTGCGGTGGTGCAGGAGCGGCGCATGGTCGAAGGCGCGCAGAAGCAACTGCGCCTGGTCAACAACGCCGCCGCCCAGCAAACGCGCGACCTGCTCGGCGTCACCGAAGCCCGGCTCGACGTGGCGCAGCAGTGGCTGGCCCGTTCGCCGCAGCTCGACGACGCGCTCGGCGAGCTGCTGCGGACCTTCAGCCGCCACCCGAAGGACCTGGTCTGGGTGGCGCTGGTCAACGCGGACGGCAAGGCCGTGCCCGTGCCCGGCTCGCCCGCCTGGCTCGAGCGCATGCCGGCAGTGCAGCTGCCGGACGCCGCCGGCGAGATGCGCGTGGGCGAGCCGCTGCGCCAGGCTGCCGGCCAACCCTGGCGCTGGCCCTTGACACGCCGCCTGTCGGCGCCGGTCGCAGGCCCGCAAGGCCTGGCCGTGGGCCTGGTGGCCTGGGTCGACCTGCCGCAGCTGAGCACCATCCACGAACGCCTGCGCGAGCAGCCGGCCGGCGGCATCTCGCTCACCACCTCGACCGGCATCGTGATCGTGCGCACGCCCTACTCCGAGACCCTGATCGGCCGCAACGTGCTGGCCGACCGCCCCGCCCAGATGCCGCCCGGCAGCGCGCAGGGTGCCTTCGAGACTTCCGCCGCCTATGGCGTGGGCGATCGGCGCCTGGCCACCTTCGAGCGGCTGGGCCAGTACCCGGTCACCGTGCTGGTCTCGCAGGAGCGCGACGAGCTGCTGGCCGCCTTCCACGCCCGGCGCAACCTCGGCATCGGCATCCTCACGCTGCTCACGCTCGCCGGCATCGTCTTCTCGTGGTCGCTGGCCCGCAGCCAGCGCAGCGCCCGCCACAGCCGGGCCCAGTTCGACGCGGTGAGCAACGCCTTCCCGCTCGGTCTCTTCATGACCGACACCCTCGGCGAGACCACCTACGCCAACGACGCCTATTTCCAGAAGTCCGGCCTGCCGCGCGAGCGCATGGCCTGGGGCTGGAGCGACCTCCTCGACCCGGCACAGCGCGAGCCGATGCTGGCCGCCTGGCGCCAGGCGACCGCCGGCCTCGCCCCGCTGCGCAACACCCTGCACGTGACCCGGCCCGACGGCCAGCAGGTGATGCTCTCGGTGCGCACCGCCCCGCTCCTGGTGGACAACAAGCTCATCGGCCATGTGGGCTCCATCGAAGACGTGACCGACCGCGTCCAGCAGCAGCGCGCCCAGCGCATGCTCACCGCCATCTTCGAGCGCAGCACCGACGTCGTGGCGCAGGTCAGCGCCCAGGGGCAGCTGCTCTACGTCAACCCGGCCGGCCGGCAGATGATGGAGATCAAGCCCGACGCACCGATCGAGCACATGCGTTTCGACGACTTCCTGCCGGCGCACCGCGAGACCCAGGTGCGCGACATCATCATGCCCACCGCGCTCGCCACCGGCCTGTGGGTGGGCGAGACCTCGGTGCTGCGCGGCGACGGCAAGGAGATCGACGTCAGCGAGATGCTCATCGCGCACCGCGACGAGCGCCAGGAGGTCGAGACCTACTCGATCGTCATGCGCGACATCTCGCACGAGATCCGCGCCCGCACCGAGCTGCAGCGCAGCGAGTCCATCCTCAAGGTGGTGGCCGCCACGCTGCCGGTGCTGGTGGCCGTGGCCGACAGGCACCAGCGCTACCTCTTCACCAACGACGCCTTCGACCAGTGGGTCGGACGCCCGCAGGGCCGGCTGGCCGGCCTGCACGCGCGCGAGGTGCTTGGCGAGGCGGAATACGAGCGCCGCCGGCCCAACATCGAGCTGGCGCTGTCCGGCCAGCGGGTGATGTTCGAGTCCTGCATCGACGGCCACCAGTACTTCGAGACCACCTACATCCCCTTCCGCGACGCAGAGGGCCAGGTGGCCGGCCTCGTGGCCCTGTCGCAAGACATCACCAGCCACAAGCGCCAGCACCAGATCCTGCTCGACGCCTCGCAGACCGACCCGCTGACCGGCGCGCTCAACCGCGCCGGCTTCGACCTGCGCGTGGGCGAGGCCCTCCTGCGCGCCCACGAGGAGCATCACCCCATCGCGCTGCTGATGGTCGACCTCGACCGCTTCAAGCCGGTGAACGACGAGCACGGCCATGCCACCGGCGACGCCCTGCTCGTGGCCGTGGCGCAGCGCCTGCAGAAGGTGCTGCGCCCGACCGACCTGCTGGCCCGCCTGGGCGGCGACGAGTTCGCCGTGGTGCTGCCCGACGTGAGGGACGATGCCGCAGCCGGCACGGTCGCCCGGAAGATCGTCGGCGCCCTGGGCGAAGTGTTTGAAATCGACGGCAAGCGGCTGTCGATCGGCGCGAGCGTGGGCTTGGCCCTCGCGCGCCACGGCGAGGACACGGTGCAGTCGCTTGCCCAGCGCGCCGACGTGGCGCTCTACCAGGCCAAGCGGGCCGGGCGCGGCCGCTTCGAGGTGGCAGCGGCCCAGGGTTGAAAACCCAGCAGAAAACCCAGCGCCGCGATGCCCTTTCAGGACCTGCGTGTTTCTTTGCACACCCCGCGCCATTCCTCGCGCCGACTCGGGAAAAAGGGCTGAAACTTAGTGCTACCACGCCCCTCCAAGCGGGGTCGCAGTTTTATACTGAATTCGCGTGAAATCTCCTTTTTTTGCAGGAAGCAGGTCATATATGGGCGCCAAACTCAAGGTCGCTGGCTGGGTTGTCGTGGGGGCCCTCGCTGGTGGATTGACCACCATGCAACTTCAGGCGACCGCCCGCAGCAGCATGGCCGAGCTGCCGCTGGAAGAGATGAAGCAGCTGGCCGTCGTGTTCGACGTGGTGAAGCGCAACTATGTCGAGCCGGTCGACGAGAAGAAGCTCATCCGTGACGCCATCGCCGGCATGGTCTCCGGGCTCGACCCGCACTCCCAGTACCTCGAAGGCAAGGGCTTCACCGAGTTCCGCGAAAACGTAGAAGGCAAGTTCGTCGGCGTGGGCATCGAGATCAGCATGGAAGACGGGCTGGTCAAGGTCGTCACCCCGATCGAGGACACGCCGGCCTTCAAGGGCGGCATCAAGTCGGGCGACCTCATCACCCGCATCGACGACACCGCCGTGCGCGGCCTCACGATGGACCAGGCCGTCAAGCGCATGCGCGGCGAGATCAACACCAAGGTCACGCTCACGGTCTACCGCAAGGCCGAGAACCGCACCTTCCCGGTCACCATCACCCGCGCCGAGATCAGGACCCAGAGCGTCAAGGCCAAGATGATCGAGCCGGGCTACGGCTGGCTGCGCGTGAGCCAGTTCCAGGTGCCCACCGTCGGCGACTTCGTCAAGAAGCTCAACGACCTCTACGCCCAGGACCCCAACCTCAAGGGCCTCGTGCTCGACCTGCGCAACGACCCGGGCGGCCTGCTCGACGGCGCCATCGCCGTCTCGGCAGCCTTCCTGCCGCAGGGCGTGACGGTTGTCTCGATGCGCGGGCAGATGCCGCAGTCGCGCCACGAGTTCAAGGCCGTCCCCGAGGCCTACAGCCGCCGCAGCAACTTCGACCCGCTCAAGGGCCTGCCCGAGGCGGTGAAGAAGGTGCCGATGGTGGTGCTGGTGAACGAAGGCTCGGCCTCGGCCAGCGAGATCGTCGCCGGCGCCCTGCAGGACCACAAGCGTGCCGTGATCATGGGCGCCCAGACCTTCGGCAAGGGCTCGGTGCAGACCGAGAGCCGCGAGCTGATCATCCCCAACACCTCGGTCAAGCTCACGACCGCCCGCTACTACACCCCGAGCGGCAAGTCGATCCAGGCCCGCGGCATCGTGCCCGACGTCATGCTCGACGAGACGGCCGAAGGCAACATCTTCGCCGCCCTGCAGATGCGCGAAGCCGACCTGGACAAGCACCTCAACAGTGGCCAGGGCCCCGAGGTGAAGGACGTGGCCCGCGAGAAGGCACGCGAGGAAGCGCGCAAGAAGCTGGAGGCCGAAGCCGCCAAGGCCGGCGCCCAGCCCCTGAAGCGCCCGGCCGAATTCGGCAGCGCCGAAGATTTCCAGCTCACCCAGGCGCTCAACCACCTGAAGGGCAAGCCGGTGGTCGTCTCCAAGAGCGCCGTCGAGCGCAAGCCCGAGACCTCGACGACGAACTGAGCGGCCCGCGCTCCACGACAACGCCCGCAGCCTGCGGGCGTTTGTCTTTTGGGGCCGCTTTTGGGGCGATCATTGCGGGCATGAACGACGACCAGCTCCTGCGCTACTCGCGCCACATCCTGCTCGACGAGCTGGGCATCGAGGGCCAGCGCAAGCTGCTCGATGCGCATGCCCTCGTCATCGGCGCCGGCGGCCTGGGCTCGCCGGTGGCGCTGTACCTGGGCACGGCGGGTGTGGGCCGCATCACCATCGTCGACCACGACACGGTGGACCTCACCAACCTGCAGCGGCAGATCGCGCACGACATGAGCCGAGTCGGCCGGCCCAAGGCCGAATCGGCGAAACAGTCGATCGGCGAGATCAACCCCGAGGTGCAGGTCGTGGCCCTCACCGAACGCGCCGGCCCCGAGCGGCTGAACGAGCTGGTCGCCGCGGCCGACGTGGTAATCGACTGCACCGACAACTTCACGACACGCCATGCAGTCAACGCCGCCTGCGTGAAGCACCGAAAGCCGCTCGTCTCGGGAGCCGCCATCGGCTTTGACGCCCAGATCTCCGTCTACGACACGCGCGATGGCCAGGCGCCCTGCTACGCCTGCCTCTTCCCGCCCGACGCCGCCTTCGAGGAGGTGCGCTGCGCCACCATGGGCGTCTTCGCCCCGCTGGTGGGCATCGTCGGCAGCATGCAGGCGGCCGAGGCGCTGAAGCTGCTCGCCGGCACCGGGGAGTCGCTCGCCGGGCGCCTGCAGATGCTCGACGCGCGCAGCATGGAGTGGACGGAAATCAAGACCGCCCGCGCCCCTGATTGCGTCGTGTGCAAGGAACGCTCATTGCTGTGAACCAGGGGTAAGCTGCACCCCATGGACAAGCGCACAGAACTCACCGCCCGCAACATCCTCCCGGCCAAGAAGGAAGCTGAGCTGCAAGGCCCGCCGCCTTCGCTCTACGACGGCCCCGAGAGTGCCTACCGCCTCGCCTTCACCGACGAGAAATTCCTGCTGCGCGACGAGCTGCGCCCGGTGCGCATGCAGCTCGAGCTGCTCAAGCCGGAGCTGATCCAGAAGGAACTGGGCATCGAGTCGACCATCGTGATCTTCGGCAGCGCGCGCATCGTGCCGCCCGACGTGGCGCAGCGGCTGCTGAGCGACGCGAAGTCGGCCAACAACGAGACCGCCATCCGCATCGCCGAGAACCACATCCGCATGTCGCGCTTCTATGACGAAGCGCGGCGCTTCGGGGCGCTCGTCACCGAGAAATCACGCCAGCTTGCCTCGCCCATCTACGTGGTGACCGGTGGCGGCCCCGGCATCATGGAAGCCGGCAACCGCGGCGCGCACGAGGTGGGCGGCAAGAGCATCGGCCTCAACATCGTGCTGCCGCACGAGCAGGCGCCCAACCCCTACATCACGCCGGAGCTGTGCTTCCAGTTCCACTACTTCGGCCTGCGCAAGATGCACTTCCTGATGCGCTCGATCGGGCTGGTGTGCTTCCCCGGCGGCTTCGGCACGCTCGACGAGATGTTCGAGGTGCTCACGCTCATCCAGACCGGCAAGTGCCGCCGCCGGCCCATCCTGCTCTTCGGACGCGAGTTCTGGACGAAGCTCGTCAACTTCGAGCACCTGGTCGAGACCGGGATGATCAGCGAGGTCGACCTGCAGCTCTTCAAGTTCGTCGAGTCGGCGGAAGAAGCCTGGAACGTGCTCGAAGCGGAATACGGCTTCGACATCCCCGCCACCGAGATCGGCGACCTCGGAACCTTCGACATGGAGGACTAGGGATGTTCGCCCCCACGCAAGCCATCAGCGTCATTGGCGCCCCCACCGACATCGGCGCCGGCGCACGCGGTGCCAGCATGGGGCCCGAGGCCTTGCGTGTGGCCAACATCGTGCCCGTGCTGCAGGGCCACGGCCTGGAGGTGGTGGACCGGGGCAACCTGGCCGGCCCGGCCAACCCCTGGCTGCCGCCCGTCGAGGGCTACCGTCACCTCGCCGAAGTGGTGGCGTGGAACCGGCTGGTGCACGACGCGGTGCATGCCGAGCTGGCGCTGGGCCGCTTCCCCATTCTGCTGGGCGGCGACCACTGCCTGGGCCTGGGCAGCATCAGCGCGGTGGCCCGCCATTGCCGCGAGACTGGCAAGAAGCTGCGCATCCTCTGGCTCGACGCGCACGCCGACTTCAACACCAACATCCTCACGCCCAGCGGCAACCTGCACGGCATGCCGGTCGCGTGCCTGTGCGGCAAGGGGCCGCAGGAGCTGATCGAGATCGGCGGCCACGTGCCGGCGATCAGCCCGAAGTGGATCCGCCAGATCGGCATCCGCAGCGTCGACCCGGGCGAGAAACGCTTCGTGCACGAGATGGGGCTCGAGGTCTTCGACATGCGCTACATCGACGAGATGGGCATGCGCCACGCGATGGAGCTCGCGCTCGCGACGATGGACGCCAACACCCACCTGCACGTGAGCTTCGACGTCGACTTCCTCGACCCCGACTTCGCCCCCGGCGTGGGCACCACCGTGATGGGCGGCCCGACCTACCGCGAGGCCCAGCTGTGCATGGAGATGATCGCCGACACCGGCCGCATGGCCTCGCTCGACGTGATGGAGCTCAACCCGGCGCTCGACGTGCGCAACCGCACCGCCGAAGTGGCTGTCGACCTGATCGAGAGCCTCTTCGGCAAGAGCACGCTGATGAGGAAATGACGACCCCCACCGGCCGGCGCTCGGCCCGGGTTGTCTAGAACCGGTAGCCCACCGCCAGCACCGCGCTGACCGGATTGCGCTCGCGCACGATCACGCTGTCTTTCGCGTCGCCTTGCAAGGCGCTCGCGCTCACGGCCAGGGTGGCCGCCCAGTCGCGGCTGATGAAGTAGGTGAGCGAGCTGCTGGCCTTCACCTCGCGCACGCCAGCACCCACCGTCGACACCGCATACCCGCTGCGGGCGCTCTGCTCGGGCGTGATGCCGAAGTACGACTGCATCCACGCGCGGTTGACCCAGGTCGCGCCCACGCCCACCCCGAGCCGCCAGCGCGGGGCGAGCTGCATGCCGGTGTTGGCGCCCAGGTCCACGACGAGACCGTCACGCTCTTCGCCCGAACCGTAGCGCAGCGAGCTGGTGAGGGTGATGTCGCGTGTGGCTTGCCAATTGAGGAAGGTGCCGATCTGCGGCCGCGCGGGGATGTCGCCCAGGCCACTCAGCACGGGCGAGCGGCTCTCCTTGCGCCCGAAGTCGCCCGTCAGGCGCACGCCGTATTGCAGATCGGGGCCGCTCGTGAAGCGATAGCCGATGCCGTTGCCCACGCCGGCGAACCAGCCGTTCGCCCAGCGGTAGTCGACCGTGGGCAAGACCAGGTAGCGGCGCTCGTCGGAGCCGAGGTAGCGGTGACCCGCGATCGCGGCCAGCCCCACGCGGCCCTGCGATTGACCGTCCGGCCCCTCGAGCCGCACGGCATCGAACGATTGCGCGTGGACCGCCGACGCGGCCACGACCCAGCACAAGGCTCCGACCGAACCCTTCACGCTCACCGATTGCATGGATGCTCCTTGATCAACGGACGGCCAATATAGGGAGCAAAGTTGAAGCGCTTGTTAACGCGCACAAGGCCCGTGCGCTTTGCGGAACGCCCGCGGCTCGACCGGGTCGTCCAGCGAGAAGATCCCACGCCGGGCGCTGCGTGCGGCTTCTTCCTCCACGGCATACGGCCCCAGGCTGCGGCGGTAGCGCTGGCTCCAGGCGTGGCCTTCACGCACCAGCCAGGCCGCCACATCGCGCCCGTCGACCTCGACCACGCCGATGGTGCGCTGGTAGTCGTCGCGCGCCCGCGTGCGCACCTGCACCTGCCGGTGCAACACCCGTGCCGCCAGCGCCTCGCGTGCCTGCGCGCCCCAGGCCTGGCAACGCTCGGGCGCGTCGATGCCCTGCATGCGCACCTTGACGGGCGCGCCGCCGTCGGGGCGCACCCACAGGGTGTCGCCATCGGTCACGTGCGTGACCACGCCGCTCAGGGCATGCGCCGAGGCACACGCCGCCAGCGCCAGGCCCACGAGGAGGCGCCTCATGCGCCGAACAGGCTCACCAGCCACCACACGAGAAGCCCCATCAGCAGCAGCCACACCAGCACGATGATCGCCGCGCCCCACCACAGCTTCGGCAGCTTGTCGCGCGAGGCTTCGGCCTCGCGCAGCAGCGATTCCCACAGCGGCTTGGGCGTGAGGCGCACGACGAGCGCAATGCCCAGCGGCACGATGACCAGCTCGTCGAGCAGCCCGAGCACCGGGATGAAGTCGGGGATCAGGTCGATCGGGCTCAGCACGTACGCCAGCACCGCGATCGACGTGATCTTGGCGGCACGCGGCGTCTGCGGGTGCTTGAAGAGCTTCCACAGCGCGATCAGGTAGGTGGCGAGCCGCGCCTTGTTGGCCACCCGCACCAGCTTGCCCATCTTGAACACCGTCACCGACTCCTCATGGTCATGGCCGCTTCCTGATCATTCTCGCCACGCTCAGCGGACCCGGTTCACCCGCCGGTACAACCGCATCACCGGCGTGGCCGTCGAGCCGTGCAGCAGCACCGAGAGCACGATGGTGACCAACACCGCATCGATCACGAACGCCGTCTGCGCACCCGAGGCACCGTGCGCCACCGCAAAGGCCAGGTAGTACATCGACCCGACGCCCCGCACGCCGAACCAGGCGGCGAGACGGCGTTGCGTCGCGGTGAGCGGCAGCCACAGCGTGCAGGCATACACCGCGAGCGGCCGCGCCACGAACATGAGCCCGAGGGCCACCGCCACCGTGGCCGGCGTGAAGGCGCTGCGGGTGATGAGGCTGCCCACGAGCAGCATCACCGTGAGCTCGACGAGCTTTTCGAGATCGAGCGTGAAATCAAGGACGGCCTTCGCCATGTAGGCCGAGGCCTGCGCCGGCGGCACCGACGCCGCCAGCCCGGCGTCGGACACGGTCTTGGTGCCCGACGGCGCATCTTCCAGCGGCACTTCGGGCGGCTGCGCACGGGGGTTGTCCTCCCGCTCCACCTGCCGCATCGCCAGCCCCGCGAAGAAGACCGCCAGGAAGCCGTAGGTGTGCGCGGCGATCGCCACGCCGTAGGCCAGCGCGATGAGCCCGAGCGTGAGGAAGCTCTCCATGCCGAGTGCCTGCTCGCGCTCGCGGCGCAGGTAGACCACTGCGCGGCTGAAGGCGAACCCGAGCGACCAGCCGATCGCCACGCCGCCACTCACGGCCCACACCACGTCCACCCCCCACCAGCGCCAACCGCCCTGCCCCAGTTCGTGCAGGCCAAGCAGCCCGAGCCCGAGCATCACGAACGGAAACGCCGTGCCGTCGTTGAGCCCGCCTTCGCCGGTCAGGCTGAAGCGCAGCCGGTCACGGTCGGACGCATGCTGGACCTGCACCTCCGAGGCGAGCACCGGGTCGGTCGGCGCGAGCACCGCGGCCAGCAGCACCGCACTGCCGAGCGAGAGGCCGAGCGAGAGACCGAGCCCCGTCATCAAGCCGACGGTGATCACCATCGCCACCGTGGCCAGCAGCAGCGGCGTGTGCCACAGCGGGTCTCGCAGGCGCGCACGCAGGCGCAGGCCCACGGCGAAGAGCGAGATCAGCACCGCGCCCTCCGTCAGCCGCTCGAGCAGCACCGGGTGCGTGTCCAGCCGCAGGTTCAGCAGGCCCCACACCTCGGGCCCGAGCAGGTAGCCGGCCAGCAGGTAGATGGCCGAGGCGCAGACCGGCAGCTCCTGCCGCCAGGTGTCGGTCAGGCCGATGGTGATCAGCAGCAGGCCGACGATCAGGCACCAGATGACGAAGGCGTCCATCGTGCGTGCGGGCGTGGGGGGCAGGCCATGGCGGACGACCATAGCAGAGCGGCTTTGCCCGGGCCCGCGTGCGGGCTCCCGCGAGGCGAGCCCCTAACGTTGGGGACGCAGGCCGGCACGGCGCGGCCTATAACGCGACGCATGGACAGCACCCATTGCATGCCCGGGCCGCAGCGCCTGTGCGCCGGCCTCGCCATCGCCACGGCGCTGGCCGTCGCCGCGGGCTGCACGAGCTTCAGCCACACCAACCAGCCGCTGGCGGCGCAGGGGGGGCCCACGCCGCCGCTGCGGGCGAGCTTCCAGGTCGATGGCGCGCGCGGCAACCCGAAGGTGCTCATGTTTCTCGCGCTCTCGGGCGGCGGCTCGCGCGCGGCCTACCTGTCGGCCGCGACCATGCTCAAGCTGCAGACGCTCTACCCCGAGGTCGACCTGCTGGACGAGGTGGACGTGCTGTCGTCGGTCTCGGGGGGCTCGATCACCGCCGCGCTCTACGCGGCCTCACGCGACGTGTCGATCGTGTCCCCGGCGCTGGCCACGTCGCTGCCACCGCTGATCGCCCGCACGCCGCTCGAGCCGCAGATCAAGGTCGACCCGCGGGCGGCCACGATCCGATGCAGCGCACCGCTGGGCCCGCAGGACCTGCAGGCGCTGCAGGCCAGGCTGCCCGCGCTCAGGCAGGACCTGCGCCGCCTCGACACGCTGTGCCGCCAGGCCCCGCTCACCCAGCTGCAGGACTGGAAGCCCGACGCGGTGCTCGGCCTCGCGCGCCGCAACTACCTGCTGCGCTGGTTCGGCAACTGGCTGTGGCCGCAGAACATCGCGCGCTACTGGTTCACCGCCTACGACCGCGGCGACATCATGGCGCAGACGCTGGGCGACAACCTCTACGGCACCCGGCTCATCGGCAACGACCTCGCATTCGGCGAGCTCAACCCCACGCGGCCCTTCCTGCTCGTCAACGCCACCACCGCCACCGACCAGAGCGGCCCCGGCCTCTCGGTCGACGAATACGCCTTCGGCAGCGTCTTCACCTTCACCGAGCAGGACTTCCGCGACCGGCTCAATGCCGACCTCGGCCGCTACTCGCTGGCGCGCGCGGTGACGGCCTCGTCGTCGTTCCCGCTCGTCTTCCCCAGCCACACGCTGCAGGACTTCCGCCCCGGCGCACTCGACAAGTACTGCGAGAAGGACCGCAACGACGAGCTCAAGTGCACCGACCGGCAGTACCTGCACGTCTTCGACGGCGGCAACTCCGACAACCTGGGCCTGAAGTCGGTGAAACGCGCGCTCTTCCAGCTGGAGGCGGCAGGCCAGCTCAAGCACTACGACCGCATCGTCGTCCTGCTGGTCGACGCCTTCACCCGCCCCCGGGGCGCGAGCCGCCTCAACCCCGACCCACGCGGCACCCTCGGCCTGCTGCTCGATGCCAACGTGAGCGACGCGGTCGATGCGCTCTTGCAGAACAACCGCGGCCGCCTGCTCGGCGAATTCGACGGTGCCGAGCTGGGCTGGAACGACGGCAGCTGCGAGCCCGAGACGCGCGAGCTGCCGAGCGCGTTGTGCCGTGCCCTCAACGCCCGCCCCGAGCCGGTGCTCGACCTGAGCCAGCGCCTGGTCTTCTATCACTTCGGCTTCGACGACGTGGCCGCGGTGGCGCCGCAGCACGCGGGCCTCAAGCGCAAGCTCGACACCATCCCCACCTCGTTCAAGCTGGCCGAGGGCGACGCGCGCCTGCTCGACGAAGCGGTGGAGCTGGTCATCTCGCCGGCCAACCCCTGCCTGCAGCGCATCCGCGACCTGGTGCTGGCGCCCGCCGCCTCGCCGGAGGCCATTGTGCAGGCGCGCAAGCTGTGCCGCCGCACCGAAGGGCAGCGCAGCACGCCCTCGGTGGTGCCGGCCGGCACACGGTGACGGGCGCCCTCAGCCGCCCTCCTGGCCGGCCCGCTGGCGGACGGCTCGCGTCGCACGCTCGAACCGCGCCACCGTCATCCCGATCACCGGCCTGAACAGCCAGCGTGCGAGCCACGCAGGCAGCACGCGGCTGCGCTCCTCGAGCGCCACACGCGCGCGGTCGTGCGACATGAAGGCCGGGCCGATGGGTGTCACCTCGTCGTGCGAGCGCAGCAGCTCCAGCGACTTGAGGTGCTTGACGTTCTTGTAGCCGTAGTGCCCGGGCGCCACCAGGCGCAGCGGCGCGCCGTGCTCCAGCCCGAGCGGGCGGCCGTCGAGCCGGTCGGCCAGCAGCACGTCGTCGTGCAGCAGGTCCTCGAGGCACATCTCTGCGCGGTAGCCATCGAGCGAACGGAACTGCACCCACTGCACCTCGGGCGCCGCACCGCCACGTGCTTGCAGGACGGCGCGGTAGACGTCGGCGAAGCGCCAGCCGCCCCACAGCAGGCCGCGCCGGCTCCAGGTGGTGACGCAATGGAAGTCGCTGCGCTGCTCGACGCGCGGCAGCGTGGCGAGCAACTCCTCGGTGAGCGTGAGCGGCGTCTGCATCGCCCCCCGGCACGCCACCGCGACCGGCTCGTGCTCGAAGGGGCCGCGCTCGGCAAAGGCGGTCATGCCGAAACGCGGGAAGTCCTCGCGGGCCCGCTGCCCGTGCGGCCAGGGTCGTGGCGCGCTCATGACAGCCTCGCCACAGGAGCCGGCGCCGCCGCAGGCCTCGAGCCGCGGGCCGTGGGGTCGCGCCGCGCCTCGCTCGCACGCGCCGACGGCGCCGAGAGCCATAGCAGCACGATGAGCGCGAGCACCGGCAGGTTCTTCACCAGCGGGCCGCAGTGGTCGAGGGTGAGCTCGGGCATGTTGAGCGCCGCGGTCAACGTGTAGCCGAGCACCGCCACGGCCTGCAACGCCATGCCCCAGGGGATGGGCTGGCGCAGGGCCAGCACGCCCAGCACGGTGTTGAGGCTGCACGAGAACACCAGCGCCGCCACGCCCCACGGGCCCTCGAAGCCGCATCGCGCCATCAAGGCCAGCACGCCCGACTCGTGGGGCAGCAGTGCGCTGATGAGCGCGGTGTAGAGCCACATGAAGGCGAGCGACAGGCGCGCGATCCACTGTGCCGCCGGGCTGAGCTGCACGCGCAGGTCAACCAGCGGCTGCGGCGCCGTGACCTTGAGGCCTTGCGCCATCGTCGTGGGCTGGCGGCCGAGCAGGCGCGGCAGCGCGTTGTCGGCCGGGGTGTTGCCACGCTCCAGCAGGCGCAGCGTGTCGCGGCAGTACACCTGCTGCGGCAAGGCCTCGGCCGCCAGCGCGAGCAGCTGCATCAGCGACCTCGGCACCGGCAGCCACAGCGCATCGCCCAGCCCTTGTGCGCGGCGGTACGCCGCGAGCATGTCGCGGTAGGTGAGCGGTGCCGGCCCGCCGAGCTCTTGCACCGCGCGCATCTCGCCCTTCTGTTCAATGAGGCGCGCCACCGCCTCGGCCAGCTCGTACACATGCAGTGGCTGCACCTGCTGCGCGCCCCGCCCGGGCAGCGCGATGACCGGCAGGCTCGCCAGCGTGGCGAAGAGGGCCCCGCTCTGGCTGCGCGGGCCATACACGAGCGAGGGCCGCAGCACCGCCCAGTCGACCGGCAGCGAGGCCAGCGCATCGTCGGCCATCAGCTTGCTGCGCAGGTAGGGCATGGCCAGCGCCTCGGCATCGCCGGCCACGCCGAGCGCCGAGACCTGCAGCACCCGGTTCACCCCGGCGAGCGCCGCGCCGCGGAAGAGCTCGACCGGCCCCTCGGTGTGCACGCGCTCGAAGCTCTGCCCCTTGGCCGGCATCAGGATGCCCACGCAGTTGACGACCGCCTCGATGCGCTCGCGCCGCAGCGCCTCGGCCCAGCGCTCCGGGCTGCGCGGCTGCATGTAGTCGACGTGCATCGTGTGCCGGCCGTCGACCGCCCGGCGCGAGCCCTCCACCACCGCATGGCCGCGCGCGCGCAGCGCATGCACCACGGCCGCGCCGACGCAGCCGGTCGCACCACTCACCAGAACTCTCATCGTGTCCTCCCTTCGTCTTGATGGACCGTGCAGGTGCCGCCGGAGCACTGCCGCATGCGGCGCGCCATCTGCCACGCCCGCAGCGCCCGCACGCCGTCGATCAGCGGCGCCGCGGCACGAGAGATCGTGCGGCGGTGGCGCGCGAACACGCGGTACGCCACATCGGCCGGCCCGCGCAGCGGCCCCCAGCCGACAGGGCGCATCACCCAGCCCAGGTCCACCGCCTCGTAAGCCAGGCGCAGCACCTGCACGCCCTTCATCAGCTGCCCATCGGCCCGCAGCGCGTGGATCTCGGCGTCCATCGCCTCGAGGCTTGCGCCAAAGGGCGTGGGGTCGAAGCCCGGTGCGCTGATGTCGACGAAGACCAGTCGCCCGGCGTCGTTGCGCGCGCGCAGGTGGTCCATCTCGAGCGCACACACCGGGCAGGCGGCGTCGTACAGCAGGGTCAGCGGGTAGATGGCACTCATGATCCGTCCAGTAATTTCAGTCAAGACAGAAATGTTGGGTCAAAAAATTTTGGTCAGGGCCCGAGCAGGTGGGCGGGCGTGACGGCGGGGGCTTCGGTGGCCGCAGCAGGCTCCTCGCGGCCGAGCAGCTTCTTGACGCGGGCGCCGAGCTTGAGCACCTTGCTCAGGGTGTCGGAGTCCAGGCGCAGCATCTCGTCGCTCCAGGCGGTGAGGGTCTGCAGGAACTCGAGCGTCTCGCGGATGCGCAGCTTGGCTTCGGCCGGGTCGCGGCTGATGGCGGGGTCGTTCAAGAGTTCGGTGAGCACGGCGATCGTCGGTGCGATCTCGCGCCGCTGCCGCTCGCGGATGACAGTGCGGGCCAACTCCCACACCGAGATGGAGGTTTCGAAGTGGTCGCGCCGGTCACCGGCGATGTGGACCAGGCGCACCAGGTTCCAGCCCTGCAGCTCGCGGATGCTGTTGCTCACGTTGGAGCGCGCGACACCCAGCGTGTCGGTGATCTCCTCGGCATGCATCGGCCGGCCGGTGATGTAGAGCAATGCGTGGATCTGCGCCACCGTGCGGTTCACGCCCCAGCGCGTGCCCATCTCGCCCCAGTGGAGGACGAAACGTTCGAGGGTCGGCGACAGGTTCATGAGGCCACTCTAGGCACGCGAGTTATTTCTGTCAATACAGAAATTCAAAGCGGCAAGTCGGCCAACACCTTGGGCGACGCGAAACCCCCTTCGAGCGTCGAGTGCGTCACGAACCGGGCCGCTTTGCGATTCAAGAAGCGAGCAAGCACAACCGATAGACCGAGCAGACCGTGCGGGGGCCACGTGGCGCCGGTGCGGAACAGGCCGTGGTTTGCACTGTTGTTCGAAAGAGCGCCAGCGCGCCGTCCACGGACGATCAAGGAATGTACGGACCGAGCACCCCCATGAAGGGCATCACGCTGATCGAACTGAGTGTTGCGCTGAGCATCCTGGCCATCCTGGCCGCGGTGATGCTGCCGCGCATCGCCGAGTTGCAGCGTGCCGTGCGCGTGGGTGAGCTGCGCTACCTGCACGGCATCGTCAGCACGCGGGTGACGCTCGTCAACATCGCCGCCAAGCTGCGCGCCGGTGCACCCGACGCCCGGGCCTGCGCTGGCGGCGCCACGGCAGACAACCAGATCAAGGGCACCGGCACCGTGTGCTCGGAGCACGGCCTCGTGGCCACGCTGCACGGCTACCCGGTCGCCAGCCAGACCCTCGGCAACCTCGGCGTCAGTGCCGCCGAGATGCCGGCGGACCGCTACCGCGTCCGCGCGCACGACGGCCGGGCCGTCTTCATGCGCGCCGACGCCAAAGAACCCGAAGCCTGCAGCTTCACCTATTCCCAAGCCCTGGACGCCACGACGGCGGCGGCCATTTCTGTCCCCGTGGTATCCGGATGCTGAGCCGTTTGCATCCCTCGCTCTTTCTCTAGGAGATCTTCATGAACAAGCAACGTGGTTTCACCCTCATCGAACTCGTGGTGGTCATCATCATCCTGGGCGTCCTGGCCGCCGTGGCCGTGCCCAAGTTCACCGACATGTCGACCGATGCACGCAACGCCGCCACCAAGGGCGTCGCGGCGGCCATCTCGTCGGGCTCGTCGCTCAACTACGCCGCCAAGGCCGCTGGCAATGCCGCTGCCGTCACGGTCAACGCCGCCAACGTCTGCACGGCTGCCATCCTCGGCAACTTCGTCGTGACCGGCAACGGTGGCGTGACGCTGGCTGCCGCCGCACCGGCCTCCCCGACCGACAACGACTTCGTCGTGGCCGGCACGGGCGACTGCAGCGGCACCGCCACCTCGGCCACCTGCACCGTGCAGGCCGCCAAGGGCACCGGCAACGCCGTCATCAGCAGCACGGTCTTCTGCGCCCGCTGATCCGGCGCCAGGCCTCGCCTGCGAGCGAGGCCGCCCCAGCAGCCATGCGCTCGCAAGCCGGCTTCACGCTGGCCGAGCTGGTCATCGTGATGATCGTGACGGGCATCCTGGCGGTCGTCGCCGTGCCCCGCATGCTCGACATGGACCCGTTCTCGGCACGCGGCACCCGCGATTTCGTGGGGGCCGCGTTGCGCTATTCGCAGAAGTCGGCGATCGCGATGCGGCGCAACGTGTGCGTGACGGTCGCGGCCACGCAGCTGACCATCACCTACGCCACCGCGAGCGGCGCCGACCAGGCCTGCGCCGCCGGCAACGCGGTGCTCAACCCAGGCAACAACCTCGCCTACAGCCACGCCGACAACGCCCTGCCGAGCAGGGCGCCAGTGTCGACGCCCACCAGCGTGATCTTCGACGCGCAGGGTCGGCCGCTGTCGGCCCCGTCGACGCCCCGCACCACCGCCCTCACGATCTCGGTGACCGGATATGCCACGCCACTCACCATCGAGCCTGAGACCGGCATCGTGCGCTGACGCCAGGCGCGAGCGCGGCCTGTCGCTGATCGAGCTGGTGGTCGCCATCATGATCATCAGCGTCTCGCTCGCGGGCGTGCTCATGGTCTTCAGCAACAGCGTGCGCAAGAGCGCCGACCCGATGGTGCGCAAGCAGGCCGTCGCCATCGCCGAAGCCATGCTCAACGAGGTGCTGGCTCAACCCTTCACCTACTGCGACCCGCAGGACACAGCCAACGAGGCCGCCACCGCGCCGACCAACACCGCGGCGTGCACCGGTGGGGCCGCCGGCTCGCAAGACAAGGGCGGCGGCGCACTCGGCCCGCAGCCATCGACCGAAGGCCGCTTCAATGCCACCAACCCGTTCGACAACGTGGCCGACTATGCCGGCTACGCCACGAGCGGCGTCATCTACGGCATGGACGACGGCAGCAACCGGATCGTCGCGCTCGACGGCTACTCGGTCTCGGTGAGCATCACCCGCGCCGGCGCGACCTTCAGCCTCGCGGCCGATGCCGCGCTGCGTGTGGACGTGCAGGTCACCGGCAAGGGAGAGACCATCACGCTCACCGGCTACCGCTTCCGGTACGCACCCAACAGCATCGGCTGACCATGAAGCGCCGATGCTCCCTCCACCACGCACGCGGTTTCACCCTGCTTGAGGCCGTGGTCGTGATCATGCTGACCGGCATCGTCGGCGTGATGGTGTCGACCTTCGTGCGCCAGCCCATCGACGCATATGTCGACCTCGGCCGCCGTGCCGAGCTCACCGACGCGGCCGACCTCGCCCTGCGCCGCATGGCCCGCGAGCTGCGCACGGCGTTGCCGAACAGCGTGCGCGTGGACGCGAGCGGCACCTACATCGAATTCCTGCCGGTGAGGTCGGCCGGCCGCTACCGCGCGGCGCTGAGCACCACCAACACCGGCAACATCCTCGACTTCGGCTCCAGCAGCGACAACAGCTTCGACGTGCTGGGGCCTGCCGTCACCGCGGTGGCCGGCGATCAGCTGGTGGTGCACAACCTCGGCCTGCCCGGCGCCGATGCCTACGAAGGCACCAGCCGGCGTGCGCTCACCACCACCGGCACGAGCCTGTCGTCGCTCGGCTACACGCTCGGCGGCACGCAGTTCGCCTACGCCTCGCCGAACCAGCGCTTCCACATCGTCGGCACGCCGGTGAGCTTCGGCTGCGCACCCTTGGCAGGTGGGGCCGGCAACCTGCGGCGCTACGCGGGCTATGCGATCGCCAACACGCAGCCGACGTCCACCCTTTCCAGCCAGACCGGCGTCAACAACGTGCTGCTCACTAACTGGGTGGCGGCCTGCTCGTTCACCTACAGCGCGAGCGCCACCACGCGCAATGCCGTGGTCACGCTGCGGCTCACGCTCACGAGCGGCGGCGAGAGCATCACCCTGCTGCAGCAGGTCCACGTGGAGGGCTCGCCATGACGCAGCTCCGGCGCGACCAGGGTTTCGCCATGGTGTCGGCCATCTTCCTGATGGTGGTGCTGGCGCTGCTCGGCGCCTTGATGGTCTCGATGTCGAACACCCAGCAGACCAGTGCGGTACGCGACACGCTGGGCACCCGTGCCTACTACGCGGCCCGCGCCGGCATCGAGTGGGGCGCCTACCGGGCGCTGCAGGGCGGCAGCTGCCTGGCCTCGGCCGCGCTGCCCGGCGCCGTGGCAGCCACCGGCTTCTCGGTGCAGGTCACGTGCAGTGCGACCACCCACAACGAAGGCGGTGCCGACTTCAGCGTCTACCAGATCACCTCCACCGCGAGCACCGGAACGCTGGGCCAGCACGACCACGCGGAGCGCCAGCTGCAAGCCGTGGTGAGCACGCCATGAAGCGCCTGCCCCGCCTTCTTGTCGCGGCCGCTCTGGCATGGCTGATCGGCATGCCGGCCTTGTCGTGGGCCCAGACCTACACCGCCACGGCCAACGCCACGACGCAGGCCCTGTACCCGTGGATCGACATCAGCACCACCGGCACCCAGGTGCCGCTCGCCGACGACGGTGTCTCCGGCGACCTCGCGCTCGGCTTCAGCTTCACCTTCGGGAGCACCACCTACACCACCGTGAACATCACGGCCAACGGCATGCTCCAGTTCGGCACGGCCACGTCGGGCGGCTATCAGAACAGCGCGCTGCCGCTCACCGGGAGCAGCGGCGAGCCGAACATCGACGCGGCCATGCTGCCGCTGTGGGACGACCTGAACCCGGACGGCGACGGCAGTTTCATCCGCTACCGCAGCATGGGGGTCAGCCCCAACCGCGTCTTCGTCGTGTCGTGGCTGGCAGTGCCCTACTACTGCTCGAACAGCGGCGCGACCTGCAACAACGGGCACAACCAGACGCGGACCATCTTCGCGACCTTCCAGGTGCAGGTGCACGAGCAGGGCCACTTCGTGTACCGCTACGGCGCGGTGGACGGCTCGGGCGGCACGCACACCTCGGGCCCCACGATTTCCAACCCGCTGGGCGCGACGGTCGGCTACGAGCTGACGAACGCCGACTACGCGCAGTATTCCTATCGCAGCGCCAGCGTGCCCAACAACACGACCATCCTCTGGCAGCGGCCCGTGGTCGCGACGACCCCCGGCGGTTTCAACGCCTTCGACACCGGCACCGCGGCGGGCAGCATCACCGGATTCATCCGGACCAAGGTGGCGGGCACGGCGTTCGACCTGGCGGTGGTCGCGCTCAACAGCACCCGGACCGCCGTGCTCACCACCTTCACCGGCGACGTGCGGGTGGAGCTGCTCGACACCAGCGACAACAGCGGCACGCTGAACACCACCACCGGCTGCCGCTCCACCTGGACCAGCGTGCTCTCCACCAGCACGCTCAACTTCGCGACCGGCGATGCCGGGCGCGACAACATCTCGCACACGCAAAGCAACAGCTGGCGTGACGTGCGGCTACGCGTCAGCTACCCGGCCACCGGCACCGCGACCGTCATCGGCTGCAGCACCGACAACTTCGCGATCCGACCGTCGAGCTTTGCCGCCTTCTCCGTCACCGACACCAACAGCAGCACCGCCGGCACCACGCGCACGCTCGCCAACACGAGCCTCACCGGGGGCAACGTGCACAAGGCCGGCCAGCCCTTCACCGTGCGCGCCACCGCGGTCAACAGCAGCGGCGTGACCACCACCTCCTACAGCGGCACACCCGCGGCATCGATCACGCACTGCGCCGCAGGCACTGCCTGCGGCGGCACGCTGGGCACACTGAGCTACAGCCCCACCAACAGCAGCGGCGTGCTCACCGCCAGCAACGCCACCTACTCGGAAGGTGGCGCCTTCAACCTGCAACTGGTCGACACCAGCTTCGCCGCGGTGGACGCCTCCGACGGCTCCACCCCCGCGGAGCGATACATCACCTCGGCCACGCAGTCGGTCGGCCGCTTCGTGCCCGACCATTTCGACTTCACCGTCACGGCCACGCCGCAGCTGCGCACCTTCGGCAGCACCTGCACATCGCGCAGCTTCACCTACTTCGGCCAGCCCTTCGGCTACGCCACCTTGCCGCGCGCGACCGTGACCGCCCGCAGCGCCGGCAATGCGCTGGTGACCAACTACCCGAGCAGCAGGCTCGGTGCGCTGCAGGCCACCCTCACCAACTACACCTTCGCCCCGGCGACGCAGACGCTCGACCTGGCCGGCACGACCGCCGCAACCTCCACCTACGTCAGCAGCGGCACGGCCGACGTGCAGGCCACCAGCACCGGTCACACCCTCACGGTGAGGCGCTCCACCACCACGCCGCAGAGCGTGCTGGCAGAGGCCGGCTACAGCATCTCGGTAGACTGGGTGGTCAGCGACCCCTCCGAAACGCTGGCGGGTGTCAGCGGCAACGAGACCATCAGCGGCACCCAGAGCTTTTCCGACATGGCGTTCGACACGGCGAGTCATGAATTCCGCTACGGCCAGCTCAGGCTTGGCAGTGCCTACGGCAGCGACCTCGTTGCGCTGGCCGTGCCACTGGAAACGCAGTACTGGAACGGCACCAGCTTCGTCCCCAACACCGCCGACCACTGCACCACGCTCGCGACCAGCAGCGTGTCGCTGGCCAACTTCCGCGGCGGCCTCGCGGCCTGCGAGACCGCCCCGTCGGCCACCAGCATGAGCTTCAGCAGCGGCCGCGCGGCCATGCGGCTGCAGGCCCCGGGCAGCGGCAACGCCGGCAGCGTCGACGGCACGGTGCAGCTGGGCGCCACCATCACGGCCGGCGCGGTGCGCTGCAGCGCCATCGGTGCTGCCACCTCCGGAGCCGTAGCAGCCAACCTCCCCTGGCTGCAAAGCAAGGCCCCCGGCGGCACCACCTTCGACCAGAACCCGAGCGCCCGCTTCAGCTTCGGGCAGCACAAGTCGCCCCTGATCCAGTTGCGCGAGATGTACTGATCCAGGGCCGCTGCGACAGGCGGGCTTTGGCATGATCGCCCCCGACACGGCATGAGCCGGCACACCGGAGGCAAGACATCGTGGTCCAGTTCGAGCGACTCAGACACACCCTCGCGCCGCACCTCGCGGCGGCATCGGCCTGCGCCGTGCTGATCCTGGGCGTCGGCATGGGCCTTCCGGCGGCCGCCGCGCCGCAGAAGTTCCTCGGCAACATCATCGCGGCCCACATCCCGCCCAACTTCAACACCTACTGGAACCAGATCACGCCCGAGAACTCGGGCAAGTGGGAAAGCGTGGAGCCGGTGCGCAACCAGATGAACTGGACCAGCCTCGACCTGGCCTACCAGCACGCCCGCAAGCACGGCTTTCCGTTCAAGCAGCACGCCTTCGTCTGGGGCAGCCAGGAGCCGCGCTGGATCGGCGACCTCTCCGACAAGCAGCAGGCGCGCGAGGTCGAGGAGTTCATGCGCCTCTATTGCAAGCGCTACCCCGACACGCAGTACATCGACGTCGTCAACGAGCCGCTCAGCAAGCCGCCCTCGTATGCTGAAGCGCTGGGCGGCGTGGGCAAGACGGGCTGGGACTGGGTCATCTGGTCGTTCCAGAAGGCACGCCAGCACTGCCCCTCGGCCAAGCTCCTCATCAACGAATACAGCATCATCGACAACGCGGGCCGGCTCGGGCTGTACGTCGGCATTGTCGAGCTGCTGAAGGCGCGCGGGTTGATCGACGGCGTGGGCATCCAGGCGCACCACTTCAGCATGGACACGGTCAGCACCGCCACCATGCGCACCAACCTCGACGCCCTGGCGAAGACCGGCCTGCCGATCTATGTGTCGGAGCTCGACATGACCGGCGACGACGACACGCAGCTCGCGCGCTACCGCGAGAAGTTCCCCGTGCTGTGGACCCACCCCGCCGTGGCCGGTGTGACGCTGTGGGGCTACATCGAGGGCCAGACCTGGAAACCTGGCACCTACCTCGTGCAGGACGACGACGTGGAGCGGCCGTCGATGGTGTGGCTCAAGGAATACGTGCGCCAGAACCCTCAGGCGGTGACGATCCAGCCTTCCAAGGGGTCGGCACCCGCCGGCAAGCCGTGATCCGGCTGGAGGCTCGCCCACGCGGCCTGCAGCAGGCACAGCACCGCGTCGAGCGCGTCGCCTGAGGCGTCGGCCACGAGCGCGTCGCGCTGCGCATGCGACACGCGCAAGCGCAGGCCGAGGCGGCTGCGGCCCTGTTCCAGCGCGTCGAGGAGGTCCTTGCGGGCGATCAGGCGCTCGGGCGTCTGCTTGGCCTTGTCGTCGCTCTTGTACGAGCGGCGCGCGATCAGCTCGCGGGCCAGCAGGCCCGGGTAGCCTTCGACGGCCACGCGCAGCGGGTCCCCGGCGTGCAGGCCGGGCAGGTGCACGCCCGCGTCGAGCAGCAGGGGCACGCCGGCATGCATCATGAACGCGACCGGCGGGTTGACCCACTTCATCGAAGGCGAAGAACCGGCGGGCTCGTCGCAGGCGCGGTGGGCGAACTTGTTGCCCGCGGGGCGCGCATCGCAGAAGGCCGCGAAGGTGTCGCGGATCTCCTCGCGCGAGAGCGCCGCGTAGTGCCGCATCAAGGGCAGCCACTCGGTGGGCCAGCCCAGCGCCAGCACCAGCTCGCGCGGCAGGCCGAAAGGGAAGTCGCAGGCCGCGAGCCAGGGGCCCGGCGTGCGCAGCCACTCTGACAGCGCCTCGAAGCTCTCGTGCAGGTCGAGCCGGGTGAGCCTCACCACGCCGTGCTGCAACTCGCCGAGCGCCACCGTGACGGGCTTGCGCTTCGTCGGCCGGCTGGTGAAGTCGATGCCTGCGAGTTGCATGGTCGTCATGTTCCCATCATCCGAGCGCGAGGCCTGCGACACCGAGGCCGATGCACACCGCGCCAGCGATGCGCAAGCCGCGGTCGCTTTCGCCCAGGAGCTTGCCCCCCAGCAGGGCCGCAAACAGCATCGACATCTCGCGCGCCGGTGCCACGTGCGACAGCGGCGCGATCTTCAGCGCGTACAGCACCAGCAGGTAGGCCGCCGGCGCCATCAGGGCGATCAGCAGCGCGTGCTTCCACTGCGCTCGCGCGGCGGCCATGAAGGCCGGCACGTCATGCAACGCGGCCGGCATGTGCATGGGCAGGCGCACCACGTTGCACAGGAAGATGAAGAGCACCGGCTGCATCGCCAGCACCTTCATGGCATAGCCGTCGATCAGCGTGTAGGCGGCGATGCACAGCCCCGTGGCCGCACCCCAGCCCACGCCGGCGACCACACGCCGGCGCTGCGTGGCGTCATGCGCCTTGGCCCACACGGCCGTTCCGCCGGCCACGAGGAAGATGCCCACGATCACCAGCAGCAGCCCCACCCCGCCGAACCACCCCATCGACTCGTCCAGCAGCAGCAGCGCGCCGAGCGATGCGAGCAAGGGCCCCGTGCCACGCGCCACCGGGTAGACCACGGTGAGGTCGCTTGCCGCATAGCCACGCAGCAGCGTGTGGAAGTAGACGAGGTTGGCCAGCGCGCTCGCCACGATCGCCGCCCACTCGGCCCAGCCCCAGCGCGGCACGGCGTCCCAGCCGAGCCACAGCCCGAAGGGCGACCACAGCAGCACCTGGAAGCCGGTCAGCAACAGCGAGAAGCGCGCATCGCCGCCGGCCTTCTTGGCGACCACGTTCCACAGCGCATGCAGCAACGCCGCGGCGACGACGAGCCCGAGTGCGACAAGCGACATGCCGCTCAGCCCAGCGCCAGCCCGGCCACGCCGAGCGCGATGCACAACGCGCCCGCGACGCGCAGGCCGCGGTCGCCTTCGCCCAGCAGCTTGCCGCCGAGCAGCGCGGCAAACAGCATCGACACCTCGCGCGCCGGCGCCACGTGCGACAGCGGCGCGAGCTTCACCGCATACAGCACCAGCACGTAGGCGAGCGGGCTCACGATTGCGACGAAGAGCGCGTGCTTCCACTGCGTGCGCCAGGCGGTCATCAGCGCCTCGGGGTTGCGCAGTGCGCCGGGCAGCATGAACGGGATGCGCGCCAGGTTGCCGAAGTAGTCGATCAGCACCGGCGAGATCAGCCACACCTTCACCGCGTAGCCGTCGATCAGCGTGTACCCCGAGATGAGCAGCCCCGTCATGCCACCCCACCACACGCCGGCCCTCACCCGCTCGCGCTGCTGCGGGTCGTGCGCCTTGGCCCACAGGCCCGGGCCGCCAGCGATGAGGAACACGCCACCGGTCACCGCCAGCACCCCCAGCACGCCGATGCCGCTCATCGTCTCTCCGAGCAGCAGCAGCGCGCCGAGCGAGGCCACGAGTGGCGCCGAGCCGCGCGCCACCGGGTAGACCACGGTGAGGTCGCTGGCCGCATAGCCGCGCAGCAGCACATGGAAGTACAGCAGGTGCACGACGCCGCTCGCCACGATCAGGGCCCACTCGGCCCACCCCCAGCGCGGCACGGCGTCCCAGCCGACCCACAGGCCCACCGGCGCCCACACCACCACGATGAAGCCCGCCACCAGCAGTGCGAAGCGGCCATCGCCGCCGGCCTTCTTGACCACCACGTTCCACAGTGCATGCAGGAGAGCGGCAACGAGGACGAGGGCAAGCGCGGCAGCGGACATGAGGCTCGGGATTGTGCCTGTGGGGGCTCTGCGATCCGGCTAGAGTGCGCCGCATGAACCCCATCCTGGTCAACGTGCTGCGTGGGCGCTATGTCGAGTCTCGCCACCGCGGCGCGTTTGCCGTGGTCGACGCGGAAGGCACGGTCGTGGCCGAAGCCGGCGACATCGACCGGCCGATCTATCCCCGCTCGGCCGTGAAGCTGCTGCAGGCGCTGCCGCTGGTGGCCAGCGGCGCGGCCGAGCGTTTCGGCCTCGGCGATGCGGAGCTTGCGATCGCCTGCGCGTCGCACAACGGCGAGGCCGCACATGCCGACACCGCGGCCGGCATGCTGGCCAAGGCCGGACTGGACGTGAACGTGCTGGAGTGCGGCGCACACTGGCCGGCGTACGAGGCGGCCGGCCGTGCGCTCGCGCAAAGCGGCCAGCAGCCGAGCGCCTTGCACAACAACTGCTCGGGCAAGCACGCCGGCTTCGCCTGCCTGGGCTGCATGCTCGCGGGCCGGGAAGACCCGCGCGGCTTCCTGCTCGGCTACACGCAGCCCGGACACCCGGTGATGCGCGAGGTGAGCGCCGTGCTGCAGGCCACCACCGGCTTCGACCTGCGCGATGCGCCGCAGGGCATCGACGGTTGCTCCATCCCCACCTATGCGATCCCGCTGCGGCGTCTGGCCCTGGCCTTTGCGCGGGTCGGCACCGGCGTGGGCCTGTCGCCCGGGCACGCCATCGCCGCGCGGCAGCTGCGCGGTGCCATCGCCCGCGCGCCCTTCATGCTGGCAGGCACCGGCCGCTTCGACACCCGCGTGATCGAGCGCCTGGGCGAGCGTGCGTGCCTGAAGGTCGGCGCCGAAGGGGTGTACTGCGCCGCCCTGCCCGAGCTGGGCCTCGGGGTCGCGATCAAGATGGACGACGGCAACAACGCGCGCGCCGCCGAGGTGGCGATGGCAGCCACCATCGAAGCGCTGCTGCCGCTGGAAGGCGACGACACCGCCTTCATGCGTGGCCTGAGCGAGCCGGTGCTGAAGAACTGGAACGGGACAGAGGTCGGCCAGCTCGCGCCCACCGAGACACTGCGGCGGCTGAGCGCCTGAACCACCGGCCGAGTGCGTGCCAGGCGGCGTCGAGCGCCTCGTCGCGCAGCGCATGGGCCCGGCGCACGGCGGCTTGCTTGAGAAGGTCTTGGTCGAGGGATGGCATGGCAATCTCCTGAGGGTGAAGCCACTCTAGGCACCCGCCTGCGCCGGCGAAACCGCGCTGCAGGGAAATGCGTCTTGCACCCGCTGCAACACCGCCGCCCCTACCATCGCCGGCATGGACGGACTGACCTTCGACGACCTGAAGCTCTTCGCCCGCGTGGCCTCGCTCGGCACGCTCTCGGCCGTGGCGCGCGAGCGCGACGTGCCGGTGAGCCAGGTCTCGCGCACCGTGGCCCGCATCGAGAAGACGACCGGCGTGAAGCTGATGCACCGCTCCACCCATGCGCTGGCGCTCACGCCCGAAGGCGAGACCTTCCTCGACTATTGCCACCGCATCACCGGCTCGCTCGACGAGCTGGAGGGCGAGTTCAATGCCAAGTCGCGCGAGGCGAGCGGCCTGGTCCGGGTGGCCGCGAGCACGGTGATGGCGCAGTACCGCGTGCTGCCCAGCCTGCCGGGGCTGCATGCGCGACACCCGCGCGTGCAGGTGGAGCTGGAGGTGAGCGACCGGCTCGCCGACCTCACGCGCGACGGCATCGACATCGCGCTGCGCACCACCAGCGGCCCGCTGCCCGAGACGGTGGTCGCGCGGCAGATCGGCACGCATGGCCGAGCGCTCTACGCCACGGCGGCCTACCTCGAGCAGATGGGCACGCCGCAGCACCCCGACGAGCTGGCCCGGCACCGCCTCGTGACCAACAGCGCGGCGACCAACCTCAACCTCTGGCCCTTCATCGTCGATGGTCAGCCGATGGCCGTGCCCGCACGCGGCTTCTGGCGCGCCAACGACACGGCCGTCGTCGCCGACATGGTGTTGATGGGCCTGGGCATCGGCCGGCTCTCGACCATCGCCGCCGGGCCGCTGGTGAAGGAAGGACGCCTGGTGCCGGTGATGCCCGAGTGCGTGGACGAGCAGCCGAGCCCCGTCTACGCGGTGACCGCCGGCACGCGCCACCGTCTGCCCAAGATCAAGGCCTGCATCGACTACTGGGTGGAGTGGTTCGCGGGCTGAGGGCAGCGCCTATTTGGGCGCCTTCTTGTCGGACTTCTTCGCGGCCTTGCGGGCGTCGGGCACCAGCTGCCACGGCTTGGGCTTGGGCACGGTGAGCGAGCGGGTGTTGCACGCGTTGCAGTAGAAGCTCTTGGCGCCCTTCTCGCGCGCCGACAGCGTGCGCCGCGAGTGGGTGAACTGGCCGGCGCAGCCGGCGCAGGTGTAGCGCAGGTTGGCAGGCGCCGGCACGTTGCGCCGCCCCTTGTGGGCCACGTTGCGCGTCTTCGGGCCACGCCTGCGCACCCAGACCAGGCCGGCAAGAAACGCAGCAGCCGCCACGGCGGCCGCGAAGATGAGCTCCGAAGACATGGGGCGATTGTGTCCCCAGTCGAGGCCTCAGGTCGTGGCGCTTTCGGCCGCCGTGCCCTCCACCACACGCAGCGCCTCGCGCATGGTGACGAACTCCTCCGCCCCGGTCGGGTGGATGCCCAGCGTGCGGTCGAACACTGCCTTGGTCAGCCCGCCCTGCAGCGCCACCGCAAAGCCCTGCACCACCTCGCCCGCGTCATGGCCGACCATGTGCAGGCCCACCACCTTGTCGCTCGCGTCGTCGACCAGCAGCTTCATCAGCGTGCGCTCGGTGCTGTCGCTGAGGGTGTGCTGCAGCGCCTTGAACTCGGCGCGGTACACGCGCAGTCTCGGGTAGGTCTTGCGCGCCGCCTCTTCGCTCAGGCCCACGGTACCGACGTTGGGGTGGGTGAAGACCGCCGTGGGCACCAGGTCGTAGTCGATCGGCTGGCGCACGAGCTTGCCCGAGGACGGGCCGAACAGGCGGTCGACCAGGTACATCGCCTCGGCCAGTGCCACCGGCGTGAGGGCCTTGCGGCCGACCAGGTCGCCGAGTGCATGCACCGAGGGCACGTTCGTCTGCAGGCGGTCGTCGACCGGCACGCTGCCGTCCTTGTTCACGGTGATGCCCAGGGCTTCGAGGCCCAGGCCCTCGGTGCGGGCGCGGCGGCCGGTGGCGTGCAGCACGGTGTCCGCTTCCAGCACCTGCCCATCGCTCAGGCGCAGGCGCTGCACGGTGCCCCGCTGCTCGGCCTCGAGCACGGTCGTCTGCAGGCAGACCTTGACGCCCTTCTTGCGCATCTCGCCGGTCAGGAAGACCGCCATCTCCTGGTCGAAGCCGCGCAGCAGGTGCGTGCCCCGGTGCACCAGCGCCACCTCCGCGCCCAGCCCCCGGAAGATCGACGCGAACTCACAGGCGATGTAGCCGCCGCCCACCACCACCAGGCGCTTCGGGAAGGGATCGAGGTCGAACATGTCGTCGGAGCTCTTGGCCCACGCGTCGCCGGGCAGGCCGCTCTTCACCGGCGCGCCGCCCGTGGCGAGCAGGATGTGCCTCGCCCGGAGGCGCTGCTCGCCGCCGGCGCAGTCGACCACCACCGTGTGCTCGTCGGCCAGGCGCGCCCAGCCGCGCAGCAACTGCACGCCCGCGCCTTTGAGCAGGCCTTCGTAGACACCGTTGAGCCGCTTGATCTCGGCGGCACGGCGCTGCTTGAGCACGCCCCAGTCGAAACGCGGCGCCTCGCCGACCCAGCCGAAGCCGTGCGACTGCTCGGCCAGCTCGCCGAAGTGGGCGGCGTAGCTGTAGAGCTTCTTCGGGATGCAGCCGACGTTGACGCAGGTGCCGCCCAGCGCGCCGCCCTCGGCCACCACCACGCGCGCCCCGCGTTGTGCCGCCATGCGGCTGGCGCGCACACCGCCGCTGCCGGCGCCGATGACGAAGAGATCGCAGTCGAAGTGGGACATGCCTGTTCCTGTGGTCGTGGAGCCATTTCTCAGTCGGAATGGCTCATCAAAGCTTGCAGTGTCGCCAAAGTGTCGGCTTCGTGCAGCGGCTTGTCGGAACGGATGCGCAGCATGCGGGGGAATCGCACCGCGATGCCGCTCTTGTGGCGGGTGCTGCGGTTGATGCCCTCGAAGCCGAGCTCGAAGACCATGCTCGGCTTGACGCTGCGCACCGGGCCGAACTTCTCGAGCGTGGTGGCGCGGATCACGCGGTCGACGTCGCGGAACTCCTCGTCGGTGAGGCCGGAGTAGGCCTTGGCGAAGGGCACGAGCTGGAGGCCGTCGGGCTGCGCGGGTTCACGGCGCTCGATGGCGTCGAGCACGGCCTTCGCTTCCTCGGCGTCCATCGGCTGGCGGTTCCACACCGCGAAGGTGTAATCGGTGTAGACGCTCGCCCGCCGGCCGTGGCCGGCCTGCGCGTAGATCAGCACGCAGTCGACGGAGAGCGGTGCGATCTTCCACTTCCACCAGGTGCCGGCGGCCAATCCTTCCTGTTTCTTGCGGCCGCTGCCGTAGCGGGCGTCGCGGTGCTTGAGCATGAAACCTTCGACGCCGCGGGCGCGCGACTCTTCTCTCACTTCCGCGAGCTCAGCCCAGGTCGCCCGTTCGACGCTGCTCGACACCATCATCCCGGGCAGCGCCAGCAGGGCTTCGCGGCGGCGGTGCTGCGGCCAGTCGCGGATGTCTTCACCCTGCCACTCCAGCAGGTCGTAGGCCATGAAGCTCACCGGCGCGTCGGCGAGGATCTTCTTGCCGAGCAGCTTGCGGCCGATGCGCTGCTGCAGCAGGTTGAACGGCGCCGGCTTGCCGTCTTTCCACACCAGGATCTCCCCATCGACCACCGTGCCGTCGGGCCACTGGCCCGCGATGGCCACCACCTCGGGAAAGCGCTCGGTCACGAGCTCTTCGCCGCGCGACCAGACCCAGATGTTGCCGCCGCGTCGCACCACCTGCGCGCGGATGCCGTCGTACTTCCACTCCACCAGCCAGTCACTGGGCGGGCCCAGCTTCGCGTCGAACTCGGCCAAGGGTTGTTCGAGCGCATGGGCCAGGAAGAAGGGATAGGGCTGCCCCGAGCCGCTCGGCGCCTGCACCGACGCGGGGTCGAGCAGCGCCCGGTAGCCGGCCGCATCGGGCCGCGCCGTCTTGTCGGTGTAGCCCATCATGCGCTGGGCCACGAGCTTGGCATCGAGCCCGGCGTGGGCGGCGAGCGCCCGCTGCACGAGCAGCTTGCTCACCCCAACGCGGAAGCCACCACCGATCAGCTTGGTGAGCAGGAAGCGGCCGGTCGCATCGAGCTCGCGCCAGTAGCCGGCGATGCGCTCGGCCTGCTGCTCGGGCGTGGCCTCGCGCAGCGGCAGCAGGCGCTGCTCGACCCACTCGGCGAGGCCGAGGTCGCTCGTGTGCTCCGACCGCGGCAGCACATGGGCGATGGTCTCGGCGAGGTCGCCCACCGCCTGGTAGCACTCGTCGAAGAGCCAGGGCTCGATGCCCGCGATGCGGCGCGCGAGCACGCTCAGCACACCGCTGCCGACCACCTGCCGCGGCTTGCCGCCGGAGAGGAAGTACACCGCCCAGGCGGCATCGGCGTCGGGCGCTTCGTCGAAGTAGCGCTTCAGGGCCTCGACCTTCGCGTTGGTGGCCGTGCTGGCGTCGAGCTCGTTGAAGAGTTGGGCGAATCTTTTCATGCGCGCCGCTTCATTCGTTGCTCTCGACATCGCCCGCGGGCTTCTCCGCGGCGACGCGCTCGTCGTCGTATTCGGTCTCGAAGGCCTCGGCCTGCAAGCCCTGCTCCTGCAGCCAGCGGACCATGATCGCCTCGTAGCCGTGCGTCACGATGACGCGCTCGGCGCCCGTCGCGCGGATGGCCCGCTGCAGGCCCGGCCAGTCGGCGTGGTCGCTGAGCACGAAGCCGCGGTCCACCGCACGCCGGCGGCGTGCGCCGCGCAGCTGCATCCAGCCGCTCGCGAAGGCATCGCTCGCGTCGCCGAAGCGGCGCGCCCAGGCGGAGCCTTGCACCGAGGGCGGGGCGATGACGAGCGCACGCGACAGCGCGGCCTTGTCGAGATCGGTGACGCGGTGCGTGGCCGGCAGCGCCACACCGGCTGCGCGGTAGGCCTCGTTCAAAGGGTCGACGGCGCCGTGCGTGACGATGGGGCCGATCGACGCGTCCACCCCGGCCAGGATGCGCTGCGCCTTGCCGAAGCTGTAGCCCATCAGCAGGCTCGCGCGCCCCGCGTCGGCATTGCGCTGCCACCACCGGTTGATGTCGTCGAACACCTCACGCTGCGGCTGCCAGCGGTAGATCGGCAGGCCGAAGGTCGACTCGGTGATGAAGCAGTGGCAGCGCACCGGCTCGAAGGGCTCGCAGGTGGTGTTGTGGTCCTCCGCCCCCGAGACGAAGTAGTCGCCCGAGGCCACCCACACCTGGCCGCCATGCTCCAGCCGCACCTGCGCCGAGCCGAGCACGTGGCCGGCCGGGTGCAGGCTCAGGCGCACGCCGTGGTGGTCGACCGTTTCGCCATAGGCGAGGGTCTGCAGGTGGATGTCGGCGCCCAGGCGCGAGCGCAACACACCCTCGGACTTCTGCGACGCCAGGTAGTGCCCGTTGCCCATGCGCGCATGGTCGCCATGCGCATGCGTGATGACGGCCCGCGGCACCGGCCGCCAGGGGTCGATGTAGAAGTCGCCGGGCGGGCAGTAGAGGCCTTCGGGGCGCTGGACGATGAGGTCGACGTTCATGGACCACTGAGCAGCAAACAACGAACCGCCATGCAGGCGGGCGAGGCGCAGCCTACGCCCTCCTCGAGCCGCCCGCCGCGGAACGGGTTTCCCGGCCGCAGGCGGGGCGCCCCTCGGGGGCAGGAGCGTCAGCGACTGGGGGGCTCAATACCGTCCGGTGATGCCGGCCACCCGCAGGTACACGTGGGCCACCCACGCCACGAAGCCCCGTCGCAACACGCCCCGCAAACTGGCACGCCGCGCCTGCAGCGGATCGATCTCACGCGAGGCCGACACCGCGTTGTCGAACTCCTCGGCCAGCGTGTTGACGAAGGCCGCGTCGCGGATCACGACGTTGGCTTCGAGGTTGAGTAGCAGCGACAACGGGTCGATGTTGGAGCTGCCCACCGTCGCCCACTCGTCATCGACCAGCCCCACCTTGGCGTGCAGAAAGGCGGGCGTGTATTCGTACACCCTCACGCCATTGCTCAGCAGCTGGTCGTACAGCGCCTGCGCCGCCACCGCCGCGATGCGGTAGTCGACCTTGCCCTGCAGCAGCAGGCGCACCTGCACGCCGCGCCGCGCCGCGTTGATGAGCACGCGCATGAAGGCGCGGCCCGGGTAGAAGTACGGCGAGATCAGGTCGACGCGTGTCTTCGCCTTGCGGATCGCGTGGATGTAGCTGCGCTCGATGGCGCGGCGCTGGCGCAGGTTGTCGCGCATCACGAAGGCGGCGCGCACCGGCGGCAGGTCGCCCACCTCTTCTTCCGCCTTCGCGCCCTTGGGCATGCGCAGCCGGCGCAGCAGGCGGCGGGCACGCGCCACCGGCTCGGCACTGCGGGCGAGCGCGGCCACCTCTTTCGCGAAGTTGCGACCGACGTTGGCGCGTGTCCACAAGGCCTTCACCGCCTGTTCGATGGGCGCGACCACGGGGCCGGCGAGCTCGACGGCGAAGTCGAGCCGCGGCTGATCGGTCCAGCCATGCACCTGGTCATAACAATCGTCGAGCAGGTTGATGCCGCCGACGAAGGCGACCCGGCCGTCGACCACGCAGATCTTCTGGTGCAGGCGGCGCAGCTGGCTCGGCTGCAGCCAGGACCACCACCGATCCATCGGGCGGAAGACCGTGAGGTGCACCCCCGCGTCGCACAACGCACGCCGCAGCTCGGGCAGCTTGCCGCGCGTGCCGAAGCCGTCGACCACGAGCTTCACCTGCACGCCACGTTGCGCCGCTTCGGCCAGGGCCTGCGTGAGCGCGGTGACGCTCGCCACGTTGTCGTAGATGTAGGTCGCGAGCCAGATCTCGTGCCGCGCCTGCTCGACGGCCCGCACCATGGCGGGAAAGAGCGCATCGCCGCCCCGCAGCAGCCGCGCCTGGTTGCCGCCGCTGTACACCGTGGGGTGGATGACCCGCATCAAGGCCGCTCTCGCGGCGCTGCGCTTGTCGGCGGCCGAGCTCATCAAGCCAGTTCGAGGTCGGCCACGAGGGGCAGGTGGTCGGACATGCGCGCCCACACGTTGCCGCGCGGCACGAAGGTCGCCGCGCAGCGGAAGCCGCGGGTGTAGATGCGGTCGAGCGAGAAGATGGGCACGCGCGACGGGAAGGTGCGCTGCGGCGTACCGCGCTCGGCTCGCTCGAGGCCCATCTCGCGCACGGGGCCGTCGAGCTTCTCGCCCCAGTCGTTGAAGTCGCCGGCCAGCACCACCGGCTCGTGCTGGGGCACGTGGTGGGCGATGAAGGCGGCGATGCGCGCCACCTGCCGCACGCGGCTCGAGTGCATGAGCCCGAGGTGGGCCACGATGCCGTGCACGACGTGGCCGTGCCAGTCGATCTTCACGTGCAGCAGGCCGCGCTGCTCGAAGCGGTGGTCCGACACGTCGTGGTGGCCGATGTCTTCATCGAGCGGCCAGCGCGACAGTAGCGCGTTGCCATGCTCGCCATCGGCGGTGAACGCGTTGGTGCGGTAGGCCACGTCGTAGCCTTCGGGCGCGAGGTGGTCGGCCTGAGGCACGCGCGGCCAGCCGAAGTGGGTGTCGGGGAAGCGGCGCGCCTCGGCGTTGTTGAAGCTGCGCACTTCCTGCAGGAACACCAGGTCGGCATCGAGCGCCTCGATGCCCAGGCCGATGTTGTGGATCTCCAGCCGCTTGCGTGGCCCGATGCCGCGCACGCCCTTGTGGATGTTGTAGGTGGCCACCCGCAGGATGTGGCTCGGGTGCTGCGTGGTGGAGCTTGCGCCGCGTGTCATGGGGTCCGTCAGAGGAATCGGGGCAACTGGAGAATGGCCTCGGCATTGGACGGCGAAAAACACTGGTCGGCCGCCTCGCGCCAGTCGAGCCACTGGTAGCGTAGGTGTTCACGCGGTGCGAGGGCAACCGGTGTTCCACCGGGCACGCGCAAGCCGAACACATGTTCGGTGTTGTGTGTGACACCCGGTGCATAGCGATGCCGCCACACGGGGTAGATCTCGTAGACGTTGCTGAGCTGCCAGTCGCGCAGGTTGGCCAGCGGCACCTGCGGCGAGCCGATCACGATGCCGGTTTCTTCTCCCACTTCGCGGATGGCGGTCTCGGTCAGCGGCTCGTCGAGGCGGTCCTTCGAGCCGGTGACGCTTTGCCAGAAGCCCGGCTTGTCGGCGCGTTCGAGCAGCAGCACTTTCCGGTCGTCGGTGTGGATGACGACCAGCACCGACTCAGGAATCTTGGGCGGGCGCGAAGGGTTCATGGAATGGAAAAGGGGCAGCGAACGCTGCCCCTCGATGATGCCAGCGATGACCGGCGGCGATCAGCCGTTGGACACCACCTGCGGGTTGCGCAGACGGATGTGCAACTCGCGCAGCTGCTTCTCGTCGACCGGGCTCGGCGCGTGCGTGAGCAGGTCCTGCGCACGCTGCGTCTTCGGGAAGGCGATCACGTCGCGGATCGACTCGGCCTTGGTCATCAGCGTGACCAGGCGGTCGAGGCCGAACGCGAGGCCGCCGTGCGGCGGGGCGCCGTACTGCAGCGCGTCGAGCAGGAAGCCGAACTTGAGCTGCGCTTCCTCGGGCCCGATCTTGAGCGCGTTGAAGACCTTGCTCTGCACTTCGGCGCGGTGGATGCGGATCGAGCCGCCGCCGAGTTCCCAGCCGTTGAGCACCATGTCGTAGGCCTTGGCGATGCACTTGCCCGGGTCGGTGTCCATGTAGTCCTCGTGACCGTCCTTCGGCGAGGTGAACGGGTGGTGCACCGCGTTCCAGCGCTCGGCTTCGTCGTCGTACTCGAACATCGGGAAGTCGACCACCCACAGCGGCGCCCACTTGTCCTCGAAGAGGCCATTCTTCTTGCCGAACTCGCTGTGACCGACCTTGATGCGCAGGCCGCCGATCGCGTCGTTCACAACCTTGGCCTTGTCGGCACCGAAGAAGAGCAGGTCGCCGTTGCGCGCGCCGGTGCGCGCGATGATCTCGGCGATGGCCGCGTCGTGGAGGTTCTTCACGATCGGCGACTGCAGGCCGTCGCGGCCCTTGCCGGCATCGTTGACCTTGATCCAGGCCAGGCCCTTGGCGCCGTAGATCTTCACGAACTCGGTGTAGGCGTCGATCTCGCTGCGGCTCATCTCGCCGCCGCCTGGCACGCGCAGCGCGACCACGCGGCCGTCCTTCGCGTTGGCGGGGCCGGAGAAGACCTTGAAGTCGACATCCTTCATCACGTCGGTCAGCTCGGTGAACTCGAGCTTCACGCGCAGGTCGGGCTTGTCGCTGCCGTAGCGGTACATCGCATCGGCATACGTCATCACCGGGTAGCCGGGCAGGTCGACACCGATCGTGCTGCGGAAGACCGAGCGGATCATGCCTTCGAACATTCCGCGGATCTCTTCCTCGTTGAGGAAGCTCGTTTCAATATCGATCTGCGTGAACTCGGGCTGGCGGTCGGCGCGCAGGTCTTCGTCGCGGAAGCACTTGGTGATCTGGTAGTAGCGGTCGAAGCCCGCCACCATCAGCAGCTGCTTGAAGAGCTGGGGCGACTGCGGCAGCGCGAAGAACATGCCTTCGTTGACGCGGCTGGGCACCAGGTAGTCGCGCGCGCCTTCGGGCGTGCTCTTGGTGAGCATCGGCGTCTCGATGTCGATGAAGCCGTTCGCATCGAGGAACTTGCGCACCTCCATCGCCACGCGGTAGCGCAGGATCATGTTCTTCTGCATGACCGGGCGGCGCAGGTCGAGCACGCGGTGGGTGAGGCGGGTGGTCTCCGAGAGGTTGTCGTCGTCGAGCTGGAAGGGCGGCGTGATGCTCGGGTTCAGCACCTCGAGCTCGTGGCAGAGGATCTCGACCTTGCCGCTCGTGAGGTTGGCGTTCTCGGTGCCGGCCGGGCGCGGGCGCACCTTGCCGACCATCTTGAGGCAGAACTCGTTGCGCACGCCCTCGGCGACCTTGAAGGTCTCGGCACGGTCGGGGTCGCAGACGATCTGGACCAGGCCTTCGCGGTCGCGCAGGTCGATGAAGATCACGCCGCCATGGTCGCGGCGGCGGTGGGCCCAGCCCATCAGGGTCACGGTCTGGCCGAGGAGCGCTTCGCTGACCAGGCCGCAGTAGGTTGTTCTCATGTTCTTGCTCCGAAAAAGGGAATTGTGCGACGCCCGGTGGGGCGCGCAACGGTGTAGGCGCTAGGTGCGAATGGGCTAACCGGGAGCCGGGCCGGTCAGCCCGGCAGATTTCGCGCCGGCTCGGGCATGGGTACCGGCAGCGGCGGCGCCACCACGCCCATGGAAATGACGTACTTGAGCGCTTCGTCGACGCTCATGCCGAGTGCGATCACGTCCGTGCGCGGGACCATGAGAAAGAAGCCGGACGTCGGGTTCGGCGTGGTCGGCACGTACAGGCTGAGGTAGTCGCCCGACAGGTGGATGGCCGCCTCGCCGCCCGGCTTGCCGGTGACGAAGGCGATGGTCCACGAACCCTGGCGCGGGTACTGCACCAGCACCGCTTCGCGGAAGGCGTTGCCGCTGCTGGAGAACAGGGTGTCCGACACCTGCTTCACCGAGCTGTAGATCGACTTGACGATCGGGATCTTGATCAGCAGCTGGTTGGCTTGCGTGAGCGCCCACTGGCCGAAGATGTTGGCCGCGAAGACGCCGGTCAGGAGCAAGCCGCCCACCATTACCACCACGCCGAGACCGGGGATCCGGCGCAGCGATTCGAGCGACTCGTGCGCCGCCGCCGGCAGCACCGCCTGCGTGCCGGTGATGAGGCTGCCGAACACATCGTCGAGCAGGCCCAGCACCGAATGCAGGACCCAGATCGTGATGGCCAGTGGCAGCCAGACCAGCAGGCCCGCGATCAGGTATTTCTTCACATGGTTCCTTGAGGGGGTAGCAGAAGCGTCAGGGCGTGTCGCTGGAGGAGCTGGAGGCGGGCGCCGGAGCCGGCGCGGCCGGCGCTGCATCGGCCTTGGGGGCGTCGGCGGCCGGCTTGGCGTCGCCGCCGGCCGCAGGTGGGCTGGTGCCGGCGTTGTTGCCGCCACGGAAGTCGGTCACGTACCAGCCCGAACCCTTGAGCTGGAAACCGGCAGCGGTCACCTGCTTCTTGAAGGCGGGCGCACCGCAGGCGGGGCAGTCGGTGAGAACGGGGTCGGAGACCTTCTGGAGAACGTCCTTGGCGTGGCCGCAGGCGTCACACCGATAGGCGTAGATGGGCATGGCTAAACCCTTGATTCGAAACGCGAAATTATAGGTGGGGCACGCCGCGCGGCGGCGTGCCGAGCCTATGTGGGGACGCGATTCAGTGCTTCAAGCCACAGCCTGACGGGCTTCCTGCCGGTTCTTCAGGATTTGCGGGGCGAGCGAGCCCACGAGCATCCCCACCACCGCGGCGATCAAACCAGCCAGTTGGCCCGGGAAGGTCTCGCCGAAGTTGGACACCTGCGGGAAGAAGGCGATCCACACCGCGATGCCGGCCGCGACCGAGGCCACCGCGCCCTGGGTGGTGGCACGCTTCCAGTACAGGCCGAAGACCAGCGGCACGAAGGCCCCGACCAGGGTCACCTGGTAGGCCGCCGACACCAGGTCATAGATCGGCGTGCCCTTCATCGCGATCGCATACGCCAGCACGAGGCCGGCAAAGGCGACGATGGAGGCACGCATCGCGAAGAGTTGCTCCTTGTCGGTCATGCCAGGGCGCAGGTTCTTTAGGATGTTCTCGACGAAGCTCGTGCTGGGTGCGAGCAGCGTGGCCGACGAGGTGCTCTTGATGGCCGACAGCAGCGCGCCGAAGAAGATGATCTGCATGATCAGCGGCATCTGGGTCAGCACGAAGGTGGGCAGCAGGCGCTGGTAGTCGTTCTTCGCCATCTCGAGGGCGGCATCGCCCATCACCACCACCGCGCTCAGCACGATGAACATGGGCACGAAGGCGAAGAGGATGTAGCTCACGCCGCCGATCACCGCGCCGTTGCGGGCGGTGTTGGCATCCTTGGCCGACATCACGCGCTGGAAGACGTCTTGCTGCGGGATGCTGCCGAACATCATGGTGAGGCCCGCGCCGATGAACATCGCCACTTCGGTGAAGGTCGGCGGGGGCAGGAAATTCCACAGCTCCTTCTGGCTGGCCACGGCCAGCACCTTGTCGGAGCCACCGGCCAGGTCGCTCGCGAACACGGCGATGATGGCCAGGCCGACCACCAGCACGATCATCTGGATGAAGTCGGTCCAGGCGACGGCAAGAAAGCCGCCCACCACCACGTAGATCAGCACCGCCAGGGTGCCGACGATCATGCCGGCGGTCTCGCCCATGGCGCCGTTGGTGAGCACGGTGAAGACCAGGCCGAGCGCGGTGATCTGCGCGGCCACCCAGCCCAGGTAGCTGAGGATGATGGCCACCGAGCAGAACACTTCGATGCCCTTGCCGTAGCGGTTGCGGTAGAAGTCGCCGATGGTCAGCAGGTTCTGCTTGTAGAGCTTGGCCGCGAAGAAGATGCCCACGAGGATCAGGCAGGTGCCGGCGCCGAACGGGTCTTCGACGATCGCCCCCAGCCCGCTTTGCACGAACTTGGCCGGGATGCCCATCACCGTTTCGGCACCGAACCAGGTGGCGAAGGTGGTGGTGATCACCATGATCAGCGGCAGGCTGCGGCCGGCAATGGCGAAGTCGGTGGTGTTCTTGATGCGGGTGCCGGCCCAGACGCCAAGCGCCAGGGTGCCCAGGAGGTACAGCACGACAAAGGAAATGAGGGTGGTGTTCATTCGACCTTGGCTCGCGGATCGTGTTGGCAGGGATCGGAAAGGGCGGCGCCCGCCCCGGGCGACCGGCCAGCATTATCTGTTCCAGGCAGGCAAAAAAAAGAGCCCTTGGCGCGAGGGCGAACCCTGCCCGCCCCTGGCGGCCGCGCCGCCAGCCCCTGGCGTCTAGCCGACCAGCCAGCCGGCCGCCACCGTGGCGAGCACGCCTCCGGCGAAGCCCAGGCCGCCATAGAGCAGCGTGCGCAGGAGCCGGTTGGTGTGGCGCTGCTCGGCCAGCAGGGTCTCGATCAGGCGGGCATCGGCACCGCGGGCGTGCGCCTGCAGCGCGTGGTGCACGAGGCGCGGCAACTCGGGCAGCAGCTGCGCCCAGTGCGGTGCCTCTTTCTTCACACGCTCGACCAGGCCGCGCCAGCCGATCTGCTCGTTCATCCAGCGCTCGAGGAAGGGCTTGGCGGTGCTCCAGAGGTCGAGGTCGGGGTCGAGCTGGCGGCCCAGGCCTTCGATGTTGAGCAGCGTCTTCTGAAGCAGCACGAGCTGGGGCTGGATCTCGACGTTGAAACGGCGCGAGGTCTGGAACAACCGCAGCAGCACCTGGCCGAGCGAGATGTCTTTCAGCGGGCGGTCGAAATGCGGCTCGCACACGGCCCGGATCGCCCCCTCGAGCTCGTCGATCCGCGTGCCCGGCGGCACCCAGCCCGATTCGAGGTGAAGCTCGGCCACGCGCTTGTAGTCGCGGCGGAAGAAGGCGATGAAGTTCTGCGCAAGGTAGTCCTTGTCGACATCGGTGAGCGTGCCCACGATGCCGAAGTCGAGCGCGATGTAGCGGCCGAAGGTGGCGCGGTCGATGCTCACCTGGATGTTGCCGGGGTGCATGTCGGCGTGGAAGAAGCCGTCGCGGAAGACCTGCGTGAAGAAGATCGTCACGCCGTCGCGCGCGAGCTTTTTGATGTCGACCCCGGCTTCGCGCAGGCGCTGCGTCTGGCTGATGGGCACGCCGTACATGCGCTCCATGACGATGACGCCGGAGGTGCACAGGTCCCAGATCATCTCGGGTACGAGCACGAGGTTCAGGCCGTCCATGTTGCGGCGAAGCTGCGCCGCGTTGGCCGCCTCGCGCACGAGATCGAGCTCGTCGTGCAGGTACTTGTCGAACTCGGCCACCACCTCGCGCGGCTTGAGCCGCTTGCCGTCGGCTGACACGCGCTCGACCCAGCGCGCCAGCGTGCGCAGCAGCGCCAGGTCGTCATCGATCACCGCGAGCATGCCGGGGCGCAGCACCTTGACCGCCACCTCCCGCCCGTCTTTCAGAGTGGCGAAATGCACCTGGGCGATGGACGCGCTGGCCACCGGCTCGGCGTCGAAGCTGGCGAAGATGGCCTCGATGGGGCGGCCGTACGCCTTCTCCACCAGCGCTCGTGCGACCGGCGCGGGAAACGGTGGGACCCGGTCCTGCAGGCGGGCCAGCTCGTCGGCGACCTCGGGCGGCAGCAGGTCGCGGCGCGTCGAGAGCACCTGTCCGAACTTCACGAAGATCGGGCCCAGCCGCTCGAGCGCTTCGCGCAGGCGCCGCCCGGGAGGAGCGTCGAGACGGCGGCCGAGCGTCATCACGCGCACCAGCGCGCGCACCCAGCCTTGCTTGAAGCCGGACAGCGCCAGCTCGTCCAGGCCGAAGCGCAGGACGGTGACGACGATGAAGACCAGCCGGAAAAGATGCCTCATCGGGGCGTGCGCGACACCAGGCCCTGCAAGGCGCGAACGGCCTCGCGCAGGCCGGCGGACACGGCCTTCGAGGCTTTCGCCAGCTCATGCGCGGGCGCCTGGCCGATGATGCGAGCGAGGTCGTCCTCGATGTCCCAGCGCAGGTTGTCGATGAGCCAGCTCACGTCGGCCGCCAGGGCAGAGTCGCCCTCGATCACCACCTGCGGCCGCTCGCCGCTGATCCACAGGCTGGCGAGCTTCAGCGGGTTGGAGGCATCGAGGCTCACGCGCAGGTCGGGCTGCGCCGGCGCCTGATCGCCACACCATTCGAGAAGACCCGCCGGCGTGATGGTGAACGCCACCACCGGCGGCGGGGGCAGCAACGGCGGCCAACCGGTCCACAGGAGCTGCAGGCTGCGCCCGCTGTGGGCCTTCAGCCGGTCGGTCGCCACGGTCTCGGCCGCGATCACATGGTTGAGCAGCAGGGTGATGCGCTCCATCGTCGCGGAGCCCAGCGCCGCGGTAAAAAGCGCACCGAAGGCGGAATCGAAGGGGGTAGGCATCGGGGAATTGTAGGCGCCGGGTTTGTCACGCCGATGGCGGCCAAGGGGCTTCCTTGTGCAATTGCAAGGCCATCAAACCGTGACGCATTCAACGCATGGACACCTCCCTAAAACGAATGTCCCCCCACACTTGCGGGTCCGGTCCGCCATATGTCTTGGGCGAGAATTCCCGCGGTGTCTGAGCTTCAGCGCCGCGAGCAAATGCAACGTTCCCAACGCCGTGCCACACGGCGAACCCGAGGCACGGCCGATGCAGCGGCAACGCCTGTCAGCAGTCGACCACATGGATGGAGGCGGCGCCTCGTGGACCAACCCGTAGCAATGTTTGAAGACCGACCGTACAAGCGAACGTTCTACAGCGCTCCGCAATCGGTGACGTCGCTCGCGGCTGCGTTTCTCGAGCCGACCATCACCGTCCTCACCTTCCTCGCGGCCAATCTCTACCTCGATGCGTTCATCGGGCGGCCCGAGCTCGTGCTGTGCCTGCTGGTGTTCGCGCTGACCTTCCCCGGCCACAACCGCTTCCGCCAGAACCTCATCGCCGCCGGTGTCGACATCGTCTCGTCATGGGTCGTGCTCATGGGCGTGCTGCTGCTGTGCGGCTACGTGACGCGCAGCCTGAGCTATTTCGACCAGGACGCGCTCCTCATCTGGGTCGTTGCCACCCCCGTCGTGCAATGGCTGGGCGTGTGGGTCGGCCGCCGCGTGGTGCTGCACCAGCTCGCCCAACCGGAAGCACGCCGCCGTGCCATCGTCATCGGCGCCGGCCCGCAGGGCGTGAAGGTCATGCGCGCGCTCACGCTGAGCGAAGACAAGGGCGTCGACTTCCTCGGCTACTTCGACGACCGCGCTGATGCGCGAGTCGACGGCCTGGCGATGGACCAGGTCAAGGGTGGCCTGAAGGACGTGGCCGACTTCATCCGCCGCCACGGCGTGCACGAGGTCTTCATCACCCTGCCGCTCGGCTCGCAGCCACGCATCGTTGAGCTGCTCGAGCAGATGCAGGACACCACCGCCTCGCTCTTCTTCGTGCCCGACATCTTCGGCATCAGCATCATCCAGGGCCGCCTGCAGGACATCAACGGCGTGCCCATCGTCGGCATCTGCGAGACCCCGTTCACCGGCACCAACGAGCTGGTCAAGCGTGTGAGCGACGTGGTGCTCGCCTCCATCATCCTCGTGCTCATTTCGCCGATCCTGCTGGCCATCGCCATCGGCGTGAAGATGAGCTCGCCCGGCCCGGTGATCTTCAAGCAGCGCCGCACCGGCCTCGACGGCGAAGACATCACCGTCTACAAGTTCCGCTCGATGACCACGCAGGACAACGGCAAGGTCGTCAAGCAGGCCACCAAGGGCGATGCACGCATCACCCCGTTCGGCGCCTTCATCCGCAAGACCTCACTCGACGAGCTGCCGCAGTTCTTCAACGTGCTGCAGGGCCGAATGAGCATCGTCGGCCCGCGCCCCCACGCGATCGCGCACAACGAGGAGTACCGCCGCATCGTCAAGGCCTACATGGTGCGCCACAAGGTCAAGCCGGGCATCACCGGCTGGGCCCAGGTCAACGGCCAGCGCGGCGAGACCGACACGGTCGACAAGATGCAGGCCCGCGTCGAATACGACCTCGAGTACCTGCGCAACTGGTCGCTGGCACTCGACCTGCAGATCATCGTGCGTACCATCCGGCTCGTCTTCTTCGACCGCAACGCGTACTGACCGCAGGCCCTGACGGACCTTGGTGCCCTTCGCCACATGCAGACACACATTCCAAGACCTGCCCGCACGTTGATCGCCCTGGCCGCCGCCAGCCTGTGCGTGGCCGTGGCCCATGCGCAGGAGCAGTCGCCCTACTACATCGGCGTCTCGCAGTCCGTCCAGTACGACAACAACGTCTTCCGCACCTCGGCCAACCAGTCGACCGACACCATCTCCCGCACCGGCCTCACCGCCGGGCTCGACCAGCGGCTCGGGCGCCAGCGCGTGTTTGCCGATGGCGATGCCGAGATCAACCGCTACCGCAAGAACGATTCGCTCGACAACAAGAGCTACGCCCTGCGCGCGGGCCTCGACTGGGAAACCGTCGAGACGCTGTCGGGCACGCTGCGCTATTCCACCCGCAACAGCCTGACGGACTTCGGCATCACCGAAGGCAGCCGCATCGTCAGTGACCAGGTCACGCAGCAGTTCATCGCCAACAGCCGCTGGGGACTGCCGCAGAGCCTGTCGCTGGATGCGGGCTATGAGTACCGCAAGCTCACCTACAAGAACGTGCTGCTCGAAGGGCGCAACTACTCGCAGGACACCGTCAATGTCGGCATCCGCCGCGGCACCGGGCGCTTGACGCTCGGGCTGGGCGTGCGCGAGTCCCGGGGCAGCACGCCGCGCTACCGCGTCTCGCCTGCACCCACCGAAGACGAGTTGAAGCGCCGGGACGTGGACCTCACCGCGGCCTGGGCGGCCACCGGTTTCAGCACCTTCAACGCCCGCCTGAGCCGCACGAAGGAAACGCACAGCATCGCCACCAATGCCGAGCTGTCCGAAACCACCGGCGCCCTGGGTTGGAACTACCAGCTCACCGGCAAGCTGAACCTCAACAGCACGCTCACCCGTGACACCGGCACCGAGACCACGTTCCTCACGACGAGCCCCGATGGCACGGCCGCGTTGCCCGTCGACAGCAACCGTTTGAGCACCACCTTGGCGGTGGATGCGCGCTACACGGTCACCGGCAAGACTTCCTTCTCAGGTAACGTCCGCTACCGCCGCGGTACCCGTGGCGACGGCGGCAACGAGCGCGTCACCGGCTACGGCCTCGCCGTCTACTACACACCGACACGCGCCGTCTCGCTCTCGTGCTCGGTGGCGACGGAAGACCGCAGCGCCGCAGGGGCCACTGGCTACCGTGCGACCCTTACAGGCTGCGCCGGTGACCTGACCCTTCGCTAGGCTCCCGGCAACGCGCTCCTCGACTCTTTTCCAACACATCCATGTCCCACATCACGGTTCAACCCGTCATCATGGCCGGCGGCAGCGGCACCCGGCTCTGGCCACTCTCGCGCGCGCAGTACCCCAAGCAGTTTCTCGTGCTGCAGGGCAATCGCAGCCTGTTCCAGCAAGCGGCATCCCGCCTTGCGGCGCTGGACGGCGAAGGCCTGTCGGTCGCTGCCCCGTCCATCGTCGGCAACGAAGAGCACCGGTTCCTGATCCTCGACCAGCTGCGTGAGCTGGCCCTGCCCCCGGCCACGGTGCTGCTCGAACCGATGGGCCGCAACACCGCCCCGGCGATGACGCTCGCTGCCCTGCAGGCCACCGCGAACGATGCCGACCCGGTGCTGGTCGTCACCCCGGCCGACCAGACCGTGACCGACGAGCCGGCTTTCACGGCGGCCTTGCGCCAGGCCGTGCGCAGTGCCGCCAACGGCGCCTTCGTGATCCTCGGCATCACGCCCGACCGGCCCGAAACCGGCTTCGGCTACATCCGCACCAACGGCACGGCACCGAACGAGACGCAGGTCTTCAACGTTGCCCAGTTCGTCGAGAAGCCCGATGCGGCGACCGCCGAGCGTTACCTCGCCGAGGGCGGCTACTACTGGAACAGCGGCATGTTCGTCGTGCGCGCATCGGTGTGGCTGAAGGCGCTGGAGCGCTTCCGCCCCGACATCGCCAGCGCCACGCGTGCCGCCTTCGCCGCCCACCAGGTCGATGCGAGCTTCGTGCGGCCCGGCAAGGGCGAGTTCGCCGCCATCCCGAGCGAGTCGGTCGACTACGCAGTCATGGAAAAATGCCCCGGTTCGAACGAGTTCACCATCCACATGGTGCCGCTTGCGGCCGGCTGGTCCGACCTCGGCGCCTGGGACGCCGTCTGGCAGGTCAGCGAGAAAGACGCGCAGGGCAACGCCTTCATCGGCGACGCGCTGATGCGCGACAGCCGCGACACGCTCGTGCACGCCACCAGCCGCCTCGTGGGCGTGGTCGGCCTCGACAACGTGGTGGTGGTCGAGACGCCCGATGCCGTGCTCGTGGCCGACCGCAGCCGCAGCCAGGACGTCAAGCACATCGTCAACCAGCTGCAGACTTCCGGCCGCAGCGAGCACACCCTGCACCGCCAGGTGCACCGCCCGTGGGGCTGGTACGACAGCATCGATGCCGGCCCGCGCTTCCAGGTGAAGCGCATCATGGTCAAGCCGGGTGCGAGCCTCTCGCTGCAGATGCACCACCATCGCGCCGAGCACTGGATCGTGGTCAGCGGCACTGCCGAGGTCACCAACGGCGACAAGGTCATCCTGCTCTCCGAGAACCAGAGCACCTACATCCCCCTCGGCCAGACGCACCGCCTCGCCAACCCCGGCAAGGTGCCGCTCGAGATCATCGAGGTGCAATCGGGCAGCTACCTGGGCGAAGACGACATCGTTCGCTTCCAGGACACCTACGGCCGCGGCTGACGCGGCCCGCAAGACGACAGCATGGACAAGAACGCCAAGATCTACGTCGCCGGTCACCGTGGCATGGTGGGCAGCGCCCTCGTGCGTCGACTGAAGGCCGCGGGCTACACCAACATCGTGACCCGCACCCATGCCGAGCTCGACCTGCTCGACCAGAAGGCGGTGCATGCCTTCCTCGCGGCCGAGAAGCCCGACTACAGCTTCGTGGCAGCGGCCAAGGTCGGCGGCATCCAGGCCAACAACGTCTACCGCGCCGACTTCATCTACCAGAACCTGACGATCGAAGCCAACCTCATCCACGGCGCGCACCTCGCCGACGTGCAGCGGATGATGTTCCTCGGCTCCAGCTGCATCTACCCGCGCGACTGCCCGCAGCCGATCAAGGAAGACTACCTGCTGACCGGCCCGCTGGAATACACGAACGAGCCCTACGCCATCGCCAAGATCGCCGGCATCAAGCTCTGCGACAACTACAACCTGCAGTACGGCCGCCAGTACGTGAGCGTGATGCCCACCAACCTCTACGGCCCCAACGACAACTACGACCTCGCCAACAGCCACGTGCTGCCGGCCCTGCTGCGCAAAGCCCACGAGGCCCGCGAGCGGGGCGACAGCGAATACGTGGTCTGGGGCAGCGGCAACCCGCGCCGCGAGTTCCTCTACGTCGACGACTTGGCCGATGCCTGCGTGCACCTGGCCGAACAGGGCTACGCCGGCCCGCTGGTCAACATCGGCACCGGTGAGGACGTGACCATCCGCGAGCTGGCCGAGTCCGTCATGGCCACCGTGGGCTTCAAGGGCCGCATCGTGTTCGACAGCTCCAAGCCCGACGGCACGCCGCGCAAGCTGCTCGACGTGAGCCGCCTTGCCTCGCTCGGCTGGCGCGCCAAGACCAGCCTGCAAGACGGCCTGCGCCTCACCTACGAAACCGCGCCCTTCCGCCAGTAATTCCTCGACCGACCATCCTCACAGAGACCGATCATGTCCAACAAGAAAGTAGCCCTCATCACCGGCGTGACCGGCCAGGATGGCGCATACCTCTCCGAACTGCTTCTGAAGAAGGGCTACGAGGTGCACGGCATCAAGCGCCGCTCCAGCCTCTTCAACACCGACCGCATCGACCACCTCTACCAGGACCCGCACGTCGACAACAAGAACTTCATCCTGCACTACGGTGACCTGACGGACAGCACCAACCTGATCCGCATCATCCAGCAGGTGCAGCCCGACGAGATCTACAACCTCGCGGCCATGAGCCATGTGGCGGTGAGCTTCGAGACGCCCGAGTACACCGCCAATGCCGACGGCATCGGCACGCTGCGCATCCTGGAAGCCATCCGCATCCTCGGCCTCGAGAAGAAGACCCGCTTCTACCAGGCCAGCACCTCCGAGCTCTACGGCCTGGTGCAGGAGATCCCGCAGAAGGAAACCACCCCGTTCTACCCGCGCAGCCCCTATGCCGTGGCCAAGCTCTATGGCTACTGGATCACGGTCAACTACCGCGAGGCCTACGGCATGTACGCCTGCAATGGCGTGCTCTTCAACCACGAGAGCCCGCTGCGCGGCGAGACCTTCGTCACCCGCAAGATCACCCGCGCCATCGCCCGCATCGCGCTCGGCCTGCAGGACTGCCTGCACCTGGGCAACATGAGCGCGCTGCGCGACTGGGGCCATGCGCGGGACTACGTCGAGATGCAGTGGCTGATGCTGCAGCAGGACAAGCCCGAAGACTTCGTCATCGCGACAGGCGTGCAGTACAGCGTGCGCCAGTTCGTCGAGTTCGCCGCCAAGGAGCTGGGCGTGACCGTCACCTTCACCGGTGAAGGCGTCGACGAGATCGGCACCGTGACCAAGGTCGAGGGCGACAAGGCCAAGTGCAAGGTCGGCGACGTGATCGTGCGCGTGGACCCGCGCTACTTCCGCCCGACCGAAGTCGAGACGCTGCTCGGCGACCCCACCAAGGCCAAGCAGAAGCTCGGGTGGACGCCCAAGACCACGCTGCAGGAGCTCGTGGCCGAGATGGTCGAGGCCGACTACAACTCGGCCCGCCGCGACAGCCTGGTCAAGCTTGCCGGTTTCCAGGCCTACGACTACCACGAGTAAAGGCGGCAGGCGCATGGGCCGCCCTGCCCTCTTTCTTGACCGCGACGGCGTGATCAACATCGATCACGCCTACGTGCACAAGCGCGAGGACTTCGACTTCGTCGACGGCATCTTCGACCTCGTGCGCACGGCACGCGCGCGCGGCCACCTCGTCTTCGTGATCACCAACCAGGCCGGCATCGGCCGCGGCAAGTACACCGAAGCCGATTTCCACGCCCTCACCGAGTGGATGTGCGGCGAGTTCGCGTCGCGGGGCGCGCCCATCGACAAGGTGTATTTCTGCCCGTACCACGCCGAGCACGGCATCGGGCACTACAAGGCCGAATCGCCGTTCCGCAAGCCCAACCCCGGGATGATCCTGCAGGCGGCACAGGAGTTTGACGTCGACCTAGCGGCCTCGGTGCTGCTGGGCGACATGGAGACCGACATCCTGGCCGGTGCGCGCGCAGGCGTCGGCCGCACGCTGCTTTTCCGCCCGCCGGGCCATCCGCAACCGGCGACGACACAGGCCCACGCCGTCGTTTCGGCGCACGCGGAAGTGCAGGCCTTCCTGCCGCAGCACGTGGCTGCCTGATCCACTGCGCTCCATGAAAAGGCGCCCTTCGGGGCGCCGTTTTCCTTTAGCCTGCACCGCGCTCAGCGCTGTGCCTTCACCTTGTCGGCGTAGCCCTTCGGGTACTTCTGATGCCAGGCCCATGCCGTCTCGACGGTGCGCTTGATGTCGTAGAACTCGGGCTTCCAGCCCAGCTGCGTCTTGAGCTTGGTCGGGTCGGCGACGAGCGCCGGCGCATCGCCCGGGCGGCGGGCCGTGACCTGCAGCGGGATCTTCCTGCCGGTGACCTCTTCGCAGGCACGGTGCACTTCCTTCACCGACTGGCCGTTGCCGGTGCCGATGTTGAAGACCTCGGCCGTCGTCGGCGTGGTTGCCATGATGGCCAGCATGTGGGCCTGCGCCAGGTCGTCGGTGTGCACGTAGTCGCGGATGCAGGTGCCGTCTGGGGTGGGGTAGTCGTCGCCATAGAGCATCAGCTTGTCGCGCTGGCCGAGGGCCACCTGCAGCAGCAGCGGGATCAGGTGCGTCTCGGGGTCGTGCGCCTCGCCGAACTCGCCGTCGCGGTCGGCGCCCGAGGCGTTGAAGTAGCGCAGCAGCGTGAAGCCCAGGCCGTAGGCGTGCGCGAAGTCGCGGATCATCCACTCGACCGCCAGCTTGGTGCGTGCGTACGGGCTACACGGGATCTGCGCGGCGGTCTCGTTCATCGGCACCACCGGGTTGTCGCCATAGGTGGCGCAGGTGCTGGAGAACAGCATGCGGTTGACGCCCGCCTGGCGCATCGCACGCAGCAGGCTCAACGTGCCGGCGATGTTGTTGTTGTAGTGGTGGTCGGGGTTGGTCACCGATTCGCCCACGTAGGTGGCGGCAGCGAAGTGCATCACGGCTTCGCTGCCGTGGTCCTTCATCAGCTTCGTCAGCGCCGCCGTGTCGGCAATGTCGCCCTTGACCAGCTTGCCCGCGGGCACGGCGGCTTCATAACCTTCCGAGAGGTTGTCGAAGGCAATCGCATCGTGGCCCTCGGCCAGCAACTTGCGCAGGCACGCACTGCCCACATAGCCCGCTCCGCCCGTCACCAGCACTTTCATGTCTTGTCCTCTTGTCCTTGATCAGGTCTCAATCAGTTGAATCGCCCCGCGAAGACACGGGGTGCAGCCGCACGCGCCGCCTCCAGCGCGTCGAGGTTGCCGATGTCGCGGTGGTAGCCCTCGTGCACATGGCCTTGCATGCGGCCCACGAACTTCGGCAGCACGTCGAAGCCGAGGTCGAAGGCCTTTGCATCGGCCATCTCGCGCCACGCATCGGCGGTCACCGCATACACGCCCGCATTCGCCAGGTCCGACTTCGGCTCCGCCGGCTTCTCGACGAAATCGACGATGCGACCGGTGACGTCGACCTCGGCAATGCCGCAGGCCTTCGGGTTCGGCGCGTGGAACAGCAGCATCGTCATGGGCAAGCCATGTGCCCGGTGGCTGGCCATGAAGGTGCTCAGGTCCAGGCTCGACAGGTTGTCCGCGTAGATGATGAGCACGTCATCGGCCCCGTCGGCCCAGGCCCGGTTGTGCGCCACCGTGCCCGCCGAACCCAGAAGCGTCGGCTCGTAGGCCTCGACGGCGTTGAAGCCTTCGGCGCGCTTGGCATCGAGGAACGCCCGCACCGCATCGGGCAGGTGGTGGTTGTTCACCAGCACGTCGGTGATGCCGGCCGCACGCAGCGCCTGGAACCAGTAATCCAGCAAGGGCCGACCGGCAATCTCGACCAGGCACTTCGGCACGGTGTTCGTCAGCGGACGCAAGCGTGTGCCGAGGCCGCCGGCCAGCAGCACTGCCTTGGTTTTCCGCTGGGTCGCGTTCACGCCTTGTTGACGTCGCGCACGACGTTGAGCGCGGCCATCTGCTGGTTGCAGTAGTCGAGGATCTGCGCTGCGTTGTCGGCGGTCGACAGCCAGGCCTTGTAAGCCTCGACGCTCTGGTGCACCGTGCGCGTCGGCTTCCAGCCGAGCGACTTGAGCTTGCTCACGTCGGAGCAGATGTGGCGCGTGTCGCCGAAGCGGAACTTGCCGCAGGGCTGGGCCTGGTAGCCCTTGGCACCGAAGACCTCGGCCACGACGGTCGCGAACGAGGCCACCGTGTGCGCCTTGTCGCCGCCCACGTTGAACATCTCGTAGTCCGCACGCTCGTCGCGCAGCACGAGCAGGTTGGCGTCGACCACGTCCTGCACGTTCACGAAGTCGCGCACCTGCTGGCCGTCTTCGTAGATCATCGGCTCGCGGCCGAGGTGGAAGCTCAAGGAAAACACGCGGCAGGCGCCGCTGTACGCGTTGTAGAAGCTCTGGCGCGGCCCCTGCACGATCGAGTAGCGCATCGCCACGCTCGGGATGCCGTAGCGCTTGCCAAGCGAGAGCGCCACACGCTCTTCGGCGATCTTCGACAGGCCGTACTGGTTCTGCGGGTTGGCGACCGTCTCGTCGGTCGGCTGCCATTGCAGCGGACCGCTGAAGCCCTTGGGCGCCTGCACCTCCCACACGCCACGCTCGAGCTGCTCCGTCGGGCGGATGTCGGGTAGCACAGCCTTGCCATTGGCATCGTGATAAAGACCTTCGCCGAGCGCCGCCTGGCTGGAGGCCACGATCACCTTCTTCACCGGCAGCTTCTCGCGCACGATCAGCTCGTAGATCAGCGCGGTGCTGGTCACGTTGACGTCGAAGAAGCGGCTGAAGGTCGGCAGGTAGTCCTGGAAGGCGGCCAGGTGGTAGACATAGTCGCTGCCGCGCAGCGCATCCAGCAGCACCGCTTCGTTGCGCACGTCGCCTTTGATGAACTCGATGCGCGGGTCGAGGTAGGCCGGCTTGGCATGGCCGGGGTGCACCGGCTCTTCCAGCGAGTCGAGCACACGCACCTGGTAGCCCTCGCGCAGCAGCGCGTCGGCGGTGTGGGAACCGATGAAGCCGGCACCGCCGGTGATGAGCACTCTCATGGGTCTGGCTTTACTGGTTGTGCAGCAGGCGCTGATGGTCGCTGATGAAGATGACACGGCCGCCGCGGCGGTCGATGTCGAGCGTCAGCTCGCGTGGGTTGCCCAAGGCATCGCGGATCAGGTTGTGGCGCTCCTTGGGCGCCACGAGCAGCAGGAATCCACCCCCGCCGGCGCCCAGCAGCTTGCCGCCCTGGGCGCCCAGCTTGCGCGCCTGCTCGTACCAGGCGTCCACACGCTCCATGCTGATGCCGAAGCCGAGCGAGCGCTTGAGCTCCCAGCCCTGGTGCAGCAGCTTCGCAAATTCGTCGAGGCCGTTGGCGCCGGTGATGGCCACGCGCATCTCCTGCGCGAGGTCGCGCATCGCGCGCAGCACCGGCATGCGGTCTTTCGTGCCTTCGCTCTGGCGCTTCAGGATGCCGTCGGCATCGCGCTGCTGCTCGGTGTAGAGCAGCATCATGCGGCTCGACAGTTCCTTCATCGTCTCGGCCGGGGCCGGCACCGGCTCCACGTCGACGGTGTCGTCGGGGTTGAAGCGGATGTAGTTGAGGTTGCCGAAGGCGGCGGCGTACTGGTCCTGTTTGCCGATCGGCTTGCCGAGGATGTCGATCTCGATCTTGCAGGCCTGTTCGGCGACGTTCTTCGCGCTGATGATCTGGCCCTTGTAGGCGTAGAGCGCCTGCAGCAGGCCCACGGTCAGCGAGCTCGACGAGCCCATGCCCGTGCCGGCGGGCACGTCGCCCACGGTGGTGATCTCGATGTGGCGGCTCAGGCCGGTGATCTTGAGCGCCTCGCGCACCAGCTCGTGCTGGATGTCGTTGACCGACTCGGCAATCTCCACCTTGGTGTAGGCCACGCGCGCCGTCTTCTCGAAACGCGGGCTCACCGTCACGTACATGTGCTTGTCGATGGCCATCGACAGCACGGCGCCGAATTCCTGGCGGTAGAAGGCCGGCAGGTCGGTGCCGCCGCCGGCGAAGCTCACCCGGTACGGGGTTTGCGAAATGATCATGTCGTCACCCTGGTTGGCGTGGCCGAGCCGGTGCTGCGCTGGCCGGGGGCCGAGGCAGACAGGCTCTGGCGGAATTTGTCGATCAACGGCTCGAGGCAGTTGTTCAGGTCGAAGGTTTTCTTGAGCAGTTGCTGGCCGCGCTCGGACAGGCGCGCTGCCAGTGCGGGGTCATGCATCAATCGGGCCATCGCATCGGCAAGCTGCGCCGGCTGGTTGGGATCGACGAGCAGGCCGGTGTCTTCATGCTGCAGCAGGTCGGGGATGCCGACCAGGCGCGTCGAGATCGCCGGCAGGCCGCTCGCCATCGCTTCCATGATCATCTGCGGCAGGCCGTCGACGTCGCCATCGCTCGCCCACACGCACGGCAGCACATAGACGTCGCCTTCGTGCATGAAGTCGACGATCTTTTCCTGCAGCAAGGCCTTGCCGGTCACGCTGATGCGGTCGGCGAGATCGAGGCGCTTGATCTGGGCGTTGAGATCCGCTTCGAGCGGGCCGCTGCCGCCGATCACGCACTCGAACTTCTCGCCACGGTCCGCGAGGATCTTGCAGGCGTCGATGAGGTCGGAGAAGCCTTTCTTCTCGACCAGGCGGCCTGACGAGACGATGCGGTAGACCTTGTTCGGGTCCCGCGCGGCCGTCGGCGGGTAGAACCACGAGAGGTCGATGCCGCAGTAGGCGATCACCAGTTGCTCCGGCCGCGCACCGTGCTTCAGGTAGAAGTCGCGGTGGAAGGTGGAGATGCAGATGATGAAGTTGGCGCGTTCGATCTTGTCGAGCAAGGCGCTGCGGTTGCGGAAGAGGTCGGTCGCATGACCCGTCCAGCTGAACGGCGCATCGAGCAGCCACGCGCCATACATCGCGATCGTGCCGCAGGAGTTGATCCACTGCGAATGGATCTGCGAGACCTTGCGTCCGCTCTTGAGGATGCCCGTTGCCCAATGCACCGCGACGACGAGGTGCGCAATGCCCGCGAGCCGCGCACGGATGTGTTCGCGGCGGCCGAAGAAGGCATTCCACAGTGCAGAGAAGAATCGCCCGCGGAAGCGGAGCGGCGCTGCCAGCAACGAGAAGAACATCGCCACCAGCGGCAGCGGGTACATCAGCTCGGTGCGGCGGTTCATCGCCACCGCCCAGTCGGAGTCGTGCAGCAGCTTGTCGGGCGCACGCATCGCGTGCAGCGCCACCGGGATGCCGGCGGCTTCGACGCGGCTCAGCTCGTTGGCAACCCAGGCGTTGCCGATGCCGTTTTGCGTGACGTAGTGGATCACCGCGGCATCACTTGCGCTGCTTCAGGTAGAACGCGAGGATCGAACCGGCGGCCATGTGCATGTCTTCGATCACGCCGTACTGGTCGCTTTCCACGTGGAAGCAGATATCGACGTCCTTGCGCAGCTTGCCGCCGGTGAAGCCGGTGAGGCCGACGGTGGTGGCGCCGACGCTCTTTGCATAGTCGTTGGCCTTGAGCACGCTGGGCGAGTTGCCCGAGCCCGAAATGATGACGACAAGATCACCCTTGCCGCAGAGGTTGCGCAGCTGGCGTGCAAAGAGCTCGTCGTAGCCGAGGTCGTTGCCGATGGCCGTCATGAAGGCGGTGTTGTCGTTGAGCGAGATGCAGCGGATGAGCGGCTTGCCCACACGCTCGGCGGTCTTGGACCAGTCGGTGGCGATGTGCGAGGCGGTGGCCGCCGAGCCGCCGTTGCCCATCACGAAGATCGTCTTGCCCGACTTCTCGACCTTCTCGATGGCTTTCGCGATCTTCTCGAGCGCGGCGTAGTCGAAACGCTCCCACTGCTCGAGTTCACGGTCGCGGTACCACTCGGCAAAGGCTCGCACCGACAGGCCGCCAGGGCCCGTGCCCGTCATGTTGGAAGCCGCCAAACCCGGCGTCTTTTTCTCTTGGATCTTGGGGGCCTTGGCCAGCTTGCTCATGAGGTTCTTTCGCTTCTGTGTGTGGATCGGAAAGCTCAAAAGATTGTATTGGCGAGAGCTCTCGTAACCGCTTGGCAACAAGCCCCGCGTGACCCCCTGAGTGAGCGGGGACCAACGCCCGGGCGCGACATTCCGCACACAGCGCACGGTGCCTCAGGACGACGAGACGAAGCGTGCGAACAGGTCGGCCTGCTGTTCGATCCACAGGGGGTCGAAATGGCTTTCGTCGAAGTAGATCGGGCGTTTCAAAGTCTCGTCATAAACGCGACACCACACCGGCCCGCACAAGCGATCGCGCAGGCTCACGCGTTGGAAGCGCGGGCTCGACTCGAACCCCTTGAACAAGGGTTCGGTCCAGGCCGTCTGTGCCTGCAGGGCCGCCAGCGGCAGGGCAAGGCGCACCTCGCCGTACCAGAACTGCTCGCGGGCCACGCGCTCGGCCACGCGAAGCCGTGATTCGGGCGCGCTGTCGACGAGCACCACGGTCTTGCCCTTGGCAAGCGTGGCCGCCATCACGCTGCGAAGCTCGTCGAGCACCAGGCTTTGCTTGGCCGACAAAGTCGCCGGCACGGAGCACGCCGACGCGTCGGCCAGGTGGCAATACGGCGCACCGGCGAGGCCGATCGTCGCCCAGCGCGCGGAGACGATCACGGTGTCGATGTCGGGCGACTGTGCCCTGTCCCACGCCTGCGCGGCATAGGCTTCGCAGTGGTAACCCGGCTGCATGCGGCGCATGCGTGGCACCGGTGGGCACTCGGCGGCGGTGTAGAACTCGATGGACCGCCGGCTGTGTGCGACGAACCACGGATAGAAGTGCTCGGCGTGCGAGTCACCGATGACAAGCGTGCGCGGCAGGCCGGAGCCTTTGTCGAGCAGGCAGGGCTTGATGTCGTGAGGGGGCTTCTTGAAATTGCTGCAGGCCTCCGGGAAGTAGCGCGACATCACCTCGGTCTCGTAGTCCGCATGGAAATCACCGCGGCCCGGCTTGCGTGACGAAAGCCCGTCGGTGCCCATGACGAGCGCCACGACACCCCCGGCGAGCAGCATCGCCACGAGCGGGCCAGCCAAGAGACGCCAGCTGCCCCGGGCGCGGCGCTGCATCGGCCGCTCGACCCAGGCATACGAGGCCCAGCCCAGCAGCACGGCGCCGACCACGACGCCCACGGCGCTGAGCACCGGGTGCTGGTGTGGGATCTCCGTCATGCGCAGGCCGACGATCAACGGCCAATGCCAGAGGTAGATCGAATACGACCACAGCCCCAGGCGCTGAAGCACCGGGTGGCCCAACAGGCGGTTGTCGGCCTGCGCGACCACAACCATCACGGTGCCCAGCACCGGCAACACGAGCCAGGCACCCGCGCCCACGCTGCGCACCCGTGCCAGGGCCATCAGGAGCGCCGCCACGAGCACGAGCCCCACGCCGAGGCGGCTGACCCAGGGACGCCAACGCGGCGCGAGCGGCGTGGCGGGCAAGAGAAACGCGAGGGCACCCGCCAGCAGTTCCCACATGCGAGCGGGCAGCAGGAAGAAGCCGCTTTCTGCACCGCGCCGCGACAGGACCAGGTGCCACGCAAGCGAGGCCAGCAGCACCACGCCCAGCACCGCTGCGGCGCGATGGCGTCGCAGCGCTGGGGTGCTCCCACGCAGCAGCAACACCAGCAGCAGCGGGTACAGCAGGTAGAACTGCCACTCGACCGACAGCGACCAGGTGTGCAGCAGCCACAGCGAATCGCCCGCGTGCGTGATGTAACCGCTGTGCGAGAGGAAGTAGTGGTTCGAGACGAAGGTGAGTGCCCTCGCCCCCTGCTCGGCCACGCGCAACAGGTCGAAGGGCGGCAACCAGGCCCCGCCGGCAAGCAGCAGAACCGTCACCAGCGCCGCCAGCGCCGGCCAGATGCGCGCCGCTCGCCTTGCGAGGTAGTCGAGGTAGCTGAACTGCGCCGCGGCCATGCCCTGCCACACCATGCGCGTCATGAGGTAGCCCGAGAGCACGAAAAAGACGTCGACGCCGATGAAGCCGCCGCCCGCACCCTTGGCCTGCAGGTGGAACGCCACCACGAGCACGACAGCGATGCCGCGCAGGCCGGTGAGGTCGGCACGATAGCCCTCCCCGTGCGGCACGCTCATGCCGTGCGGGGCCCCAGGCGGTCCAGCAGCGCCACCAGGCGCTCACGTGCTTCGAGGCGGGTGAAGGTGTGGTCCGCATCGGGCACGAAATCGAGCGAGGCCAGCTGGCGCTCGAGCAGCCGGTCGATCGCCTGGCCGCCCTGCCGGCGCAGCAGCTCATAGCCCGGCGCCTTCGCGGCGAACACGAAGCGCAGGCGGATCCCCCGCTGCACCGCCTGCGTCAGCTCCGCCGCGAGGTCATCGCGAATCGGCACGTGCAGCGCACGCGCCAGCCGCAGCAGGTGCGGGGCCACGTGGCTCCACGCGCGCCGCAGGGCGACCTCGACGATCACACGCGCATCGAGTTCGCCGCGCAGCAGCTTCAGCCAGGGCTCGCGGGTGAAGAGCTTGTCGCGGTAGCGCGAGGTCAGGGCGCCGAGCTCGTAGTCCTTCACGTCGCTCAGCGTGTCGCCGTCATGCCAGAAATAGGTGAGTGGGTTGATGACCGTCGACGACGCCACCGGCTGCCCCGCCACCGCGGCCTTGAAGGCGTGGTAGCCGCCAGAGCACAGGCCCAGCAGGTGGCACTCGCCCGCACCCAGTCCATCGCGCAGATAGGCGAGCGCATCCGCAACGTCCTGCATCGCATGGGCGGAATAGACGACGTTCTCCGGTGCGCCCGGGCGCGCCGCACTGTCGCCCACGCCGGAGAGGTCGATGCGCAGCACCGTCACCCCGCGCGCCGCCCATTGGCGAGCAAGGCGCACCCACAGTCGGTTGGGGCCGATGTGGTGCACCGCGCCCGAGTTGAGCATCAGCACCGCCGGCCGCCCCCGCGGGCGCGGGCCTGTGTCAGGCTCGGTGAGCACGCCGAAGAGAGAAGCCGAGCCGCCCGCCGAGAGGCACACCGGCGTCTCGCGCACACCTGCGCGGGTGAGGTGCAACACGCTGTGGTCAGACAAGGGTTTCGGCGCCACGGCGGGCAAGCCGAGCGTGGCATCCCACAGCGCCACGGTGCGCACCACGCCGTCCACCATCTGCAGCGGCACTTCGGCACGCTGCGGGTCTGCGGTCATCGCAGCGTAGCCCGGCCAGCGCTCGACCTGGACCTGCACGCCCTGCCGTTGCAGCTCGGTGTGCCAGTCGAGGCCGGACTCCAAGTCGTCACGCTCGACGATGAGCACGCGAGGCGCCGGCGGCTGCGGCAGTCGCCGCAAGTCGATCTGGGACAGATAGGCCTCGGTGCCGCGGGTCATCACGAAACCGGCGGACTCCAGCACGTCGAGTGGCGAGGTACCGGCTGGCGATTCCGATTGCCCGAGCATCCTCAGCTCGCGGATGTAGCCGCGGCCGCGCACGACCGGGGCGATGGCCACCAGGCCGGCCACGTCGTCGCGCGAACCGGCCGCCAGGGCCGCCAAGGTGGCACCGAGGCGCACGCCCAGCAGCACGACCTGCTGCACACCCGCCGCAGCCTTCAAGGTGTCGATGGCCGCGCCCACGCCGGCCAGCCAGCGTGCCGGCACGTCGGGGTCGAACTCGTCACCGTCGGAATCGCCGCAGCAGGCATGGTCGAACCGGAGTGTGGGGTGGCCGGCTTCGCTCAAGGCGGTGGCGAAGTGGCGCAGGCTCCGGTGGGCGCAGACCTCCTCGAACCCGTAGGGGTTGCACACGACCACGCCGATGCCGCGCCGCTTGTCGTGCTCCGGCAGGTGCAGCCAGCCGAAGAGCCGGGCCCCGTCGGGCCCGAAATAGAACGGCTGCGCCTGGCTCATGTCGGCACCGAGATCGCCACGGGCCGGATTGCGTTCGCGGCCCACACCGAGCCTTTCAACGCGCGCCCGCTCGGTGCCGAAACGCGCCGCAGGGCGATGCGACGCGATGCCCCCGGGGCGAGATGGAAGTCGTTGTCGGCGGGCTGGTGTTCGTCCACATCGATGTGCACGAACTGGGCACAGCGCGTCGTGCTCAGGTGCAGTTCTCCGCGGGCCGGGTCGAAGCGGGCCTCGAGCCCCAGTTCCTGCGGCGCGAGCGAGCGTTCGCCGGGAAAGTGGAAGGCCTCGCCGATCGTCTCGCCTTGCACGGCCATCGTGACGTGCACCAGGCTCACCGGCGGGGGCCCGAAGCGGTAGGCATACGAGACGTCGGTGAACCCCGAGAGCCGCTCGGCCAACGCGTGGCTGACGCCGCTGCGCGCCGGGACCGCGAGCGGAAACCCGGCCTCCGCGACGAGGGTTTCGCCGTTGCCGTACAGACGCAGCGTGAGCTCGCACGACAGCGGCGAGGCGCGCTCGTTGATGACATGCACCGCCACGCCGTTCATGCCTTCATCGGTGAGCAGCACGGCGACGGGTTGCAGCGTGCGCTGCAACGCGTGATAGCACGCCTTGGGCCGGCCGGCGTCGTCGACGAGCCCCCAGCCGGCACCGGCCCACAGGTCCCGCAGGAACCACACCAGCGCCCCACCGCAACGCGACGCGGGCCGGCGCCACTCGCTGAAGGCCGCGGCCATCACCTCGCCCGTCACCACACGGCTGAGTGCGAGGTAACGGTCGTGGTCGACCGAGCGCAGGCGCACCGGGTCCAGGCCCCAGAGCGACGCGAGGTAGTGGTCTCGCACGTCTTCGAAATCCCAGCCGGCGCTCAGGTCGCGCGGCGTGCGCTCCTTCCATGCCGGGTGATGCACGCGCAGCGCATGGCCACCGGGCATGCGGCCGACGGTGCGCTCGTCCGGCACGTTGGCGAAGGCCAGGCACTCGGTGGCAAAGCTGAGGTCGGAGCGGCGGGCGTCGTCCAGCGGCCGCAGGTAGGCGCCCACGCCGTAGTACGACGCCGTGCCGGCATCGGCCTGGTGGGGAAACGCGCCGCCGTGTGCACTCGAGGGCCAGTACGGCACCTCCGGCAGTGCCGCTTCAACCCACCCGCGCAAGGTGGTGTCGAACAGTCCCTGGGACCACAGTTCACGCGGCGCCCCCCACATCGCCGCCTGCTGCTCGGCTTCGCTGTTGCCGCAGACGACCGCGATGCAGGGATGGCCGCGCCAGCGGGCGAGCTGCTGTGCGGCTTCTGCACGCACGCTGTCGAGAAAGCCGGCGTCCTGCTCCGGGTAGTCCATGTTGGCGAACATGAACTCCTGCCACACGAGCACGCCGAGCGCATCGCAGGCCTCGAAGAACGGCGTACCTTCGTAGACCATGGTGCCGCCGACGCGGAGCATGTTCATGCCGGCGTCACGCGCCTGCTGCACGGCTGCCCGCAGCGATGACGGGGCGCTGACGAGCGACACCGGGTCGAGCGGCGTCCAGCAGGCACCGCGGCAGAACACCGGCACCCCGTTGACGCGCAGGTGGAAGCGGCCACCGCTCGTGTCGGACTCCACGCGGCGAAAGCCGATCGGGCTGAACGCATGGACCAGCGGCGCGGCCCCGCGGCGGTGAACGAGGAGCCGCACCTCGTACAAGGCCGGCTCGCCGTGGGTGTGCGGCCACCACAGGGCCGGATGGTCCAGACTGAGCATGGCCTCGAAGCGACCGTTGCGCGGCGCAAGCGGGGTGCGCCATCCTTCGCCGCCACGTGCCAGTTCGAGCTCGACACGATCGACCTCGTCGCCCGCGCCCGGGGGCAGGCCGCAGCTGGCTCGCACATGCCCTCGGCCCGCGGGGTCCAGTGTTGAACTCACTTGCGGATCGAGCAGGCGGAGCGTCGGGCGGCGCTCCCACCAGATGCCGCCGACCGGGCCGACGGGCGACGCCGACGGTGACCACCCGGGGGTGCGCCCGAGCAAGGTGGTGCGGTGCCAGCGCAGCTGTTGCTGCACCACCATCGGCGTGCGCCAGCGAGGCCTCGGCCGCTTCTCGCCGAGGACGGCATCAAGCGCCTGAAACCGGATGGCAAGCTGGTTGGCGGCGGGCTTCAGGTGGGCAGACACCTCGCACTCGTGCACGAGGTACATGTTGCTGCTGCGCAGGATCAGTTGCCCGTTGAGCCACACCTCGGCCACCGTGGCCAGGCCATCGAAGCCCAGCCAGAACGGCTCGGCTGGATCGCGCGCCGGCACGTCGAAGCTCGTGCAGAACCACCAGTCTTCGGCGTCGAAGCGGCGAGGCGGTCCGTCGAGCGACCAGCGGCCGGCACCGCGCAGCATCGCCGCCGCCGTGCCCAGGCGCGGCGCCGAGACCCAGGCCTCGGCGGGCAGTTCTTCCAGTTGCTGGGGGGAGGCACACCGGCCTGGCTCGGTGGCACAGAGTCGCCACCCTTCGACCAGCGCCACCCGCTGGCGCTCGCCTGGGGCAGCGGGTGTCATTTCAAGTCTCAAGCGTGCGTGAGTTCGGCGACGGCATCGCGGATCGATGCAACGCTGGTGAAGACGCTGCGCTTGAGCATGTGGTCGGCGAATTCGACGTCGAACGCGCTTTCCAGGGCGAGCATCACGTTGACGCTCGCGTGTGAGGTCATGCCTGCTTGATAAAGATCGGTGGTGGGGCCGATCTGGTCCAGGGGCTTGTTCAGGCGGGCGTGGTCGCGCAGCACTGCCCGGATCTTGTCTTCTATCTCTTCTGCGGTGTTCATGTCGTACCTCGGGCAATCTGCTGCGTTGTCGATTTTTCGGAAAACGGTGCCGCCAGTGCCGTCACAACTGCAGCGGCAAAGTCGCCATCGTGGCTCAGGCTGAGCGCGATCTCGCTCACCCCCAGCCGCTCGGCCTGTTCTGCCGCTCGGCCGTGCAGCGCCAGGCGGCATGCACCATTGGGCAATTTCTGGACCTCGATGTCGCGCCAGCTCACACCGGCTTCTGCCAGGTCGAAGGCCTTGATGGCGGCCTCCTTTGCCGCGAACCGAACGGCCAGGCGCTCGGCAGTCTGGCCCTCGCCGGACGCGGCATACGCGATCTCGTCGTCACTGAAGAGACGTTGAGCGAAACGAGGGCCGAAACGTTCCATCGATTCGCTCACACGGCGCACATCCACCACGTCCAGCCCGACACGAAGCCGTGCCGAAGGCGGCGAAGCGACATGGAGTTGAGCGATCGTCTGGGACATGGCTGGTTCAATCCTGCGAGCAGGCAACACTGGCTAGCATGGGTGATCCTGCCTCTCTGTGAAATCCCCTTCATAGAGGGGGTCATGGGTTTCGTCCCATGTCCTAGGGAGCCTCTTAGCGAGCGCGCCTGCATCTGCGGGGTGCGGTGAACCGAGGGCGGGCGCTATCCTTGCCCGATTGCTTGATGCCGACCGTTCGCACGGCTTGCACGGCGGCCCTCTACATGAGCGCACCCACTTCCCATTTCGACAGTCTGCTCAACGCCACGCGCGAGATCAGCACCTCCGTCGCAACGCAACATGCGGCCGACGTGGATGCCCAGGCGCGCTTCCCCTCGGAAACGATCGCGGCGCTGCGCGCTGCCGGCGTGCTGGCCGCACCGGTTCCGCAGCGCTTCGGCGGCGCGGGCTGTTCGATGCAGCAACTGGCCCTCCTGTGCGCGACCCTCGGACAAGGCTGCGGCTCCAGCGGCATGGTGCTTGCCATGCACTACAACCAGGTCGCCTGCCTGGTGCGACATGGAGCCGAGGACACCTTCTTTGCACAGTACCTGCGTGACATCGTCAGCCATCAGATCCTGCTCGCGTCGATGACGTCGGAAGTGGGCACCTTCGGCGATACCCGTTCGAGCGTTTGCGCCGTCGAACGGCAGGGCGAGCGCTTCGTGCTGAACAAAGACGCGACCACTGGTTCGTACTGTGCCCACGCGGACGCCATCCTCGTGACCTGCCGCCGCGATGCCGACGCGGCCAGCAGCGACCAGGTGCTCGTGCTGGTGAAGCGTGAAGATGCCACGCTCACGCAGACCACCACCTGGGACACCCTGGGCATGCGCGGCACCTGCAGCCCCGGCTTCAGGCTCGAATCGTCGGGCCCCGCCGAGCAGATCGTGCCTGGCACCTTCGCCGACATTTCGGCGCAGACCATGGTGCCGTATTCGCACATCCTCTGGTCGGCACTGTGGTGGGGCATCGCGGCAGACGCGGTCGCGCGCGCCGCCGCCTACGTGCGCGGCGAGGCCCGCAAGAAGCCGGGCACCGTGCCGCCCACCGCCACGCGCCTGGCCGAAGTCTTGACGCAGTTGCAGGCGATGAGATCGCAATGGCAATCGCTGGCACAGGCCTTCGACGACATCGCCGATCACCCCGAGGCCGAGCAGGAACTGTCGGGCATGGCCTGGGCCCTGCGCCTGAACAACCTCAAGATCGCCTGCTCCGACGCCGCGCCGCAGATCGTGCACCGCGCGCTCCAGATCCTCGGCGTGCTCGGCTACAAGAACGACAGCCCGTTCAGTCTGGGCCGCCACTACCGCGACGTGCTGTCCGCGTCACTGATGATCTCGAACGAACGCATCGCCGCGAAGAGCGCGTCGATGCTGCTGGTACACAAGGACACGCTGGGCATCTGATGTACGACATCGACAACTTCTACCAGGGCCTCGTCGCCCACGGCCTCATCCTCCCCACCGGCGTGCGCGGCGGCTACGGGCGCGGGCCGGTGTTTGAGAAGATCCTGCGCGGCTTCAACGAGCTGGTGTCGCGCGTGGCGGCACCCGACGGCGCAGAAGAGCTGATGTTCCCGCCCATCGTGGCGCGCCAGCTGATCGAGAAGGTCGGCTACATGAACAGCTTTCCGCAGCTTGCGGGCTCGGTGCACAGCTTCTTCGGCAGCGAGACGCAGGCGCACGAGATCACCGCGCGCACCCAGGCGGGCGAGCGCTGGGAAGACCTGCTCGACATCACCGAGGTGATGCTCACGCCCGCGGCGTGCTACCCGGTCTACCCGATCTTCAGCGGCCTCTTGCCGCAAGGCGGCCGGCTGGTCACCGTGCTGAACTGGGTCTACCGCCACGAGCCCTCCGACGAGCCGACGCGCCTGCAGTCGTTCCGCATGCGCGAATTCATCCGCGTCGCCAGTTCCGACGAGGTGGTGCAGTGGCGCAACGACTGGCTGCAACGTGCCCTCGAGCTGCTGCGCGGCCTCGGGCTCGATGCGCGCAGCGACATCGCCTCCGATCCGTTCTTCGGACGCGCCGGCAAGATGATGGCGGCCAACCAGCTCGACCAGCGGTTGAAGTTCGAGATCCTCGTGCCCGTCATCTCGCTGGAGAAACCCACCGCCATCTGCTCGTTCAACTGGCACCAGGAGCACTTCTCGGGCAAGTTCGGCATCCGCAATGCCGACGAGTCGCTGGCAAGCACCGCCTGCCTGGGCTTCGGCCTCGAGCGGGTGACGCTCGCCCTCATCAAGACGCACGGCTTCGACCCGGCGACCTGGCCGCAACCGGTGCGAGAAGCCTTGTCGCTGTGAGCCTGCCCTCGCCCGTCGCCGCCGTGCCCGGCCTGTCGGCGCAGGCCTATGCGCGCCACGCGCTGCATGCCGAGGATCGGGTGTGGGTGGAGAAGAACTGCTACGTCGACGTCTGGATCGAGCTGCTGAATGTGCTGGAGCTCGAACCGCTGGCGCTGATGCCGTTCACGCTGGCGGTCGACTTCGAAGGCGACCAGTGGACCTTCTTCAAGCCGTCGCTCGACGAGCTGCGCCTGCTCTACGGCATCGACGTGCAGGAGCTCAACGTGTGGCGGCCCCTGCTCGACCACGCGCTGGAGCATTTGCCGCGCGGGCGTTTGATCTCGGTCGAGGCCGACGCCTTCTGGTTGCCCGACACCGTCGCCACCGACTACGGCCAGCAGCATGTGAAGACGACCATCGTGCTCAACGAGCTCGACCTCGCCGGACAACGCCTGGGCTACTTCCACAACGCCGGCTACTTCGCGCTGGAAGGCGAGGACTTCCGGCAGCTGTTCCGCCTCGACGGCCGCGAAGGTGCCGGGCGCCTGCCGCTGTACGCCGAGATGATCCGCACCGACCGGCTGCTGCGCCGACCCGATGTCGAGCTGCGGCGCCTGGCACTCGGGTTGCTGCGCACGCATGCCGCGCGGCGGCCCGTCGACAACCCTGTGCACCGCTTCGCGCAGCGACTGGAGGCCGAGCTTCCACGGCTGCATGAGCAGGGCCTCGCCCACTACCACCTGTGGGCCTTTTCGACCGTGCGCCAGCTGGGCGCGGCGTTCGAGCTGGCGGCCGCCTGCCTGCGCTGGGTCGATCCCTCAGGGGGCGCCGCCTGGACTGGCGCGGCGGAGCACTTCGAGCAGATCGCGAACGACAACAAGGCCTTGATCCTCAAGCTCGCACGCGTGGTGAGTGCGCGGCGAAGCTTCGATGCGGCCGCCACGCTGGCCCCGACGGTGCAGGCCTGGAGCGAGGGCATGCGCCTGCTCGACGAGGCGCTGGCGGAGCGATCTACCGAAGACGCCTAGGCGTCGGCCTTGCGCTGGAAGACGAGCGTCCAGTGCCCGTACCAGAGCATGTCGCGGCGGCTGCGGTGCACACAGGACATGCCGGGGTCGGTGACCCATGACTCGACCTGCTCCGGGCTCGCGTGGTGCACCCACTGCTTGGCCATCACGAGGTCGTGCAGCCGGTTGGCGGTGGCGCGCCACAGCGGCTGGGTCACCATGTCCTTGATGATGAGGCGCGCGCCGGGGGGCGTGGCCGCGCAGAGGTCGCGGATGAACTGTGGCTGATGGGGCGGCGGGATGTGGTGGATGACGTCGATCGCCGACACCACTGTCCAGTCGCCGTGCGGGATGCCCTGCTCGACCGAACGCACGGCGAAATGCAGCAGGTCAGGATCGTGGAGGCGTTGACGGGCGACGTTGGCGGTGGCGATCGCGTCTTCGGCCACGTCGAAGCCCACGCCGCGGCGCAGCTTGTCGAAGCTCGCCAGGAACAGCAGGAAGAGGCCCGAGCCGCAACCGACATCGAGCACCTGGGAGTCGCGCGGCACGAGGTCGATCACCTCGGCGAACGGACAGATGTAGGGCCGGAGCGGCTGCACCAGGCGCCAGCGCCAGTGCTGGCCGGCGTAGTAGCTGCGTGACAGCTCGGCCAGGCCGGCCGGCGTCTTGACGGGGAACGTGGATCCTAGCTGCGCGCTCATCGTGAAGCCTCCGTAGCCAGGACGGGCGTCGAGGCCCGCTGGCGCTTCAGCAGCGTCGCGATGGCAATGCCACCGAGCGCTGCGACTGATGTCATGGTGACCAGGTGATACCGCTCGCCGCTGACGACCACCGCGTGCACGGTGCTGAAGAAAAGCATCAGCAAGGGCAGCGGCGACAACAGCAGGCGACGGTGGGTGCGACTGTACGCGAGCATCGCGGCGCCAATGGCAAAGAGCCCGAAGATGAACGCCCAGCTCAGCTGCGTGAAGCGCTTGAGCCACAACACTGCATCGGCGCCGAAGGTCTTGGTGATGCCGTACATGTTCCACAGCACGCCGCAGGACTCGTTGTTGTACAAGCGCACGAGCTTGAGGAAGCTTCTCTGCACGAAGGCGAGCGGGTCGTCGAGGATGTACTGCTTGGCCAGCGCACCCAGCACCTTGTCGCGCTCGTAGTCGTTCAGCGCCTTGACGTCTTCTGGGAACTGCATGAAGAGGCCATCGGTGCCGGGCGCGTTGCCCATCCAGAGGGTCGCACCGCCATTGGTCGAGACCAGCACGAAGTGGCCGTAGAGCTGGTAGTTGCGCCAGGTCCACGGCGAGACGGTGATGAGCAGCACCACACCGGACACCACGGCCAGCAGCAACTGCTCGCGCACGCGCTCGCGGTTCCATCCGTACGACAGCACCATGGCCACCGCATACACGCCTGGCACCAGCACTGCGAAGGGCCGCACGAGCGTTGCCATGCCCAGCAGCAGGCCGGCGATGACGGCGCGCGCCCAGACGTTCAGGCGCGGGGCGGTCCAGGCGTCGAGCGCGCCCACCACCAGAAGCACGAAGAGCTGCTCGCTGAGCAGCAGCGTGGTCAGCGTCACGAGCGTCGGCCACACCGCGAGCAGCAACGCAGCCCAGAGCGCCGCCTGGGCCCCGAAGAAGCGCGCGATCACGCGCGCCGAGCAGATGATGAGCCCCACCGCGATGGCGAGGTTGGCGACGATGACGCCGGTGTAGTGAAGGCCGAAGAGCTTGTAGATGCCCGCGTAGAAGATCGAGGTGCCGGGCGGCCAGAAGGCGAACGGCTCGTCCTTCGTCCACCCGAACACACCGTGGTGGTACAGCGTGCGCGCGAAGGTGTCGTAGGCCAGCACGTCGCTCTGCGGAATCACCGGGATGAGCAGCGCCCACACGATGCGCAACAGCAACGCCAGGCCGAGGATGGCCACCAGCTTGCGCGCGTCGAGCGCGCCATCATTGGCGGGAAAGGCGATGGGCGTCGAAGAGGCGGACATGGGGCGGTGGCGTGGTTGTTCGTGGTGGTTCAGTGCAGCGTGGCGACCCAGAGCACGGCGGCCAGCACGAGCGCGACACACCAGCTCTGGCGGTCGGTGGCGGCAAACACCACCGGGTCGTCGTGCAACTCGCCGCGGTGGGCCTTCATCCACACGCGGCTGATCCAGTACAGCATGGGCGGCAGGATCATCCACAGCGCCCAGACGTTCGAGTAGAGGCTGCCGAGGTCGGGGCTGTTGACGTACAGCGCCAGGATCAGGATGGCGTTGAAGCCGGACGCCGAGCCGAGCGCGAGCAGCACCGGCATGTCGCTCGTGTAGTAGCCGCGGCCGGCGGCCTGCTGCTTGTTGTTCTGCACGGCCACGAGCATCTCGGAGTAGCGCTTGACGATCGCCAGGCTCAGGAAAATGAACATCGAGAACGCCAGCAGCCAGAACGACGGCACGATGGCCGTGGCCGCCGCCCCCGCGATGATGCGCATGGTGTACAGCGAGGTGAGCATCATCACGTCGACCACCACCTGGTTCTTGAGCCAGAACGAGTAGAGGCAGGTGAGCAGGAAGTAGCACGCGAGGGCCAGCGCAAAAAGGATCGGCAGCTGGGTGCACAGCAGCGCCGAGCCCAGCAGCAGCACCGGCACCATCACCACGCCTTGCCAGATCGGGATCACGCCCGACGCGAAGGGCCGGTTGCGTTTGCGGGCGTGCAAGCGGTCGGACGGGAGGTCCAGCAGGTCGTTGATGACGTAGACCGCCGAGGCACACAGGCCGAAGGCAAAGAAGGCCAGCACCGCGGCCAGCGTTTCGCCACCTGCCGACACCTTGTGCGCCGCCAGCAGCGGCACGAACACCAGCAGGTTCTTGAGCCACTGGTGCAGGCGGATGGCCTTCACGTACGACTTCAGCGTCGCCGCACCCGGCCGGATGCTTTGCACGAGAGGCGCGCGCTTGGCGGCGGCCTCGTTGAGCGAATCGGAATTGCTGACGACCACCGCGCCGCCGCTCGCCGCCCACACCGGCAGGTCGGTCGTGCTGTTGCCCGCATAGACGAACCCGGCGCGACCGTAGATCTTCTCGAGGTGCTCGGCCTTGTGCTGGCCCGACAGGTTGACCTCATCATCGGTCGCTTCGACCCGGTCGAAGAGCCCGACGTGCTCGGCCACCTGTTCGGCCTGGCGCCGCGGCGACGCGGTCACCAGCACCGTGGTCCGCCCTTCCGCACGCGCCTGGCGGACGAGGCTGATCACTTCATCGTTGTACGGCAGGCGCGATGCGTCGAGCTGCACACGCTCCGACAGCCGCTGTTTCAGGTAGGCCTTGCCCCGCAGCAGCCAGAACGGCAGACGAAACACGGTCAGCCACGACGACTTCAGCAGCAGGAAGACCGATTCGTGCAGCAGGTCGCTGCGGATCAGCGTGCCGTCGCAGTCGACGCACAGCGGAAGCGGGGCCTGCGCGGCGCTCATCCGCCCCTCGCCACCAGCGCGACACCCGCCGTGATCAGCAAGGTGCCCATCACCCGCTGCACGTTCAGTGCGTCGTTGAGGAACCACCACCCCAGCAGCATCGTGATCACGAAGCCGAGCCCGACGAAGGGGTAGGCCAGGCTCAGTTCGACCTTGGCCAGCACCAGCAGCCACACCGCAGCGCCGAGCACGTAGAGCGACAGCCCGGTCACCACCCAGGGGTTCACGACCAGTTGCTGCACGAGGCTGCCCCACTGGCGCCCTTCGACTGCAGCACGGACGGCGGCATGGCTCATGCCGAGCTTCAGCAACAACTGGGCAGAGGTGGCCATGGCCACGCTGCTGAGGATGAGGAAAAAGGTACCGAGGGACATGTACTTCATTTGTATTCAATCAAGCGGGCGGTGCGGCCGGACAGCCGCAGGCCCACGAATTTCAACTGGCCCGCGGCTTCGGCGAACTTGCCCATCACCATGAACGCGGCACGTGCGGCCCGTGCGCGGAACGGGCCCTGGAAACCGGCATACAGCCTCAACACCTGCAGCGGGTAGACGAGCAGGATCAGCAGCAGCCACGGGCTCACCACCAAGGCACCGAGCACGGCGGCGATCGGCAGCGCAAGGCCCCAGATCCAGGCGCGGCGTGACTCGACCACGCGGTGGCGCTCAGGCGGCCGCCCATGCAGGTGGACGCCTTCGGCAAAGGTGTAGCCCGCGCGCATGGAACGCTTCCACCACTGCCCGATGCGCATCATCGCGGCGTCGTGCAGCGTCATTTCGGCATCGAGCCGCCACACCTTCCAGCCTTGTGCACGAAGCCGCACGCACAGCTCGGGCTCTTCGCCGGCGATGAGGCGGGGGTTGTAGCCACCCACCGCCGCAAGCGGAGCGGCACGCATCATCACGTCGCCACCGCAGGCCTTGGTCTGACCCGGTGCGGCGGCACCCCATTCGAGGTCGCAGAGCTGGTTGTAGATGGAGCGCTCGGGGTAGCGCTCACGCCGCCGACCGCAGACGGCCGCGACGTCGGGCCGGCTCACCAGGAAGTCACGCGCGGTCTGCAACCACGCCGGGTCGACCGCGCAGTCACCATCGACGAACTGCACGAATTCGATGTGCGGTGCCAGCTCCAGCACGTGGCGCCAGCCCGCGTTGCGTGCCAGCGCCGCGGTGAAGACCACGTCGCTCGGGAGCACCACCACGTGCACGCCGAGAGCCTTGGCCATCGCCACCGAATCGTCGGTGGAACCGGAATCGACATAGACCACGCACTCGGCCGACTGGACCACCGAATGCAGGCAGGCGCGCAAGCGTTCACCTTCGTTGCGGCCGATCGCGACGACGGCCACGCCGGGCAGGCCAGCGGTCTCTGGGGTCGCCATGGTCATGCCCGCTGTTCTGCCGCCGCCGGGCGCTGCAGTTTCCACAGCGTGTCGTCGACGAGCTTCCAGCCGTCCATGCCGCCGCGGCACAGCAGTTTGAACATCCACATGCGGTCGCCGCCTTCGACCTTCACGCGCGGCAGGCGCGCGAGCGGCGCACCTTTGCGAAGGATGCCGTGCTGCGCGATGAAGATGCTGTGGTAGCCGCACTCCGACAGCACGCGCGCCGTGGTCTCGCTCTCGTCGGTGCGCATGCCGAAGGGGTAGGCAAACGACTTCACCGGCACGCCGACGTGCTGCTCCAGCAGCGCCTTCGAGCGGCTGCCTTCTTCGCGGATCTCCTCAGGCGTGAGCTTGGCGATCGAGCGGTGCATGTGGGCATGCGAGCCGATCGTGAGACCGGCCTTCGACAGCTTGGCCACCTCGTCCCAGGTGAGGTAAGGCTCGCCCGAGATGCTGGTCGTGCCCACGAAGCTCGTCGTCACGTAGGCCACTGCAGGAATGCCATGGCGCTGGAGGATGGGTGCGGCGATGTGCAGCCAGCTGCTGAAGCCATCGTCCATCGTGACCAGCACCGATCCATTGGGCAGGTCGATCTCGCCACGCGCGAAACGCTCCACCTGCTCGAGCGACACAGCGAGCTTGTGCTCGGCCAGCCAGCGCATCTGTTCTTCGAAGGCGGCCGCGCTCACGCACCATGGGTCGCGCACGGCATCACCGAAGCGGTGGTAGGTGATCACGCGGATGGTCGTGGTGCCGCGGCCGGCCAGGCGGCGCAGCGCGAGTGAGCCACTGACAAAACTGCCCAGCACCATCGCGGTCCGGGCAGTCTTCTTGACGATCCAGCGGAGCGTGGAGATGGTCATGGGAGTCGTGTGCGGTCGTGGCGCTTGTCATGGCGGAAAAGCCAGCTGCGCACGATGCGGCCGAGGAACTTCGGGTTGCCGATCAGGTAACGGCCCGCCTTGTGCGGCTGGCGGCTCAGCAGATGCAGCCACTCGTAGCCCAGCTTGCGCACCCACTTGGGCGCACGCACCAGGTCACCCACCCAGTAGTCGAAGAGGCCACCGGTCGCGAGGCACAGCGGTACCGTCAGCTGGTCGAGGTGGTCGTGGATCCACTGCTCCTGCTTCGGGTTGCCCATGCCGACGAGCATCAGGTCGGCGCCCGAGGCGTTGATCTTCTCGATCACCTTGGCGTGGTCGTCCGGGCCGAGGTAGCCGGTGTGATAACCCGCGAGCGTCCAGCCCGGGAACATTTCCTGGGCGCGCTTCGCGGCAATGGCGATGCGCTCAGGTGTGTTGCCCAGCAGGAAGTAGCGCAGCCCTCGGTTGGCCCAGCGCGAGAACATCAGCGGCACGAGGTCGGTGCCGTTGACGTTGTCCTTCAGCGTCACGCCATGCAGGATGCGCGAGGCCCAGCGCACTCCGGTGCCGTCGCCGAACACACGGTCGGCCGACTGCAGCACGTGGCGGTAGCCGGGGTTGTCGCAGGCGTTGTTGAGGGTGTGCGCGTTGACGAAGTAGACCGAATGCGCGCGACGCGGCTGCTCGTAGAGCATGTTCTGCAGGAGGCCGAGCGCATGCTCCATCGTCACGTCGGTCACGGGCACCCCGAGCACCGGCAGGATGCTGCTCTCGGCCGGCGGCGGCGCCGGCACGAAGACCGGTGACAGCGCACCGGGCACCGTGGCGATGTCGTGGGGGCTCATCGGGTTCATGCGACGGCGGCCGGTTGTGCGAGCGAAGCCAACAGCGCCTTGCGGTCGACCTTGCCGTTCGCGTTGAGCGGGAATTCGGAGACCAGCCGCAGCTCGCTCGGGTGCATGTAGGGCGGCAGGCGCGAGATCACGCGCTCGCGGATGGCGTCGACGTCGGCACTGTCTGCGCCAAGGAAGCCGACGACGCCATCGGCACCGCTCGCGTTCACCGGCCAGCCGATGGCGATCGCCACGTCGACACCGGCCTCCTGCCGCATCACGGCTTCGATCTCGCCGAGCTCCACACGGTAGCCCTGGATCTTGATCTGGTTGTCGATGCGGCCGAAGTAGACGAGCGGCTGGCCCGGCTGCGGGCGGCGCACGCGGTCGCCGGTGCGGTAATAGACCTCGCTCTGGCCTGGCGGCACGACGAAGGCGGCGGCCGTGCGGTCGGCGTCCTTGTAATAGCCGAGCGTGAGTTGCGGGCCCGTCATCAGCAGCTCGCCGGCAACGCCTTCGGCCACTTCGCGCAGCTGCTCGTCGGCCACCAGCACCTTCATGCCGGGATACGGCTCGCCGATGGGCACGACGCCCATCTCGGCCTGCGCGGGAGACGTCTCGTTGTTCCAGCGATAGAGCGTGCAGGCGATCGTGAGCTCGGTCGGGCCGTAAAGGTTCTCGAGGATCGATTGCGGCGCAGCCTCGGCCCACTTCTGCACGATCTCGACCGGCAGCGCCTCGCCGCAGAAGAGGCTGAAGCGCAGGCCCGGGTACTTGCCGGGCTTGAGCATCTTGAGCTTATTCATGAGCACCGCGGTCGACGGCACCGAGAACCACATCGTGATGCCGCAGTCGGTGATGTACTTGCCCGGGAACATCTTCTGGCCGTTCGTCGGCGCGCACAGGCAGGCACCGCGCTCCCAGCAGACGAACATGTCGTGCACCGAGAGGTCGAAGGTCAGGTCGAAGGTCTGCGAGAAGCGGTCGTGCTCGGTGACGCCGTAGCGCTCGACCATCGCATCGACATACGGCACCGCGTTGCGGTGCGCCACCATCACGCCCTTGGGCTGGCCGGTGCTGCCCGAGGTGAAGAGCAGGTAGGCGATGCCGTTGGGGTCGACCGGCCCTTCGGTCCAGCCTTTGCCATCGACCAGGTCGGCCTTGCCGAGGAAGCAGTGCTGCGGCCACAGCGCGGCGAGCGCGCTCACGTCGTCATGCTCGGGCAGCAGCAGCACCAGCGGGCGCTCCACGCCTTGCAGCACCTCGCCGAGCTGCGCCGCGCCATGCGTGTCGACGATCAGGCTCTGGCATTCCGAGCGGATCAGCATGCCGCGGGTGCGGTCGGTCGGGAAGCCGGGGTTGAGCGGCACATAGCCGTGGCCGCGAAAGAGGCCGCCAAGCACGCCCGCATAGGCCGTGATCGAGCGGTGTGCGAACACGGCCGTCAACGCAGGTTCGCCGGCCGGCGCATGCTTCTGCAGCGTCTGCGCCAGCGAGGCCGCACGCGCCCGCAGCTCGGCGTAGCTCAGCACCACCCCGTCGAGCTGCAGCGCCGGCCGGTCGCCGTGCTGGTCAGCCGACCGGAGGAAGCCGCTGCGGAGGCTGCGTGCGTCGTGGGGCATCAGGCCACCTGGGTGAAGAACGCCGTGTACAGCGTGTTGATGCTGGTGAAGACGGCCGGCTCGATGTCGTCGGTGTCGATGTCTTCGCCGCGCAGGCTTTCGATGAAGAGCACGAACTCGACGATGTCGAGCGACGACAGGATGCCCTCCTCGAGGATCTTGGTGTCGTCGCTGAAGTTCGCCTTGCCCTGGGCCTTGGAGTGCTTGACGATCCAGTCGCGCAGCTTGGCCCTGACTTCTTGTTCTTGCATGTGCTTGAGGTCTGTTGACGTGGCCGCGTTCAGAACGCCGGCTCTTCGGCCAGCAGGCCGTTCTTGATGAAGTAGTTGACGACCTTCGACGAGGCCTTGCGGCGGAACTCGGCGCACACCGGGTGGCTCATGGCCATCTGGCGCAGCTCGTAGGAGTCGGCCAGGCCGGCATCGCGGTACATCGTCGGGTTGTAGTAGTCGCCCCAGGAGGCGCGCAGGTAGTCGCCCAGCCACTGGCGGAAGCCGGCCAGCGTCTCGGCCGACCAGGCGGGTGCGAACTTGTTGAAGAGCTCGGCCAGCTGCACGCGGCCGAAGGCCAGGTGGCGCGCTTCGTCGATGTGGTGCACCTTGTTGATCTCGCGCACCAGCGGGTCGCAGCGCTCGTCTTTCTCGATCGCGAGGTTGTAGAAGTCGCCGAGCTCCTCGACGACCATCACCTTGCAGTAGAAGGCCACCTCTTCCTCGCCCTTGGCGTACTCGCGCGGCAGCACGATCTTCTTCTCGGGGTACACCTTGCCGACGTAGCGGTTGCAGAACTCGCCGAACATCACCATGTGCTTGTTCTCTTCGTCGACGAAGTGGTGCAGGTACTCGTTGACGGAGGTGGTGTTGCCCTTGGCGTAGAGGCGGTCGACCAGGCCCGCCACGAGCGGGCGCTCCCCCTGCAGGACCAGGCTGAAGAAATTGCCGAGTTCGTAGAGGCTCAGGCGCTTCTGCTGTTCTTCGGTGAGGGATTCCCACGCGGGCGTGCCGTAGATGGAGATCAGCTCGGGCGGCATGTACCAGACGTCGGCCTGCAAGGCCTCGGGCCATTCGACGAAGTTGTAGACGTCCCAGAACTTCTTGCGCGAGGCCTTGGTCAGGCGGACAGCGAGTTCAGATGCGGTTTCCATGACAGCGTCTCGGGTAACAAAATTTGAGCCGAAAGTATCGGCACGAAGTCAAGTCAAAAGCAATCCCGCGAAGCCGGGACGCTACAGGGCCATCGGCCCGTGACCGTCCATATTTGTCAGATGCAGGCCCTTTGACACTTCCGTGAAAGGGGCCAGGGCTTCCTGGAGCTGGGGAGACATCGCAAAGAGGCGTTTGTCGGGCAACACGGCGTAGCCATTCTGGGCAAAGCCCTTGGCCCACTCGGGATGGGCCTGGTTGGAGACCACGATGTCGACCCCCTTGGCCACCAGGTGCCGGGTCGCAGCGTGCACCACCTCGCCAGCCTGGGACGGCAGCGCCAGGGTGTCGACGATGGAGCCGACGTGCAGGTCGCCGAAACGGTGCTCGCCCTGCATGCGGGTGTCCATGACGAGCGCCCAGCCGATGACCTGGCCGTCGCGCTCGACCTTCAGCCGGGTGACCGGCGGCCAGGCCCCCTCGGGCGCCAGGGCGTTCATCGACGCCGCGTCGCGTACTGCAATCGCCTTGTAGCTGCCTTTGCAACGTTCCCACAGCGCATCTGCCCAGGGGCCAAAGTTGGGGACTTCCATCGCCCTGGACTTGAAGCCGCCGCCACCGGCGCGCAGCTTCAGCCCCAGGTGAAGGAGCTTCAGGCCCAGCCAGCCGAGGCCGGTCCAGGCGCCGAGGTCGAGGAGCAAACGGCGGGCCGGGGTCTGGCGCAGGAGGGCATTGAGACGCAGGAAGCGGAACGGCTTGGCCACCAGCAGGCAGAACGGCGTGGGGTGCAGCAGCCAGTTCATCTTGCGCAGCATCTGCACCACCGGCTGGTCGTCGCCGCCATGGCCCCAGCTGTAGAGCAGCGGGCGCTTCTTCAGCATGTCGCGGATCATGCGCAGCCCCAGCATGCCGTGCCGGGGGTCGATCACGCCTTCGGAAAACGGGCCCTGCCAATCGGTCACGACCTGGACCTGGCCGTTGATCAGCCAGTCCTGCGGCTTCAGCGCAAAGCAGCCCCGCACCGCTTCACCGTCTTCCACCGCCAGGTGGTACTCACGCCAGACGTTCTGGCCGTCGCGCGGCGGGATCCAGTCGGGCACCGGGTCGACGTAGAAGCTCCAGCCGGAACCGCCCGCTCGCATGCGCTCGTTGAAGGCTTCGACGGCATTGCGCCACTCAGCGCTGTGGGGAACGATCTGGATGGCCATGGTCGGGAGACGGCGAAACGGCCGCGTTGAAGGGCAGGCCGCGGTGGAACAGGGCGGAATGGCGCAGGAAGTCGCCGAGGAAGTGCGGAGGGTACTCGCCCGATTTGCGCTGGACGACGCTGCGCAGCTTGTAGGTGAGGAAAGCCAGCACCCAGAGCAGGTCGGTCGCCGCCGCGTAGAACCAGCCGTGGTTCTTGACCCAGTAGCGGCGGCGCGACTCGAACCAGTAGGACGGGCGGCGCTTCTTCGCCGCATGGTGGCCACTCACCTGCGTGCTCTGGCCCACGAGGTGCAGCACCACGCTTGCCGGCACGTGCCAGGTCTGCCAGCCGGCGCGGCGGGCTGCAAGGCAGAAATCAGTCTCCTCGAAGTAGAGGAAGTAGCCCTCGTCCATCAGGCCGATGGTCTGGAAGACCTCGCGGCGTACCAGCAGGCTGGCGCCGGGAAGCCAATCGGCCTCGGCCGGCGTGTCGCCCATCGGCCGCAGGCCGGCGCGGTGCTTCAGCAGGCGGGCGACCAGGCTCAGGCGCAGGCCGCCCGCGAGTTCGCTCCAGATGCTGGGAAAATGGAAGGCGTAAGGCCAGGGTTCGCCGTTTTCGAGCAGGAAGCGGCTGCCGGCGATGCCGGCTTTGGGATGGGCGTCGAGGAAGTCGACCAGGGTGCGCAGGGCACCCGGCCTGATGCGGGTGTCGGGGTTGAGCAGCCAGTAGTAGGCCGGGCCGTTGGCGTCGTTCAGCGTCGGCCGCACCGCGTAGTTGTTGCCGTAGGAGAAGCCGCCGTTGACCGGGGCCGGCAGCAACCGGGCCCAGGACGACCAGCCTTCGGCTTCGATCGCCTGGCCGATCACCTCGACCGAATCGTCCCCAGAACGGTTGTCGACCACCGTGACGACGGTGCCCGGCACCGCGGCCACCTCGTCGACCAGCGAGCGCAGGCAGTCGACCGCAAGCGGGCCGGTTCTGTAGTTGACGATGACGACCTGCACCCGCACGGGCTGCGTCGTCATGTTTCCGCTCGCCGCAGCTGGAGCGGCCCGGGTTCACCCTTCACGACCGCGCTGTGGCGCACGAAGTCGGCGATGAAATGCGGCGCGTGGCGATTCGGCTTGCGACGCAGCGCATCCAGCAGGCGGCCGATCGGATAGGCGAGCACGACCCCGATGTCGGCCAGCGCCGTGTACAAGCGCCCGTGGTGCAGCACGAAGTAGCGCCGACGCGAATCGAACCAGTAGCCTGGCACCCGCTTCTTCGGCGCATTGCGCACCGTCACGCCGCTCGACTGGCCGACCAGGTGCACGATGCGCGCCTGCGGCACGTGCCACACCTCCCAGCCCGCCAGTTTGGCGCGGCGGGTGTAGTCGGTCTCTTCGAAATAGAGGAAGTAGGTTTCGTCCATCAGGCCGATCTGGTCGATGACCGCCTTGCGGATCAGCATGAACGCGCCCGAGACCCAATCGACCGGCACCGGCTGCTGCGGGATGCCGATGCGCGTGAGACGCTTGGCGAAGAGCCGGTCGAGCGCGCCGATGCCGAGATAGCCCAGCACCTCGTTCACCGCGTTGGGGAAACGGAAGCAGCACATCTGCGGCGTGGCATCGAGGTCTTCACTGCGGCCGCCGGCGATGCCGACCTTGGGGTGCGCCTCGATGAAGTCGAGCAGCGTGCGCAAGGCGCCGGGCCGCACGAGGGTGTCGGGGTTGAGCAGCAGCACGTGATCGGCGTCCTGCCGCTCGCGAATCGCGATGTTGTTGCCGGCGGCGAAACCGTGGTTGCCGGGAGCGCGGATCAGCGTCGCCCAGGCGCCCCAGCCGTTTTCGGCAATCGCCTGCGCCACCCGATCGGCCGCGCCGTCGGGTGAAGCGTTGTCGACCACGAGCACCCGCATGCCGGGCACCGAGGGCAGCTCGGGCTCGATCGAGCGCAAACAGTCGATGGTGAGATCGGCGCCCTTGTAGGCCACGATCGACACCAGGAACTTCGGTGTGGCAGCGCTCCCGCTCATGCCCGCGCGTTGACCCGGATCGCCAGGTTTCCCGACGGGTGGGTGTTGGTGTGCAGCAGCTGGTGCGCCTTGCCCACTTCGTCGAATTCGAACACCCGCGCCAGCGCCGGATCGACCAGCCCGTCGATCACCATGTCGTTCAGCGCCTTGCACTGCTCGGTGTTGGCGAAGTGCGAGCCCTGCAGGCGCTTCTGGCGCATCCAGAGATAGCGCAGGTCCACGTCGGCGTTGTAGCCGGAGGTGCCGGCGCAGATCACGACCATGCCCGCGTTGTCGCACACGAGGATGGAGGTCGGGATGGTCGACTCGCCCGGGTGCTCGAGCACGATGCGCGGGCCCTGGCGCGAGCCGAGCACCTCCGACCACTTCTTGCGGAAGGCGTTGGCGCCCTTCATCCACTCGGCATAGGCCGTCGCATCGGCGGTGTCGGGCAGGCGGCCCCAGTGGGTGAACGCCGGGTCGGTGCGGTTGATCACGCCGTGCGCGCCGAGCTTGCGGCAGTGCTCCATGCGGCTTTCCGACGAGACCACGGCGATCGGGATGCCGCCCTTGGCCTTGACGATCTGGATCGCCATCGAACCGAGCCCGCCCGAGCCGCCCCAGATCAGCACCGGGTCGCCCGGCTTCACGTCGTGCGGCGCCCAGCCCATCAGCTGGCGGTAGGCGGTGGCGCCCACCAGCATGTAGGCGGCTGCAGCCTCCCACGAGAGCTTGGGCGGCTTCTTGAAGCACTGGTAGTCGTCGACGCGGGTGAACTGCGCGAACGAGCCCCAGTTCTCCTCGTAGCCCCAGATCTTGCAGCTGGTGGAGGTGATGGGGTCGGCACCCGCCTGGATGTCGGCGGCGTTCTCGTCCCACATGGCACACGAGAGCACCACCTCGTCGCCCACGCGCACGTTGGTCACGCCGTCGCCCACCGCCCACACGATGCCCGAGGCATCGGAGCCGCCGATGTGGAACGGTTCGGCGGCCGGATTCTGCTTGCGGCGCGCCGCGATCACGTCGACCGGGGTGCCGAGCGCGGCCCACACGTTGTTGTAGTTGATGCCCGCGGCCATCACGTAGACCAGCACCTGCCGAGGGCCGGGCTTCGGGGTGTCGACCACCTCGACCTCGAAGGCCTGCTCGGGCTCGCCGTAGCGCTCGGGGCGGATGAGGCTCGCATACATCCTGGCCGGCACGTGGCCGAGCGGCGGCATCTCGCCAAGTTCGTACAGGTCCTTGGTGCTCATGCGGTCACTCCCTTTCTCTCGTCCTGGCTGGAGCCCTTGCTCAGGCCCTCGATCACCCGCCGCAACAAGGACACCAGCACCCGCACGTTGGGCTCGAGCACCATGTTGTCGTGGTTGCCCGGCACCTCGAACACCTGCAGGTGGCCGACATGCGGCGTCCAGAAGTTGTCTTCACGGACGTAGTTGCGGTAGGAATCGACCAGCCGTCCTCCCGACAGCCGGAACTTCACATCCAGCTTGGGGCGGAACACCGCCACCTTCACCGGGACCTTCGGAATCTTGTACTTGGCCAGCGCCCGCAGGAAGGCATCGCCGATGCGGCGCGACTGGAAGTTGGCGGTGTTGGCCTCCGCAGCAGCAGCGTTGCCGTTGTTCGCAGCACGCTCCTCCTGGCGACGGCGCTTCTCCTTCTCCCACTCGATGCGGGCCGCGATCTTCTTGCCGACGATGCCGAGGCCCTCTCGCTGTGCGCTCTGCACCAGCATCGCGAGCTTGTCGCTGATGCTGAAGTTCGGGATCTCGCGCGCCGGGGTGTCGAGCATCAGCACGCCCTGCACTTCTTCGCCCTTGGCCATCAGCTGGCGTGCCATCTCGTAGGCGATCAGGCCGCCACCCGAGAAGCCACCCAGCAGGTAAGGGCCCTGCGGCTGGATCTGCACGATCTCGGCGATGTAGTCGGTCGCCGCTTCCTCGAAGCTCTCGTGCGGCTCCACGTCGCCATACAGGCCACGCGCCTGCAGCGCGTAGAACGGCCGGTCTTCGCCGAGCAGGTGCGCGAGGTGGCTGAGGTTGAGCACGTTGCCGAACATGCCGGCCACCACGAAGAGCGGCGTGCGGCCGGCCACCGGCCCGGTGTGCATCGGCACCACGTGGCGGAAACGCAGCTCGGCCTTCTGGCGCGGTGCGGCGGCGGCGCCGTTCTCGGCTTCGGCCGCGGCGGCTTCGTCGCTGTAGGCATCGCCCCGCACAAGGGTGGCGAGGCCTTCGATGGTCGGCGACTGCATCAGCACCGACATCGGCAGGTCGACCTCGAACTTGTCGGCGATCTCGTTGAAGAGGCGCACTGCGATCAGCGAGTGGCCACCCAGGTCGAAGAAGCTGTCGCGGATGCCCACGCCTTCCACGCCGAGCAGCTTGCCCCACAGCTCGGCCAGGCCCTTTTCGAAGCTGTCGCGCGGCGGCGCAAAGTCGCTGTCGAGCTCGGGGCGCGAGAAGCGCGCTTCGCCGGTGCTGAGCGCGGCGCGGCTGAGCGACTCGGCCTGCGCGATCAGCTCGTCGATCTTCATCGAGCTCACGATCACCTCGGACGGCATGTCGCCGCGCAGGATGCGGTCGAGTGCCTTCAAGCCATCGGCCGGCGCGATGCCCTGGCTCACGTTGTGGCGCAGCGCGATCTCCCCGGGGGAGAGGGTCTTGCTGCGGGCCGCCGGTTCGGTGGCGCCCTCACCGACCGAATCGACGCCCGCTTCGGGCTTGGGTGCGTGCCACGGGCCGTCGAGGCGGCGCAGCGTGAGGCGGTCGACTTCGGCCAGCACCGTGCCCTGCGCATCGGTGAGCGTCACGTCGAAGGCGGCGAAGTCGCTCGCCACGGAGCCGTCGCTCGCCAGGCGCACCCAGCTGTGGATGTCGCCCGTCAGCGGCGCGATGAAGCGCAGGCCGCGATAGGAGATCGGCGCCCAGAGGTTCTGCACCACGTCCTGGTCGGCGTAGCCTGGGATCAGGTCCATCGCATAACCGGTGGCGATGTCGAGCAGGCCGGGGTGCAGGCCGTTCGTCGCGAGGTCGCCGTGGAACTCGGCCGGCAACTGCAGGTGCGCGATGGCTTCCTTCTGGCCGAGCTGCAGGCGCTTCAGCACACGCCAGCGCGGGCCGAACTTGATGTGGCTTTCCTGCCGCGTGCGCAGCGCGCCGGAGCCGGCAGCGACTTCGCTCTTGCCGGTGCAGCGGGCTTCGATGCCGGCAATGTGGACTTGCGCCGGCACATCGCCCTTGGCTTGCGTGACGCGCGCGGTGGCGCAGCGCACGAAGCGGCCCTCACGTTCGCCGGCGGCGAGGATCTCCACGTCCCAGCGCTGCTCGTCGCCGCGCAGGCGCACGCGGAACGCACGCTCGCTGCCGTCCTCGACAAAGAGCGGGTTCTCGAACACGAGGTTGCTCAGCTGCCAGCCCGTGGTCTGGCCCAGCTCGGCGAGTGCGGCGCGCACCAGCTCGAGGTAGCCGGTGCCGGGCAGCAGCGCTTCGCCGCTGCCGAGGCGGTGCTCGTCGATCACCCAGTCGGTGCTCTTCAGCACGCCGGTGAAGAGCTCGAGTTGCGCCAGGCCGTCACGGGCCGAGAAACGCTTGTCGAAATGCGGATTGCCGACCGGCAGGGGCTCGCCCTGGGTGATGCCGGCGTCGTCCTTCGCGGCGTCGGTCGGGGCGCCCAATTGGCCCACCATGCCGACGTCCTTCCAGATGCCCCAGGCGATCGAGGTGACGGGGTACGACCGGGCACCGCGGCACGACTCGGCGAACGCGTTGACGAAGGCGCTTGCGCCCACGTAGTCGATCTGGCCGCTCGGCGCGATGTAGGCGCTGGTCGACGAGAAGAGCACCATGAAGTCGAGTGCTTGCTCGCGGAAGATCTCGTCCAGCACCAGCGTGCCGTAGACCTTGGCTGAGAACACGTCTTCGATGTCGCGCGGGCTCTTCACCTGGATCAGGCTGTCGCGGATCGTGCCGGCCGCGTGGAACACGCCGTGGATCTGCTTGAACGCGGCCCGCGCCTCGTCCACCACTTCCTTCATGCGGTCGGCCACGGCCACGTCGGCCGACAGCGGCAGCACGGTGGCGCCCAGCGATTCGAGCTGGCGCACCTTGCGGATGCCTTGGGCGATGGAGTCGCCGGCGTCGTGCTCGGCGAGCCACGCGTCCCACTCGTTGCGCTCCGGCAACGGGGTGCGGCCCAGCAGCACGAGCTTGGCCTTGTACTCGCGCGCCAGCCACTCGGCCATCAGGCCACCGATGCCGCCCAGGCCGCCGGTGATCAGGTAGACGCCGCCTTCGCGGAGCTTGGTCACAGGCAGGTCACCGGCCGGCGACTTGACGTGGCTCAGGTGGCGCTCCCAGCGCACACCGTTGCGCCACGCGATCACGCGTGTGCCGGGCTCGGCCAGCAGCTCGCCGCTCACGTCGGCCGCCATCTTGGCGAGCGCCAGGTCGTTCTGCGAGGTGCGCTTGGTCCCGGCACGGGGTGCGCCCAGGTCGACGTCGACAAACGCGCAGCTCACGTTCGGGAACTCGCGCGGGATGACGGCGCAGGGGCCGAGCGCGGTCGCCTTGTCGGGGAACAGCAAGGCCTCGTCGCCCACGCGCAGAGCGCCGTTGGAGACGACCGTCATGTGCAGGCCACGGTCGGCGAGGCCGGCCTTGGCGAGCGCCCGCGCCAGGTGGAACAGCGAATAGAAGCCGTGTTCCTGGTTGCGGTGGAAGAAGGTCGAGCCGGGGCGGAAGTTGCGGTCGAGCGTGACGAGCCAGGTGTGCAGCACACGCTCGGGCACGATGCCGCGCTCTTCCAGCGACTGCAGCAATTCGGGATAGCCGACGCCGCCGGCTTCGGCAGCGATGGTGTAGGTGTTGTCGTCGACCTGGGCGTAGGTGTCGCCCGGCAGCACCGAGATCACGGTGTGGCCGTCTTCGCGCAGGCCCGAGACCATGGCGAGCGACAGCGGCTCGCGGCCGTGGAAGGCGAGCCAGGTCTTCGGTTCTTCGTCCGACTCGAGGATGCCCTGCTGCACCCAGCGGGGCTTCTTGAACCAGTCGGCCATGTCGGCCTGGCGCAGCGGGCGCTCGGCATCGGCGCGGCCCGCGCCGAGCTTGCCGGTGCCGGGCTCGATCCAGTAGTGGCCGTGCTGGAAGGCGTAGCTCGGCAGCGTGACGCGATGGCGGTTCTTGCCCCACAGGCGCGTCACGTCGAAGTCGACGCCCAGCGCCCACAGCCGGCCCATCACGGTGCGGAAGTACACGTGGTCGGGCAGCGGGTCGTTCGGGTGACGCATCGACGACAGCACGCGCTGCGTCGGCGAGCGCGGGTTCTGGCGCACGAAGGAGCCGAGCATGTTGCCCGGACCCACTTCGAGGAAGACCAGGTTGTCGTTCTCGAGCAGCGTGTCCACGCCGTCGGCGAAGAGAATGGAATTGCGGAAATGCTGCACCCAGTATTCCGGGTCGCGCGCCTTGCCGGGCTCCAGCCACTGGCCGGTGCGGTTGGAGACGATCTTGAGCTTGGGCTCGTGCAGCTGGATGCTCTGCAGGTACTGGCGGAAGCGCGGCAGGATGCCGTCGAGCAGGCGCGAATGCGCCGCCACGTCCACCTTCACGCGCTGGCTGTCCACGTCCATCGCGCTCAGCCTGGCGGCCAGCGCTTCCAGCGGCTCGGGCGGCCCCGAGGCCACCGACAGCTGCGGGCTGTTCGACGCGGCGAGGTCGAGCTCGCTGCCGAGCAGCGGCATCAGGTCCTTGGCGGCCATCGGCACGCTGATCATCGAGCCGCGCGGCGTCTGCTCGACCAGCTGGCCGCGCAGCAGCAGGAGGCCCAGGCCGTCTTCGAACGAGAACACGCCCGCGATGCAGGCCGCGGCGTTCTCGCCCATGCTGTGGCCGATCACCATGTCGGGCTTGACGCCGTAGGACTCCCACAACTTCGTCAGCGCGATCTCGACCAGGAACGTCAGCGGCAGCTGAGCCGACGGCTTGGCGATGGCCTCGACGAGCTCGGGCGTGACCTCTTTCGCCAGCAGCACCGGCGCGAGGTCGGCATTGAAGCGGTTCTTCAGGATCGCGAGGCCCTTGTCGACCCACTCGCGGAAGACGGGCTCCTTCTCGTAGAGGCCGGCGCCCATGCGCACGTACTGTGCGCCGCCACCCGGGAACATGAACACCACCTGCGGGTGCTCCAGCTCCTTGGTGTGGTTGAACACACGCTTGGCGTCGTTCCCTTCCAGCAGGGCGATGGCTTCGTCGCGGCTGGTGGCGGCAAGCACACGGCGCTGCTCGAAGCCGCGGCGGCCGACGCGCAGCGTGTAGGCCACGTCGGCCAAGGGCTGTTCGGGATGCTGGCGCAACCAAGTGGCCAGACGCTTGGCGTTGTCGTCGAGGGCCTTGCGGTTGCGGGCCGACAGCACCAGCAGCTGCGTGCTCTCGTCGATCGCGCTCGGCTTGCGGGCCGGCGGCTCCTGCAGCACCACGAAGGCGTTGGTGCCGCCCACGCCGAGCGAGTTGACGCCGGCGCGGCGCGGGCCGCCATCGGTCGTCCAGTCGGCGAGCTTGGCGGCCACGGTGAAGGGGCTGCCCTCGAAGCCGATGCGCGGGTTGGGCGCTTCGAAGTTGAGCGAGGGAGGGATCTGCTTGTGTTCGAGCGCGAGCGTGGCCTTGATCAGGCTCGCCACACCGGCAGCCGTATCGAGGTGGCCGATGTTGGTCTTGACCGAGCCGACCTTGCAGTAGCCGACCTTGTCGGTGGTGTCGCGGAAGGCCTGCGTGAGCGCGGCAATCTCGATCGGGTCACCGACCGGCGTGGCGGTGCCGTGGCACTCGACGTAGGTGAGCGTGTCGGCCGTCACGTCGGACACCGCCAGCGCTTCCGTGATGCACGCTGCCTGGCCGTCGACGCTGGGCGCGAGATAACCGACCTTGCGCGCGCCGTCGTTGTTGACCGCACTGCCCTTGATCACCGCATGGATGTGGTCGCCATCGCGCAGCGCGTCTTCCAGACGGCGCAGCACCACGACGCCAGCGCCGCTGCCGAACACCGTGCCTTTGGAGCGGTGGTCGAAGGTACGGCAATGGCCGTCGGGCGAGAGCACCTCGCCCTCCTTGTAGTGGTAGCCCACGCCGTGCGGCACTTCGATGGTCACGCCACCGGCGAGCGCCATGTCGCACTCGCGCGAGAGCAGGCTCTGCACCGCCATGTGCGTGGCGACGAGCGAGGTCGAGCAGGCGGTCTGCACGTTGACGCAAGGGCCGTGCAGGTTGAAGGCGTAGGACACGCGGGTCGACAGGAAGTCCTTGTCGTTGCCGGTGTGGCGCAGCAGGAAGAGGCCCACCGAATCGACCAGCTCAGGGTTGGAGAGCAGGTTGAAGGTGAAGTACGCGCCCATGCCGCAGCCGGCGAAGAGACCGACGGCGCCTTCGAAGGTCTCGGGCGGGTGGCCGGCGCGTTCGAGCGCCTCCCAGCAGATCTCGTAGAACTGGCGGTGCTGCGGGTCGAGGATCGCCGCTTCCTTCTGGCTGAAGCCGAAGAACTCGGGGTCGAAGGCGTCGAGGTCCTGCAGCTGGATGCCGGCCTTCACGTAGTTGGGGTCGGCCAGCGTGCTCTGCGACACGCCCTTGGCAAGCAGCTCTTCGTCGGTGTACGGCCGCGTGGCTTCCACGCCGTTGCGCAGGTTGGCCCAGAACTCTTCGGGGTTCGAAGCCCCCGGCACGCGGATCGCCATGCCCACGATGGCGATGTCAGTCTCGTTCACCTCGTCGGTCATGCGTTCTTTCCCTGCGGGCAGCCTGCCTCTGTCGAGCGGTTCATCGGTGGTCGGATATCGGTTTTTTCGGTCAGACGCGCGAGGCTTGGCGGCGCTGTTGCAGCACGGCACGGCGGCCTTGCGCGCGCGCATTGCCGGCCTTCGCGCCGGCGTCGTCCACACCACCTTCGCCCAGGTAGGCACTCAGGCTCTGGATGGTGGGGAAGCGGAAGATGTCGGTGATCGAGATGTCGCGCTGCAGGGTGTCGCGCAGGCGGCGGTGCGCCTGCACGGCCAGCAGCGAGTGGCCGCCGAGGTCGAAGAAGTTGTCGCGTGCGCCGACCTGCGGCAGCTTGAGGACGTCCTTCCAGATGGCGGCGATCTGCTCTTCGAGGTCGCTCGCCGGGGCCACGAAGGCTTCGGTCGCGACGGGTGCCTTGCTCGCTTCGGGCGCAGGCAGCTGCTTGCGGTCAATCTTGCCGTTGGGCGTCTGCGGCAGCGCGTCGAGCGTGACGAAGTGCGCCGGCACCATGAAGTCGGGCATGCGGGCGCGCAGGTGCTCCTTCAGCTCGGCGGCAGGTGCGCTGTCTTTCGCCGACGGCACGATGTAGGCCACCAGGCGCACGTCGCCCGGCGTGTCTTCGCGTGCGACCACCACCGTCTCGCGCACGCCGGTGTGGCTCAGCAGCGAGGCTTCGATCTCGCCCAGCTCGATGCGGTAGCCGCGCACCTTCACCTGGTGGTCGAAGCGGCCGAGGAATTCGATCGAGCCGTCGTCGCGCAGGCGCGCCAGGTCGCCGGTGCGGTAGACACGGCCACCGGCGGCGCCCTTGAGCGGGTGCGGCAGGAAGCGCTCGGCGGTCAGCTCGGGGCGGTGCAGGTAGCCGCGCACGACGCCCTTGCCGCCGATCACGAGCTCGCCCGGCACGCCCACCGGCGTGGGCTGCTGGCGCGTGTCGAGGATGTAGATGGCCTGGTTGGCGAGCGGCTTGCCGAGCGGCACGATGCCGTCGACGGTGTCGACCCGGTGCACCGACGACCAGATGGTCGTCTCGGTCGGGCCGTACATGTTCATCAGATGGCCGTTGCTGGCGATCGCGCCCTTCAGCTCGCGGGCGAGCGGCGCCTGCAGCGCTTCGCCGCCGACCATCATGCGCTTGAGGCCGCGCAGGCCGTCGGCCGCCGCCGGGTCGAGCAGCAGCATGCGCGCCATCGACGGCGTGCACTGCAGGTGCGTGGCCTGGTGGCGCTTGAGCAGCGTGGGGATGGAGTAGTCGGTGTTGACGGTCGCGGCCGCGCGGCGAGGCGTGGCGTTCTTGCGCAGCTCGTTCAGGTATTCGAGGTGCGCCAGCACCGACGGCGAGTCGACGCCGAAGTCGATCAGGCAGGCCACTTCGTCGACACCGATCGCCTTGATCGCATCGACCTGCTTCAGGCAGCTCTCGGGCGTGCCGAAGAGGCCGCTGGTCTCGTAGTAGCGGTTGAACGAGTGCTCCATCAGCCCTTGCATCTCCTCGTCGCTGAGGCTTTGCAGGTCGAGGCTGGCGGTGGAGTTGGGGCCATCCATGCCCTCGCGCTTCTTGAACGCGGGGAAGGACCAGGCGTATTGCTTGACGAGGTTGAGCGAGGTCTTCAGGTAGTCGATCAGCGGCTGCTTGACCTTGGCGCGCACCTCGGCTTCGTCGGGTCCGACGAAGGTGTGCAGCATCAGCGTCACGTAGCCCTCGCCCGGGTGGCCGGCGTCCTTCCAGGCCTTGCGGTAGGCGGCGAGCTTGCCGTCGAGTTCTTCCACCGTCTGGCCCAGCAGGTGGGTCAGAACGTTGGCGCCGAGCTTGCCGGCGGCAATGAAGGTCTCGGGGTTGCCGGCGGAGGTGACCCAGAACGGCAGGTCCTTCTGCACCGGGCGCGGCAGGATGCCCACCTCGACCTCGTTGCCGGTGGCACCGGGGAAGCTGCACTTCTCGCCGCGCCACAGCTTGCGCACGGTCTCGATGTTGCGCAGCATGATGTTCTTGTTGTCGGCGAAGTTCTCCGGCTTCAGCACGAAGTCGTTGGGCTGCCAGCCCGATGCGAACGAGATGCCGACACGGCCCTTGGAGATGTTGTCGACGACCGACCACTCCTCGGCCACGCGCAGCGGGTGGTGCAGCGGCAGCACGACGCTGCCGGCGCGGATCTTGATGCGCTCGGTGACCGCGGCAATCGCGGCACCGGCCACGGCGGGGTTCGGGTACAGGCCACCGAAGGCGTGGAAGTGGCGCTCCGGCGTCCACACGGCCGAGAAGCCGTGCTGGTCGCCGTACTTGGCGCCTTCGAGCAGCAGCTTGTACTTGTCGTGCTTCTCCTGGCCCTCGCCTTCGGCTTCGTTGGCCGAGAAGTAGAAGAGGCTGAAGTCGAGCGGGCGGGCGGCGGCCGCACCCCGCGGCGCGGCGCCGGAGCGTTCTTCGCCGGTCGCGATGACGACGTGGAAGCCGCGGGTGAGCGTCCAGCAGAGTTCGAGCACCGAGATGTCGAAGCTCAGGCTGGTGACGGCGACCCACGTGCCGGCACGGTCTTCACCGAGGTGGTGATCCATCCCCGCGAAGAAGTTGACGACGTTGCGGTGCTCGACCATCACGCCCTTGGGCTTGCCGGTCGAACCCGAGGTGTAGATCACGTAGGCCAGGTGCTGCGGCTCGGCGCCTCCGTCGAAGGGTTCGGCCGATTCGGTGGCGATCGAGGCCCAGTCGGTGTCGAGCTTGATGACCTTGGCGCTGTGCTTGGGCAACTCCACGCGGTCCTGCGTCAGCAGCACCGGCACCTTGGAGTCTTCGACCATGTAGGCGATGCGGTCCTTCGGGTAGCTCGGGTCCAGCGGCACGTAGGCGCCGCCGGCCTTGTGGATGGCGATCAGGCCCACCATCATTTCGACCGAACGCTCGGCGCACAGGCCCACCAGCACGTCGGGGCCGACGCCCAGCGACTTGAGGCGGCGCGCGAGCTGGTTGGCGCGGCGGTTGAGTTCGTCGTAGGTGAGCGACTGGTCTTCGCAGGTCACGGCCGTGGCGTTCGGCGTGCGGGCGGCCTGCTCTTCGAAGAGGCGGTGCACGCAGGCATCGGTGCGCGCCGGCGCGTCGGTGGCGTTCCACTGGTCGAGCACGCGGCTGCGCTCGGCGGCGTCCCACAGGGGCAGCTCGGCGAGGGCGCGCGAGGCATCGGCCTCGGCCGCCTTCAGCAGCTCGGCGGCTTGCTGCTGCATCGCCGATACGGTGCCGCGCGCCAGCTTGGCCGCGTCGAAGATCCAGCGGCTTTGCGTGCCATCGGCGGTGATAGCGATGGTGAGTTCGCTGCCGGGCAGCGCGACCGCATCGTCGAGCTGGTCGACGATCAGCAGCGCCACGGGCTGGACCCGCGGGTCTTTCTGGGCGGCCGCCGTGCGCAGCTCGGGCGAGCGGGCGACGATGTCGCTGGCATAACCCACACGCTTGCGCAGCGTGGTGAGTTCGTCGGCAACGGCCTTGCGCAACGCATCGAAGCCGCGCGAGAAGTCGAGCGCGACACGCAGCTGCACCTGTTGTGCGAACCAGGCCGGCGCTGCACCCACGGCGCGACGCAACGCGGGGTCGGCGAAGCCGAGGTCGAAGCCATCCTTGTCCGTGAGGCGTGCAAGGTAGCCCACGAGGGCGGCGATGCGCGCATCGGCGTCACCCGCCGGCAACGCGGCGTCGAGTTGCTGCCATTGCGTGGCGACCGGCGCGGCACTGCGGTCGATGTAGGGCAGCTCGAGCGAGGTCTGGGTTTCGAGGCGGCGCAGCCAGAAGGTTTCGTGCGAGGCCAGCGATGCGTTGATGGCGCTCAGCTGGTCGGCTGCCGCCGCATCGAGCACCTCGAAGCGGGCGCCGCTGCGCAGGTTCAGCACCGGGCAGTTGAGGAAGCGCGGCTTGCCGTCGAGCGTCTCGAGGCGGGGGATCTGCACATCGAAGTCACCCGTCGCGACGACCAGCGCCGCGTCGTTGACCGACACGATGGTGCCGGCCGGCAGGCCCGAGCGGTCTTCCAGCAGCTTGAGCTCCGGCACGAGCAGGAGTTGGCCGTTGTAGAGCGCCTTGGCCGCACCGATCGGGTTGGCGTAGGTGCCGAAGTCGAGCGCGCGCACGAGCGTCGCGATCTTCGACGCAGGCTGGTCCCAGCGGATGGCGCAAGCCGCTTCAGGGCGGTCCTTGCGGCCGAAGTACTTCAGCACGCCTTCGGTCTGCGGGCGGCCTTGCAGCGTGCCGTCGGCGAGGCCCTTCACCAGTTCCTCGAAGCTTTCCATGCCGGCTTCGAAGCACTTGGTGTTGAGCGTGAGTGCGGTCTCGCCTTCGGACAGATCGAAGCGGCGCTGCACGAGGATGTCGCCCTGGTCGACCTTGTCGGTCATCACATGCCAGGTGATGCCGTGACGGCCTTCGCCGTTGAGCATGGCCCAGACGGGCGTGTTGAGACCAGCGTACTCGGGCAGCGGGCCGTCGTGGAAGTTGATCGCGGCGCGCGTGGGCATCGCAATGACTTCGGGCGACAGCACCGAGAGGTTGGTGATCGAGAAGAGGTAGTCGAAGGGGCGGATGTCTTGTGCGGCGAGCAGCGCGGCCGAGTCGGCCAGCACGCGGATGCCCTTTTCGGCGGCCCAGCGGCGGATGGCGGCGCGCGTCGTGACCACGGCCACGATCTGGTGGCCTGCCTGCTCGAGGACCTGACCGCACTGGATCAGCAGAGATTCAGACCCGATGAGGACGCTACGCACTGAGTTCGCCATGTTTTCTCGACGTGATGACCTGCTTGGAGGAGGGTTGCACCGCGCTCGTGCTTGACGTGAATCGATCGCGTGAATGCGTTCGCTGGTGAGCCCAAGCTACGCAAAAACCCGAGGAATTATGTGCGGCAACCAGCATGCCCCGGACCCCCTAGATAAGCGTGTGAAACGCTGCACGCTACCAATGAAACACAGCACACGTGCCATATTTCGCACGCCCGGCGGGGCCCCCGTGAAGCGCCTTCGCAACCCCGATGCGCAAGCGCACGAACCCGCATCTCCGGGGAGGCCGAGGCTGGGGGCGCTTCCTAGAATCCGCGGATGGCCCACGTCCGTTTCACCCACCTGCTGAACCCGTTCACCGCCAAGCCCGGCACCGAACACGACATCGCGCAGCGCATGACCTTCCAGGCCCTGCGCAACGCACAGGAAGAATCAGGTCGGCATGGCCTCGGCGTGGAAGTGCTGGCGCTGGTGGAGCCGCGCGATCTGCCCTCGGTGGAGGCGCCCGCCCGCGCCGTGCCGGCCATCACGCGCACCATCCAGGACGTGCACCCGATGACGCCACCGCGCACCTTCCCGCTCGTGGCCGACCTGCTCAACGCGGCGCATGAGCACGGGCGTGGCGACTACATCGTCTTCACCAACGTCGACATCAGCCCGCAACCCTTCCTCTACCGCGTGCTCGACGATCTGATGCGCCGCGACCCGTCTCGCGCCGTGATCGTCAATCGGCGCACCATCCCGAAGGTCACGTCGGAGCCTGCCCAGATCTCGCTCGCCTACCAGCACCCGGGCAAGTCACACCACGGACATGACTGCTTCGTGTTCCCCCGCGCCTGGATCCCGCAGCTGATCCTGAACGACGTGTGCATCGGCGCACCGTGGTGGGACTACGCCCTGCTCGCGAACCTCGATGCCTTGAGCGGCTTTCGCATGTTCACCTACCTGCACCAGCGGCTCACCTTCCACCTGGGGGACGACCGGGCCTGGACGGCACTGTCGGAGTACGACGTCTTCAACCAGAAGCAGGTGCTGGGCGTGATCGAGGCCCTGGAGCAGCGCCACGGCAAGGCCCCGGCCGACAGCCGTTTCGCCTGGGTCGCGCAGCGCACCCGCCAGCAACCGGCGAGCCAGCGCACGCTGGCCATCAAGGTGAAACGCAAGCTGCGCGCCCTGCATGAATTGACTGTGCTGATGCGCGCACGCGGCATGGCCAAAGGCTCGCCGTTCTATTCGGGCACGGAGTACGTGCCGCCAGCGGCTCCGCCGCAAGCCGTGGTCGCCGGATAAGCGCCGCGGCTCAGCGCAAGACGCCCAACCACCGCTCGGCCATCTCGGCCTGCCCAGCAGCCGACAGGTGGCAGTCGTCGAATCGGTGCGCGTCAGCCCACACCGCATCGGCGTCGGGGCCGGGCAGGATGCGAAGCGCGGCGTCGGGCGCGGCGCGCTGCGCCTGGGCCACGGGGTTGTCGGCACGCCATGCCGAGAGCAGGCATCGCGACGCCACGGCCACGTGGAACGGTGCCTCGATCCCCTTTGAACGCACACCGAGCACCAGGGCCTTCAAGGCATCGGCATAGGTCGTCTGCGTCGTGCCCAGCAGGAAATCGGATTCACCCTGGTGCCACAACACCTGTGACGGACGATAGACCGCGCGCAGCTGCCCGAGCATCGCCAGGAACGGTGCATGGAGCTCGCCCCCTGGCTGCCACCGCTCGATCCGGGTGCCGTTGACCGAGAACGGCGCCAGCACCACCTGACGTGCCTTGCCCTCGTCGATGAGCCGGTCGGCGAGGAGCGTCCAGTACTCGCCGCTGCGTCCATCGGCGCCCAACAGAGGAGACGCCGCCACGAAGCAGCGACCGTCCAGGAAATTGACGACGCGAGACCCGTGGCGCGACGTGTGGCGAAGCGCACCGCTGTTGGCGGCGTTGGATTGCCCGGCGACGATGAGCACGACCGTCGACTCGTCTTGAACGGGGCATGCCACCGCCTGCTTGCCGGGATAGGCCAGCAGCCGGCCCCAAGGGTCGGTCGTCAGCGGCTCGGGCGGAAACACCTGCCGTGGGGGGCCGCCCGATGACCGCTTCCAGACATACGCACCGGCCAGCGCAGTCGCTGCCAGCAACGCTGCCAAGGCCAGCAGCCATGCACGCGGGATCCGCCGCACGTCACCCCTGGGCGTTCTGAAGCCGACCCGGCCGGCTCGGCACCGAGTCCTTCAGGGCCAGCGCCGGTTTCTCGATGAGATGCCACGACAGGAACGCCAGCACCAGCGTCCCCACCGACGACACCGCAAAGAGTTGCCAGGGCCCGATGCCCGGGATCAGCGCCACCGAGATCTGCTGCACTGGCCACGCATAGATGTACAGGCCATAGGAGACGTCGCCCATCCGGTTGAAGCCGCGCACCGCACCACCCGGCACGAAGGCGAGGAACATCACCATGTACGGCAAGGTGACCATGTAGAAGTAGAAGAAGACACGCTGGTCGAGCGACGCGACGAGGGTCACCGCGAGCGCCACCCAGAACGCGGCCCCCACCATCGGGATGCGGTCCTTGTAGGCGTACATCGCGCTGCCGATGAAGAACATCGCCGTGAGCTGCGGCCCGGCGGTGAGCTGGCTCTGGCCACGCGTCGTGAAGTGCCAGGCGAGTGCGAGCACGGCCACGAGCACGGAGACGCGACCCATCCAGACGCGCCGGTGGTTCTTGAGGAACGACAACGCGAGCCAGAGCACCGCCAGGGTGGCGTACATCCGGACCTCGTAGGGCAGCGTCCACAACGAGCCGTTGACCACCTGCGCCCAGGGCAGGTTGGGGAAGGAGCCTGGCAGGTGGAACGAGGTGCCGCGCGGCGAGATCAAGGTGGTGTTGCGGAACACGTGCGACCAGGTGTCGCGCATCCACAGGAACTCGCCGAAGGGGTAGGTGGTGAAGAAGAGGCCGACGACGAGCGTGGTGGCGAGCACGGCCACGATGAGGCCGGGGTAGATGCGCAGCGCCCGCGCAGCGAGGAACTGGATCACGCTGCCACGTGCCAGCAGGCTGCCGGTCACGAGAAAGCCGCTGGTGATGAAGAACACGTCGACCGCGATGGAGCCCGGCGTCATGCCGAGCCAGGCGCGCAGCGGTTCGGTCTTCGCATCGCCGGTGGACAGCGCGAACGAGTGGCTGAACAGCACCAGGAACGCCGCCGTGAACCGCAGGAGATTGAAGTTGTTGTCTCGGCCACCGACGTAGGTGCTCAAGAGCTGCATGGCCGATCCTAAGAGGCTGATTGCGAGCGAGGCTCAAGTCTAGGTGACGCCCCAGTCGCGATTGCTCCCTTGCTTGAGGGGATGTTGGCGCGCAAGCATTGACCAATCAGGCGGCGCACCAAACACTAGCCCCTTTGCTGAACGCGCAGGGCACTGGAAAGAGGCGGATGGGGGATTTGCGGGCATCGTCACACGGTTCGAACGTGTCCTATCGGCCCGACATCGATGGCTTGAGGGCCATCGCGGTGCTGCTGGTGGTGGTCTTCCACTTCCACCTCACCTCCGAAGCCAAGAGCGGCTTCGTCGGCGTCGACGTCTTCTTCGTCATCTCCGGCTTCCTCATCACCTGGATCGTGCGCGAGCAGATCGAGGCGCAGCGCTTCTCGCTGGCCGACTTCTGGGTGCGACGGCTGCGGCGCCTGGCGCCGGCGCTCTTCGTCGTGCTGGTGGGCGTGATGGCCTGGGGCGCGCTGCGCCTGCTGCAGGCCGACTTCTCACAGCTGATGCACGAGGTGCTGGCCGCCCAGTTCTACTACGCCAACATCTACTTCTGGCAGAACGTCAACTACTTCGGGCTGCAGGCCGGCAACATCTATCTGCTGCACACCTGGTCGCTCGCGGTGGAAGAGCAGTTCTACATCGTCTACCCGATCGCTCTGGTGCTGGTCTATCGCTACGCGCGCCGCTTCGTGTTCTGGATCGTTCTGGCGGCGGCGATCGTCTCGTTCGGCCTCAACCTCGCCTTCGTCGGCTCGAAGGCGCAGGCCACCTTCTACCTGATGCCCACCCGCGCCTGGGAGCTTCTGATCGGCGCGCTTCTGACCTGGGCCCCGCCCTTGCGCAAGGCCAGCCATGCGAATGCACTCGGCTTCACCGGTGCCTTGCTGGTGGTGCTTTCGGTCGCCGCGTACGACGAGGACACCCCCTTCCCGGGCAGCTTCGCGCTGCTGCCCACGCTGGGCGCGGCATGCCTGCTCTACGCCGGCACCCAAGGTCGCAACGTCACCACGCGCCTGCTCTCGACGGCGCCGATGGTCGCCATCGGTCGCATCTCGTATTCGCTCTACCTCGTGCACTGGCCGGTGAACGTGTTTGCCTCGCAGGAGCTCGGCGAGAACTACACGCTGCCGTGGCGGCTGGCGATGGTGGGCTTGTGCTTCGTGCTCTCGGCCCTGCTCTATCGCTTCGTCGAGACACCCTTGCGCCACGGGCAGTGGCTCGCCCGCACGCGCAGCTTCGTGGCGACCTACGGGATCGGCCTCCTGGCCAGCGTCGCCTTTGCCAGCATCGTGATCGCGCAGGACGGTTTGCCGGGCCGGCTTCCAGCCGAGGTCGCGCGCATCGCCGCGTTTTCCAAGGACATGCCCGACGAGCGCTGCGCCGAGTACCCGCCCAAGGGCACCGTCGCACAGCCGCCGCTGTGCGCCCTGGGTGCGCCCGGCAAGTCGGCAGAGTGGCTGATCTGGGGTGACTCCCACGCCTGGGCTGCGCAAGGCGCCCTCGACACATGGCTCAAGGCGTCGGGCCAGGCGGGCCGCATCGCGTTCCTCAACTCGTGCCCGCCACTGCAAGGCATCCATCTCTACCGCGGCGGATCTGCCTGCCAGGCGTTCAACCAACAGATGCTCGCCGTGGCACAGGGCGACCCGGCGGTGAAGAAGGTGTTCCTCGTGTCGACCTGGCGCCAGGCCATCGAAGGCAAGCTCACCGCAGCGCCGGGCGAGCGGCCGAGCACCGAATCGTCAGTCGGCCTTTTCCAGCGCCAGTTCGACACCACCGTGCAGCAACTGCGGGCCCTCGGCAAGGAGGTCTACATCTGGGAGCCCCTGCCGGCCGCGCGCGACCACGTGCCGCGCCGCCTGGCCGCCGCGACGCTGCGCGGGCAGAGCGTGAACCTCGACTTCACCCGCGACGACTACCAGCGCGAGTACGCCTTCTTCTTCGATGCGCTGGCCCGCAACCGGCCCCAGCTTGCCGCGAGCTTTTCGACGGGCGAGGTCCTGTGCAAGACGGGTGTTTGCGTGTCGGTCGTGGACGGCAAGCCTGTCTACTTCGACAACAGCCACCTCGCGCATTCGGGCAGCGCGTTCTGGGCGGCCGCCCTGGCGGCGCAACTCGACGGCCGCACCACGGTCGCCCGGAGCTCCCGCCCGGCGCCCTGAGACGCGTTCAGCGAGCCGAAGCGACCGGCCGCGTACACGCTCCGCCGGCCGCGGCCGCACCCGTCAGCGTGTTGTTGGCGGTGGACTGAGCACCCTGGAAGGAGATGGCAGCCAGCTTCTGGTTGCCGCGGCTTTCCTTGAAGCAGGCCGTGTTGTTGCGGATCACCACGTTGGCATTGGGCGCGTCGTTCGGCTGCTCGGTGTTGCGGATCAGGATCGCGTAATGCCATCGGTCGTGGTCCTGGAACACGCGGTTGCCCTCGACCACGAAGTTCTGCACCGCATCGGCGCAGATCGCGCAGCCGCCGACGTTGATGACGGTGTTGTTGCGCACCGTGAAGTTGCGGAACCACTCCGGCGTGTTGTAGCCCGTCGTGATCGAGAAGCCGAAGCACCCGTCGGAGGCCTTGGCCTGCGAGATGAGGTTGTCCTCGATCAGCATGGTGTCCATCTGGCCGTGCATGGTGACGTTGCCGCCGCGGCACTCGCCGTTGACCACCGAGTTGTTGAGGAAGAGGTTGCCCTTGATCTTGTTGCGATTGCCGCCGCTCAGGTAGAGCGCATGGCTGAAGGTGCTGCCTCTGGCGTTGTTCTCGACGAACTGGTTGCCCTCGAACACTGAATCGTTGAAGTGGCCGAGCACGCCCATGTCGTGGTTGCGCACGATCTTGGAATTGCGAACGGTGATGTGGCTGATCGGGTCGCCGCCTTGGGAGTTGATGGCGATCGCGAAGCCGGTGATCTCGGTGTTCTCGATCACCACGTCGCGCAAGGCGCCGCGCAACCAGAAGCCCCACTCGGCCGTGCCCTGCCCGTCGAGCTTGAGGTTGCGGAAGACGTAGCCGCCGTCGAGTTCGGTGTTCTGCCAGGTGCCGAATTCGAAGGCGTAGGTTTTGGCCACCTTGAACACCGGGGCCGGCCCGTCGCCGTAGGCGTCGAGTACCAGCGGCTGCTCAGCGCTGACCCGGCGGTTGTCGATCCGGACCAGGCTGTGATTCCACACGCCACCGCGCGCGAACAGCAGCTTGCTGCCTGCCGGCAGGCCGTTGATGTTGAAGCCGGCGAGCGTCTGCTTCGGGGCGTCAGGGCGGGTGCCGGAGTTGCCGTTGTTGCCCGGCACGCAGCCCGGCGCGGCACCGGCCTGGCAATCCGAGAAGTAGTACGTCGGCGACGCACCGGCGGTCTGCGCGCACGCGGTCAGGTTGCCGGCGAGGAGCACCAGCGCGGCGACGCCCAGGGCACGCAGCCGGCTGATGGAAGGGAGGGGATGACGGTCCATGGCGCGGGGTGGGAGTGACCGCGCGATTGTTCACCAAGTCATACCGCCATAGAAAAAGCCCCCGGGGATCTGCGATCCGCCGGGGGCCAGGAGGGAGACGGTGTTGTCAGGCGTCGCCGTGTTTAGCGGGCGCAGGCGTCCGTCGAGGCGGCGGCGCCGGTCCGGGTCAGGTTGCCCGTGATCGTGCTGCCGGACGGTGCCGTGAAGCTGCCGCTGCCCGAGGTGTAGCAGGCCAGGTTGTTGCGCACCGTGGCGGGGCCGCGCAGGTCGCCGTCAGACGTCTCTTCCGACTCGTTCAGGCGGATGGTCGACTGGCCGCGAGCGAAGTTGAGCCACGACTTGTTGCCTTCGACGATGGCACCCGGAGCGGCCGTCACGCAAACCGCGCAGTTGCCGACGTTGACGATGTTGTTGTTGCGCACCACCAGGCTGGAGAAGCCCTGGTTGGCGTACGTCGCATACGGGCTGATCGAGATGCCCCAGCAGCCTTCGCTGGCGTTGTCCTGCAGGATGGTGTTGCCCTCGATGGTCAGGCCGTTGACACGACCGTGCACCGTCAGGTTGCCGCCCGTGCAGATGCCGCCAACGATCGAGTTGCGCACGAACCGGTTGTTGCGGAAGACGACGTTGCTGATGGCGCCGTTGCCGCTCGACAGGTACACGCCATGCACGAAGGTGCTGCCGACCGCGTTGTTGTTTTCGAAGGTGTTGCCCTCGAACAGGCTGTCGGACGCGTTGCCGATGATGCCGTTGCCACGGTTGCGGTGGATGTTGTTGTTGCGGACGGTGATGTGGCTGATCGGGTCGTTGCCTTGCAGTTCGATCGCGGTGTAGAAGCCGGTGATCTCGACGTTCTCGATGATCACGTCGCGCAGCATGCCGCGCAGCCAGAAGCCCCATTGGCCGGTACCGACACCGTCGAGCTTGATGTTGCGGAAGGTGTAGCCACGGTCGTCGTCACGGTTGCCGAAGCCGCCGAACTCGAAGCCGAAGTTGGCCGGAGTGCGGAAGACGGGCAGGTTGCCGCTGCCGTACGAATCGAAGGTCAGCGGTGCCGCGGCGGTCACGTTGCGGTTGTCGAGGCGGATGGTGGAGTGATTCCACGAGCCGCCGCGGGCGAACAGCAGGCGGGTGCCGGCCGGCAGCGCGTTCACGTTGATGCCAGCCAGGTTCTGCTTCGGGTACTGAGCGCTGGTGCCGACGTTGGCATTGCTGCCGGGCAAGCAGCCGGTGGCTGCGCCGGTCTGGCAGTCGGAGAAGTAGTAGGTCGGGGCGCCGCCAGGAGCCGGGGCGGGAGCAGGTGCCGGGGCCGGGGCCGGGGCCGGGGCCGGAGCCGGGGCCGGGGCCGGGGCCGGAGCCGGGGCGGGAGCAGGTGCCGGGGCCGGGGCCGGGGCGGGAGCAGGGGCCGGAGCAGGTGCGGGAGCAGGTGCCGGGGCCGGAGCAGGTGCCGGGGCCGGGGCGGGAGCAGGAGCCGTCGCCGGGCGGGTCAGGTTGACCGTTTCCATCGTCCAGCTGCCGTTGGCGTCTTCAGCCACGAACTTGATGACGTTGGCGCCCACTGCGAGAGGAATCGAGGTGGCCACCCAGGTGTAGCCGGAGGCCGTGCCGCTCAGCGTGGCTTGGCCGATGCCGCCACGATCGTTGAACCAGGTGATGCGGGTCACGCCGCGATCGTCACGGGCCGTACCGCGAATGGTGACAGTCGCCGTGCCGGTGTAGGAAGGGGCGGTCACGAGCAGAACCGGGGCGCTTTGGCCGGAGGCGGCCCAGCTGTAGGCAAGCGCCGTTTCGCGGCGGGCGCTGTCGAGGATCTCGCTCGACGAATCGGAGGACAGGCTTTCACCGGTCGTCGAGGTGCCATCGCTGCCACCGCAGGCAGCAAGGGCCAGCACCAGCGCAGACAGAGGAAGTAACTTGAGACGGGATTCTTTCGAGATGGACATTTTCAGTTTCCGGGGTGCGTGCGAGTCCGGACAAGAACACGGCGTCGCTCGCTTCGTTGCTACATCAATGAGAGAGTCGACGTCGGCTCGCACTGTGTTGGTGCGGCGGCAGAAGATCGATTCCTCGGTCTAGCCAGCCAGTTAGTCGGCTTGGTGCCTGGACTGCAGGTTTGGTGTGTGAGCAGTTTCGGCGCGCCCCGCCGAGGGCCTGTAAGTCGAACTGACAACACGTATCAGCCAGGGTCTATGTCCCAGGTTCGCTAGCACCCCCTCACCCCCCTGAAACAAGGGGGTGCAGGCACTTCGCGTGGCGCGAGGGAGATGCAAAAGAACTTACTTGCCCCTGCTTTTGTTACAGACTCACACGCTCGAGCCGGGGGGTGCGGGTCGTCCAAGTGCCAACTTTTTCACTCCCGCGAAAACCCTCGGATGGTGCGAACGCCCCAAAGCAAGGCCCAACCCTAGAATTTGGAGCTCCTACGCACCCCATTTGCCCATGGCCGCCCTCCGCACCGCAATCGCGCTCAGCGCCCTGATGTGCTCGGCTTCGGTCATTGCCACCCTCGGACAAGTCGCACCCACGCAAGAGGCCGCGCCGGCTTCCATCCAGCTCGAATCGGCTGTCCCCGCGCAGTTCGGCTCCTGGCGCATGGACCCGGGCACTACCCTGGTGGTCAACCCGCAGACCCAGCAGGTGCTGGACAAGCTCTACGGCCAGGTGCTCACCCGTTCCTACACCGACTCGCGCGGCTACCGTGTCATGCTGTCCGTGGCCTACGGCAGCGACCAGCGCGGCGCATTGCAGGCGCACAAGCCGGAGGTCTGCTACGTGGCGCAGGGCTTCAGCCTGCTCAGCACCGACCCCGTCGACATCGACACTCCGTTCGGCAGCATCAGCGGCCAGCGCGTGAGGACACAGCTCGGCCCCCGCCTGGAGCCGATCACCTACTGGTTCACCATCGGCGACCAAGCGGTGCGCAGCCGCTTCGAGCGCCGGGTGGCCGAAGTGCGCATCGGCCTCACGGGCCGCGTCCCGGATGGGCTTCTCTTCCGCGTCTCGTCCATCGACCCCGAACCCGGCCGCGCGTGGCGCGAGCACGATCGCTTCGTGAACGACTTGCTCGCGGCCGTTCAGGCGAGCGACCGGCTCCGCCTGAGTGGCCTCGGCGGCATCGCGGCGGCGCAGTGAAATAGGGCGGGCGCGTGAAGTTTCCACACGCCTGAGAGAACAGCGCGAGTGCCCCCTTACTCGGGGTGAAGGGCGTGGGCGACCCCGCCGCTACACTCGCTTGCCTCAGTTTTACGAGTGTCCACCGTCGAGCAAGACGGTCTTGCACACCGAAGTTGTTCCCATGACGACAGCGCCCGGAGACTCTTGGATGAATACGATTCGACAACCCGGCGCCTCGAGCGTGCGCAGGGCCGGGGTCTTGAGCGCAGCGGTGGTGGCGACCTTGCTTGCTGCTGCGTGCAGCAAGTCGGCCGACAAGCCCGCCTCGCAGGTCGCGGCCAAGGTCAACAAACAGGAAATCACGGTCCACCAGCTCAACCACGCGCTCCAATCGCAGCGCACGCAATCGCCCGAGCAGGCGCAGCAGCTGCGCAAGCAGACGCTGGAGCGTCTCATCGACCAGGAACTGGCGGTGCAGAAGGCCTCCGAACTCAAGCTCGACCGCGAGCCCCGCGTGATGCAGCAGATCGAGGCGGCACGTCGCGAGATCATTGCCCGCAACTATTTCGACAGGGTGGCCGAAGGCGCCGGCAAGCCGTCTGATTCGGCCATCAGCCAGTACTACGCCGAGAACCCTGCCCTCTTTGCAGAGCGCCGCGTGTACCAATTGCAGGAGTGGGTGGTCGAGGTGAGCGGTGCGCAGGCCGACGACGTGCGCGCCAAGGCGCAGGCGATCAAGGACCCGGCCGAGTTCAGCGGCTACCTGCGGGCCCAGAACCTGCGATTCGAATACAACCAGGCGGTGCGGCCAGCGGAACAGCTGCCGCTCGCGAGCCTGCCAGCCTTCGCGAAGATGAAGGACGGCGACACGATGGTGAACGCAAGGCCCAACGGCCTGCAGGTGGTCGCCCTGGTGCACGCCCGCTCCGAGCCGGTCGAACCGGCGCGCGCACGGCCCGCCGTCGAGCAGTTCCTCCTCAACCGCCAGAAGGCCCAGATCGTCAGCGACGACATCAAGGCCCTTCGGACCGCTGCAACCGTGCAGTACCTCGGCGAGTTTGCAGCGGCGGCCGGTGTCGCACCGCCGGCCAGCGATGCAGCTTCCCAACGCGAGGCCAACCCGAAATGATCTTCACGCGTCGGTATCTCGACATCGTCGTCCTCGCCTCGGCCCTGTGGGCCGCGGCCGCGCTTCCAGGCGTCGCCCAGACGACATCCGCGCCTCAAACCGCTGGCACGGCAAGCCCGCAGTACCGCCTGGCGACCGGCGACGTCATCCGCATCACCGTGTTCCAGAACGCCGACCTCTCACTCGAAGCGCGCGTGAGCGAAACGGGACACATCTCCTTCCCGTTGCTGGGCGTTGTCAGCGTCGGCGGCATGACCTTGCCGCAGGCAGAAAAGCGCATCGCAGACGGTTTGCGCGACGGCAACTTCGTCAAGCAGCCGCAGGTGTCGATCCTCGTCACGCAGGTGCGCGGGCACCAGGTGTCGGTGCTCGGCAACGTGGGCCGGCCCGGCCGCTTTCCCCTCGAGCAAGCGGACACCCGCCTCACCGACGTGCTGGCCAATGCCGGCGGCATCAGCTCGGGCGGCTCGGACACGGTGGTGGTGATCGGCCGCCGCAACGGCCGCCCGTACCGCACCGAGTTCGACCTGCCCTCCATCTTTGCCCCCGACCGGCGCGGCGAGGACATCGTTCTCCAGAACGGAGACGTGGTGTGGGTGGAACGCGCGCCCGTCGTCTATCTCTATGGAGAGGTGGCGCGTCCCGGCTCGTTGCGGCTGGAGCGCGGCATGAGCGTCATGCAGGCGTTGGCGACTGCGGGCGGTGTCACGCAGCGCGGAACGGAACGCGGATTGCGGGTGCACCGTCGCAACGCTGAAGGCAAGGTTGAGGTCCTCGAAGTCAAAATGACGGACACCCTTCGTCCGGATGACGTGGTGTACGTCCGCGAATCGATCTTCTGAACCACCATGGGCAACAGCCTTTCTCCTCGTCAGATCCTCCTCATCCTCCGGCTGCGCTGGCCGGTGGTGGTCAGCATCTTCCTGCTCATCCTGGCCGCGGCCTTCCTGGTCTCGATGCGGATGCCGAAGAAGTACACCGCCGAGACCTCGCTCCTGCTCGACGTGCGCGCCGACCCGCTGGTCGCGACGCTGATGCCATCGATCGCATCGCGCGAATTCCTGGGCACGCAGGTCGAGATCATCCAGAGCGACCGCCTCGCCGGCCGCGTGGTGAAGATGCTCGGCCTGACTGAAGGCCCGGCCGCCGTGGCCCGCTGGCGCCAGGCGACGCAAGGGCGCGTGCCGATCGAGACCTTCTACGGCTTCATGCTGCGCAGCGGCCTGACGGTGACCCCCGCTCGCGGCACCAACCTCATCGACATCTCGTTCACCGGCTCCGACCCGCGCTTCGTGGCCGAGGTGGCCAACGCCTTTGCCCGCGCCTACATCGAGTTCAGCGTCGAGTTGCGCCTCGAGCCAACCCGGCAGTACGGCACCTTCTTCGACGAGCGTCAGAAGGTCCTTCGTGCCCAGTTCGAGGAAGCGCAGCGCAAGCTGTCGACCTTCCAGCGCGAGCGCGGCATCGTGGCCACCGATGAACGTGTCGACGTCGAGAGCTCGAAGCTCAACGCCATCATGTCGCAGCTCGCCTCCGCCCAGGCGGAGCTCGCCGACACCTCCAGCCGCCAGCGCAACACCGGCACCGAGACCTCACCCGACGTGCAAAGCAGCACCGTGGTGCAAGGCCTCAAGTCCGAACTGGCCCGTGCCGAGACCAAGCTGAGCGAGATCAGCAGCATCGTCGGGTCGCAGCACCCGCAGCGCCTGCAACTCGAGGCCCAGATCGCCACGCTGAACCAGCAGATCACCTCCGAGATGCGCCGTGTGTCTGGCGTCACCGCCACGGTGAACCGGGTCACCACGCAGAAGATTTCGCAGCTCAACGCCGACCTCGAAACCCAGAAGCGCGTCGTGCTCTCGCTGCGCGCCCAACGCGACGAAATGGCGCTGCTGCAGCGCGACCTCGAAACTGCGCAGCGCGCCTACGAGGCCGTGGCCACCCGTCGCAGCCAGGTCTCGCTCGAAAGCCAGGCCGACCAAGCAAGCGCGCGTGTGCTCACGCCGGCCGTCGAACCGCTGTCCCACTCGGCCCCCAACATTCCCAAGAACATGATGGCCGCGGTGGCCATCGGCCTGCTGCTGGCCATCGGTGCAGCGCTGGGCTGGGAGCTGGTCGACCGGCGTGTGCGCAGCACCGATGACCTGGCCATCGTCGAAGGCGTGCCGGTGCTCGGCGTGATCTCGCCACGGGCTGACCGTGGGCGTGGGCGCCGCGCGCACTACCGCGCGGGCGCGCCGCTCGCACTCGGCCGAGCCCCCATGAAACCGCAGCTCACCTTGGACGAGGGCACCTGATGGCCACCATGTCCTCGGGCAAGGCGCGCGAGGCCGACCGATCCATCGGAGCGATCCTCGTCAATTCGGGCCGGCTCGCGTTGGCAGACGTCGAGCGCATCATCAACTTCCAGAAGGAGCATGAGCTGCGCTTCGGCGATGCCGGCATGCAGCTTGGCCTGCTGAGCGAAGCCGACATCTTCTACGCGCTGTCGCTCCAGTTCGACTATCCATACCTGAGCGGCCCGGGTCACCCGGTGAGCGACGAGGTGGTGGTGGCCTACCGGCCTTTCAGCCCGGAAGGCGAACGCCTGCGGTCGCTGCGCAGCCAGCTGCAGCTGCGCTGGTTCAAGGAAGGCACGTCGCGCGCTGCACTGGCCGTGGTCGGCACACGCCCCGGCGAGGGCCGCAGCCTGCTGGCCGCCAACCTGGCCGTGACCTTTGCCCAGGCCAAGGAACGCACGCTGCTGATCGACGGCGACCTGCGCAACCCGCGGCAGAACCTGCTCTTCAAGATCGAGAACCAGACGGGCCTGTCGAACCTGCTGACCGGACGCACCCAGGACCAGGTCATCAAGCTCGTGCCGGGCATCCCGGGGCTGGCCGTGCTGCCCTCGGGTCCGATTCCGCCCAACCCGGAAGAACTGCTCGGGCGCTCGTCGTTCGACCGCATCCTCGAGCAAAGCATGTCGGCGTTCGACGTCGTCATCATCGACACGCCCGCCATGACCACCGGCGCCGACGTGACGCTGCTGGCCCGCTTCGCCGGCGCGGCGCTCGTGGTCGCGCGCAACAACATGACCCGCACGTCCGAGTTCCAGGAGCTGGTCGACCTGATGCAGGACGCCGGGGTGAAGGTGGTGGGCTCGGTGCTGGTGGACGCGCCTTTCGTCAAGGACAAGAAGTCCGGGTCGCGTTCGTGAGCCAGGTGGGTATGCCAGGGGCCGACGTGGCGGCGATCCACAGCCGTTCAGCGCTGCCCTGGCGCGTGCTCCTGATCGGTCTGGCCGCGATGTACCTGCCGGTCTACTGGTCGGCGAGTCAGGAACTCTGGCAGAGCGACGAGCTGGCGCACGGCCCCATCATCCTGGCACTCACGGCCTGGCTCTTCTGGCGCTCGCGCGACCGGATCCTGGCGGCCGCCACGACGTCGTCGCCCGGGCTCGGCTGGCCGCTCTTCGTGGCGGGCATGCTGATCTATGGGCTGGGGCGCACCTTCTCGGTCGCGAGCATGGAGTTCTTCTCGCAGCCGCTGGTGCTGGCCGGAAGCCTTGCGCTGCTCGGCGGGCGGCCAACGTTGCGCGCGGCCTGGTTCCCGCTCTTTTATCTGCTGTTCATGGTGCCGCTGCCCGCGAGCCTGGTCGATGCGCTCACCGGCCCGCTGAAGAACTGGATCTCGGTCCTGGTGGTGGAGCTCCTCTACCGCGTCGGCTACCCGATCGCCCGTGAAGGCGTGATGATCTCGATCGGTCCTTACCAGTTGCTCGTGGCAGATGCCTGCTCCGGCCTCAACTCGATGTTCAGCCTGGCCGCGGTCGGGGCGCTCTTCATCCACCTGAAGCCGGCGGTCTCGCGTCTGCATGCGGGGATCATGGTGGCGGCCATCCTGCCGATCGCCTTCGTGGCCAACATCGTCCGCGTGATCACGCTCGTGCTCGTGACGTACCACGTGAGCGACGAGGCCGGTCAGGGCTTCCTGCACGGTGCGGCAGGGCTGGTCCTGATGCTGGCGGCGCTGGCCTTCCTGTTCGGACTCGACGCACTGCTCACCGCGGTGACGCAACGCCGTCACATGGCCGGTGGCCGGGATGCCTGACCATGTCGTCGCACCTCAAGGCCTTGGTGGTGTTGCTGTTCTTCGCGGTGGCGGTGCTGGTGCTGTCACGGCCGCTTGCCACCGAGCGGGCGATCCGGCCCGAGGACTACAAGCGCCGGGCCTTGCTCTGGGTGGCGATCACGCTGGCCGCCTTCCTCTCGCGCAACTACTGGCTGTATGCGGCGATCAGCGCGGCGCTGATCCTCTTCGTCGCCCACAAGGACGCCAACCGCTTCGCGCTGTTCTTTTTCATCCTGTTCGTCATCCCGCCGTTTCCGGTCTCGGTGCCGGGCTTCGGCATCTTCGGTGCGACGCTGGTCCTCATCGACCATGTGTTCTGGCTGTCGCTGCTGCTGCTGCTGCCCCTGTGGTGGAAGCTGCGCCGCGAGCCGGGCGTGCCGGCCCTGGGCAGCACCACCGCCGACAAGTTCGTGCTGGCCTTCACCCTGCTGCAGCTCGTGCTGCAGTTCATGGAGACAAGTTTCACCAATGTGCTGCGGCTGGCGTCGTACTCGATCGCCGGGGCGGTGCTGCCCTACTACGTGGGCAGTCGCATCCGCAACCTCGCCGAGTACCGCGATGTGCTGATGTCGTTCGTGGTGGCCGCCTGCATCATGGCGCCGGTGTCGTTCTTCGAGATGATTCGCCACTGGCTGCTCTATTCGACCGTGCCGCAGATGCTCGCGCAGCCGTACTGGGGCCTGACCAACAACCTGTCGCGCGGCGGCGAGCTGCTGCGGGCGGTGGCCACCGCCGGCCAGCCGATCGTGCTCGGCTACGTGATGGCCGTGGCGATCTGTCTGCTGGCCTTCCTGCGACGCTCGACGACCAAGACCGTCTGGCTGGCGCTCGGCTTCCTCTGCCTGCTGGCCGGCCTCATCGGCCCGTTGTCGCGCGGCCCCTGGGTGGGCGCGGCGGCTGGCCTGGCGTTCCTGCTCGTCACCGGCCCCAATGTGGGCGGCAAGCTGAGCAAGACCCTCATCATCGGCGTGCTGGCCCTGCCCTTCCTGGCCATGACACCCCAAGCCGCCAAGATGATCGACTACCTGCCGTTCGTGGGCACGGTCGACGCCGGCACGGTCGATTTCCGCTCGCGGCTGCTCGACGTGTCGCTCGGCGTGATCGGCCACTACCCGTGGTTCGGCTCGCTCGGCCTGCATGCCGACATGGAACAGATGCGCGGCAGCGACGGCATCATCGACGTGGTCAACACCTACATCTTCGTGGCGCTGCGCAGCGGCCTGGTGGGACTGACACTCTTCCTCATGCCCTTCGTGATCGCCATCCTCGGCATGCTGCGCAGCCTGTTCGTGCTCGACAGCCAGAGCGAGCTGCACCTGCTGGGGCGCGCGCTCCTCGCGGCGGTCATCAGCATCCTGGTGACGATCGGCACGGTCTCGTCCATCGTCTTCATCCCCATCCTGTACTGGTCGGTCCTGGGCATGTGCATGGGCTACCTGCGACTGGTGGCCCAACAGGAAGCGGCACCGTCGCGACGCCCGGGCGTCTCGTCCAACCTCGAGCCCCAAGCGATGCGCCCGATGGGCAAACCGCACAGCCCGCGCGCCGCCCGATGAGCCATTCGTCCTGCAACCGTCCATGAAGATCGCAAGCTCACTTCGCCGTCGCAGCCTGCGGGCCGGCGCCTGGTCTGGCGGCGGCCACATCACGGGGCAGGTGCTGCGCCTGGCGGGCAACCTCGTGCTCACGCGCCTGCTGATGCCCGAGGCCTTCGGCCTGATGGCGGTGATCGCCGCGCTGCAGCTGACGCTCAACCTCGTCTTCGACGTGGGCAGCGGCCAGGTCATCGTGCAGAGCAAGCGCGGCCACGAGAAGGCGTTTCTCAACACCGCGTGGACGCTTCAGATCATCCGCGGCCTGGTGATCTGGGTGTTCTCGATGGTCATGGCGGCCGGCGTGGCGATCGGCCAGGCCCACCACGTCTTCAAGGAAGGCTCGGTCTACGACGATGCGCGCCTGCCGTGGCTGATCGTCGCCACCACCTTCGCCATGGTGCTGATCGGTTTCGGTTCGGTGAACGGCAAGCTCGCCGAGCGCAACCTCAACCTGCGCAAGGTCGCGACCATCGACTTCGGGGCGCAGCTCTTCTCGACGCTCGCGATGATCGTGGCCGCCTACCTCACCCGCTCGGTGTGGGCCCTGGTGCTGGGCAGCATCGTCGCCGCCGGCTTCCGCTGCGTGCTGAGCCACATCTTCCTCGACGGGCCGCGTGCCAAGCTGATGCTCGAAAAGGAAGCTTTCGACGAGCTGATCCGCAAGGGCAAGTGGGTGATGATGTCATCCATCATCAGCCTCGTCGCACTGGCGGGTGACCGGCTGCTGCTCAGCGGCCTCTTCGACAGCACGACGCTCGGCCTGTATTCGATCGCGTTCGGGCTCGCCGGCATGGCCCAGGCGGCGCTGTCCACGCTGCTCGCCCAGGTCATGCTGCCGACCTTCAGCGAGATCGTGCGCGACCGTCCGGAGCAGCTGCCTTCGGTGTACCGGAAGTTCCAGCAACTCACCGACCTGTGCATCGGCTCGCTGGCCGGCTTCATCTTCCTCGCCAGCGACGTGATCATCGAAGTCATGTACGACCCGCGCTACCAGGGCGCGGCGCACATCTTCGCGCTGCTGGCGATCGGCTCCATCGGTGCCCGCTTCCTCGTGGCCGAGCAGATCTACATCGCCATGGGCCGTACCGAGCTCCTGCCGATGGCCAACTTCCCCCGCGTCGTCGTCTTGCTGGTCGGGTTGCCGCTCGGCCACGAGCTGGCCGGGTTGAACGGCGCCCTCTGGGCCATCGTCGCAAGCTCCTTCGTGCACTGGCCGATCGCGATCTGGTTCCGCAGCAAGAACGGCCTGAACAGCCTGCGGAACGACATGTACCTTCCCATCGCGCTGGCCGCGGGCCTGGGCCTGGGCTGGGTCGTCAACCACCTCTGGACGATCATCGTCCGCTGACCCGGAGGCCCGTGTCGTGAAGCGCCCGTCACCTGCACCGACCGTCTGCGTGGTCATCCCGTGCTACCAGGCACAGCTGCGCCCCTTCGAGGAAGTCTCGCTGGCCCAATGCCGCAAGGTGCTCGCGGCGCATGACACGGTGCTCGTCAAGCCCGGCTCGCTCGACCTCAGTGACATCTGCAGCCGCTTCGGCATCACCCGGACGGAAAGTTTCGACGATGCCTACTTCCGGGGCATCGCCGGCTACAACCGCCTGATGCTTTCGGATGACTTCTACGCACGCTTCGCGGAATACGACTACATCCTGATCCACCAGCTGGATGCGTTCGTGTTCCGCGACGAGCTGGGCCAGTGGTGCCAAGCCGACTACGACTATGTCGGCGCCCCCTGGCTGCCCGTGCCGGGCGTGCCGACCCGCCTGCGTGAGGTCTACATCCGCGCGCGCCAGTATTACTATCGCTGGACCAACCGGATCGACCCGGCGTCGCGCGGGGCGCACAAGGGGCAGTACATGTATGCCGTCGGTAACGGTGGCTTCTCCTTGCGTCGCGTCAAAGCCATGAGAAGTGTGCTGAAACGCATGGCCACCACCGTGAATGAGTATTGCGCAGAGGACGGAAAAGTCCATCATGAAGATCTGTTCTTCAGCATCGAGGCTAACCGTTATCTGCCACGTGTAAAAGTACCGTCTTTCCGAGAGGCAGCGGGCTTTGCCTGGGAGATGTTCCCGGCCACGGCCCAGCAACTCAACCAAGGCCGGCTTCCCTTCGGATGCCACGCCTGGCAAAAGCTGCACCCGGAGGAATGGAGGCCGATCTTTTCGGGCCTGGGCATTTCGCTCGACGCGCTGGTCAAGCCGGCCGCAGCGACCGCCCAGACGTCCGGATCGATCGCGACGTAGCGAGGAAAACCGTGATGAAACCAACCCTCACGCTCAGGAGCTCGGTCAGCAGCCCGATGGCCAGCACCACCCTGGCCAAGACGACAGAGAGCCCGGCCTCGGTGAGCGACGGCGGTGCTTCCAAATCCGGCAGCCGCAACCTGCCGATCGACACGCTGCGCGGACTGGCGTGTCTGCTGCTGGCCACCTATCACGTGATCGGGCACGACGCTGGCGCGGGCCTGAAGGTTCCCCATGGCGACCCGCTTCGCATCTTCAACGAACTGCTGGTGTTCGCACGCATGCCGCTGTTCGCATTCCTGTCCGGCTTCGTGTACGCGTGGCGGCCCTACAAGGGCAATGCAACCGAATTCGTCGGCAGCAAGATCCGGCGCCTGCTGGTGCCGATGCTGCTCGTCGGAACGGCCTACGCGCTGATCCAGATCAACACCCCGGGGGTCAACACCACCGAGGTGATCCACTGGAAGCTGCTGCACGTCATCCCGGTCTCGCACTACTGGTTCCTGGAGTCGCTGTTCTTCGTCTTCCTCGGCATCATGATTGTCGAGACGCTCGGGCTGATGTCGACCGAAGCGGGCTTTCTTGCGATCTTCGCTGGCGCCGTCACGCTTCACCTCCTGCACCCGCTGCCGATCTATTTCGGCCTGCAGGGGTCTGGCTACCTGCTGCCCTACTTCCTGCTGGGCGTGTGGGCGAACCGATTCGACGGCAATCAGCGCCACCCGTGGGTCGTGCCTGCGCTCCTGGTGTCGAGCGCCGCGGCCATCATCTACCTGAGACTCGCCAAGCAGCCCATGCCCGCCCCGTTCAGCGCCTATGAGCTGCTGTTCGGCGCGACGATCTGTGTGACCCTGCTGCGTCTGAACCTGCGGGTGGGTTGGCTGGCCTGGATCGGCTACTACTCCTTCGCCATCTACCTGTTCCACAGCATGTTCTCGGCCGCCACGCGTCTGGCGCTGCAGAAGGTGTGGGCCGCGCCTGTCTGGTTCCTGCTCCTGACAGGTGTCGCCGCGGCGATCCTCGGGCCGATCCTCCTCCAGCCGTGGATCCAGCGCATTCCCATCGTGGGGGCCTGGATCCTGGGCGAGAAGTCCAAGCGCACGAGCAGCGCAAGCTGAGATCGCGACCACTGGCGAGCCCTCTGCGCCGCACCGCGCTGCGGCGCGCCGCGCCCCCCTAGACCAGGGTTCAAAGCCCTGAGTGAACACGAGATACTGCGGCCCGCTTGGGTCGTCGCAGTCGTCGGCGAGTTTGCCCGGCAAACTGCCCCTTGCCCCGGCCATGAACTTTGCCTCGCTCCAGTTCGCGTACTTCCTGATCTTCGGCTTCGCTCTCTATGCGCTGCTGAGCAAGCGCCTGGAACTGCAGAACGCCCTGCTGCTCGTCGGCAGCTACTACTTCTACGCGTGCTGGGATGTGCGCTTCCTGCTGCTGATCTGGCTCATCACCGGCGCTAGCTACCTGACCGGCAGGCTCATCGCGCAGCAGCAAGATCCCGCGCAGCGCAAACGCTCGATCGCGGTCTACACCGTCTTCGCGCTGTGCGTGCTGGGCTACTTCAAGTACTTCAACTTCTTCATCGACTCGGCACAGACGCTGCTCCTCGGGCTGGGCTTTGAAGTCCGACGCGTCTACCTCGACATCGTGCTGCCGCCGGCGATCTCGTTCTACGTGTTCGAGTCACTGAGCTACGTGATCGAGATCCACCACCGGCACATGCCGGGCACGACCAAGTTCCGCCACTACGCACTCTTCATCGCGTATTTCCCGAAGCTCGTGGCCGGCCCGATCGAACGGCCGGCGGTCCTGATTCCGCAGATCGAGCAGCCGCGCTTCATCACCGAAGAGAACATCACCCGCGGCTCGTTCCTCATCCTGCTCGGCCTGTTCAAGAAGATCGTGATCGCCGACGGCATGGCGCCGACGGTCGACTCGGTCTTCAACAGCGCACAGACGCCGAATGCCTGGGCCATCGCGCTCGGCACCTATGCCTTTGCCCTGCAGATCTACTGCGACTTCTCCGGCTACACCGACATCGCCCGCGGCGTGTCGAAGCTCCTGGGCATCGAGCTGAGCCAGAACTTCCGCTTCCCCTACTTCTCGTCGAACCCGAGCGAGTTCTGGCGGCGCTGGCACATGTCGCTGTCATCATGGCTGCGCGACTACCTCTACATCCCCTTGGGGGGCAACCGCGTCGGCGCCGTGCGCACCAAGGTCAACCTCATGCTCACCATGCTGCTGGGCGGCCTGTGGCACGGGGCGGCCTGGAACTTCATCCTCTGGGGCGGCTACCAGGGCCTGCTGCTGGTGGTGAACAGCTTCATCAAGCCGCCGGTGTTCAAGGGCACCGCCGCACTCGTGAGCCGGGTCGTCGCGACCGTCGTCTTCTTCCAATTCGTCTGCTACGGCTGGCTGCTCTTTCGCGCGAACTCGTTCGAGCAGATCCGCAACTTCACGGTGGAACTCCTGACACTTTCGCAGCCGCTTGCGGCCACGGTCGCACGGCCCCCGCTCGCCGCGCTGCTGGGTGTTGCCGTCCTGGCCTTGTATGACCTGGCGGCCTATCGAAGCGGGCGCGCGACCTTCTACCGTGACTGGCCCGCGCCGCTGCGTGCCGGCCTCTATGCCGTGCTGGTGTTCCTCACGCTGATGGGCCTGGCGAGCGCTCGCAGCGCCTTCATCTACTTCCAGTTCTGAGCATGGGCACGACGCGCCTGAAGCACATCCTCTTCGGCCCCAGCGCCCGCGTGCTGGGGTGGGTCATCGTCTGGCTTGCGATCTTCGACCTCGGCGTGAGCCTGAGCTTCGGTTCACGGGCGGGCAGCAAGACCTCACTCGGCCGCTACTTCGAATACGGGCGCTCGGTCGAAGGCAAGCTCGAGCGCTCTATGGCAGCCGACCCGAAGAGCGAGGGCCAGATCCTGAGTGCCGGCTGGCTCAGCCAGGAAGAGTTGCGTCAGCGGCCGAGCCGGCCGGCGGACGGCACAGACCTGCTGGTCGCGGTGTATGGCCAGTCGTTCGCGATGCATGCGGCCCACGAGGCCGCCGCCATCGACAAGCGCATCACCATCCGCGGCATCGGTGGGCCGGCAGCACCGCCCTCGCATTCGTACGCGGGCTACAAGGCCGATGTCGAGAACCGGAAGGCCGACGTGGTCGTCTTCGGCATCCTCTCGGCGAGCGTTCCGGACATGGGCTCGATGTCGGGCCTCATCTGGCACTTCGAGAACCCGGCGCCGTTCACCTTCCCGCGCTACCGCGTGCAGGCAGGGCAGTTGACCGAGGAGCAGCCCGTCATCCGCACCGAGGCGCAGTTCAAGCAGGCCTTCAGCACCCGCTCCGCGGAGTGGGATCGCTTCAAGGCGCAGCTGCGCACGAGCGACCGCGGCTACGACCGCTTCACCTTCGAGCAGTCGCCGGCCGACGCGTCATCCATCGTTCGCCTTGTGCGCCGTGGCTGGGTGGCGCACGACGATGGCTACGAGCGCGGCGTCTACGACCCGCAGCGAGGCTTCGATCCGCAATCGGAAGACCTGCAGGCGCTCAAGGCCATGCTGGCCGACCTCGGCGAACGCACCCGCGCACGAGGCGAACGCCTGATCGTCCTGCTGATGCACGCCAAGGGGCAGTCCGATCACCTCCATGCCGCGCTAGCCCCGTCGCTGGAACAGGCGGGCATCGAGTTCATCAGCACGCACGCGATCTTCTCCGCCAACGATCCGACCAACTTCCTGCCCGACAGCCACTACGTGCCTGCCGTCAACCACCGTTTGGCGCAGGCGCTTGCCGAGCGCATCCGTCGACCCGCTCCGGTTCGCTGAATCAGATGAGACCGACCATGGCCCACTCCGCACCCACCTTGCTCTACATCGCGCCCGGCGATCCCTGGGACCGCTGGACCAACTCCGGCACGACGATCAAGCTGATCGAGGGCTTGCAGCAGCACGGGCGCTTGTACGGCGCGCTCAGCCGCTTCGACACCGACCTGAAGGAACTGCATGGCCGCAGTGCACTGCGGCACCTCGGCCGCCGCCTTCGTCGAAAGTTGGGCATGAAGCCGCCCGGCCACGTCGACGGTGGCGCGCCGATGACGATTGACGAACGCGGCGAACTTCTCGGGCCGGTGCTGCGCAAGCTGCCGGAAGGCAGCTGGGTGATGTACCACTACGCGATCCCTGTCATCGACCGCTCGCTGCCGATCCGCCGCGTCCTGTTCCAGGACATGACCGTCGACGACGCCGTGCGTGCCGGCGGCTTCGGCTGGGGTTCGCTCAGCACGCAGGAAATCGACGCGCATCGGTCGCTCATCCGCCAGGCCAACCATGACGCCGACGCGATCGTCTCCTTCGCCGGTTTCGTGGCCGACACGATGCACGAGCAGTACGGCATTCCCAAGGAGAAAGTCTTTGCGCTCGGCGGCGGGCCGATGCGCCGGTGGGACCAGCCGGTGCCGGCCGAAATCGAGCGCTACCGCAGACGCCAGATCCTCTTCTGCGGACGCGCGTGGGAGCGCAAGGGCGGCCCGGTGCTGATCGAAGCGTTCCGCAAGGTGCGGCGCGAGTTGCCCGATGCGAAGTTGACGGTGGTGAGTGCCGGTGCGCCACCCCTGAACGAGCCGGGCGTCGAACAGTTCGGCCATGCCAGCGACGAGAAGCTTCACGAGCTCTATCGCACCAGCTCGTTGTTCTGCATGCCCAGCATCTGCGAGTCCTGGGGCCTCGTGTACGTGGAAGCCGCTGCCCATGGGTGCCCCACCGCCAACTGGAGCAACTGGGCGCTGCCCGACATCGTCGATCGCGGCGTCACCGGGGTGCTGAGCGACCGCCACGACGCAGACGGCCTGGCCGAGGCCATCGTGGAGGCGTTGCGCGACCCGCAGCACCTGATGGAAATGGGGCAGAACGCGGTGAAGCGGGTGCGCGACGTGCTGGATTGGCCGCATTGCGTCGACCGGCTGCTGGCCGCCACGATGCCGGACGCGCTCGAAGGCCGGCAACCGGTGTGGATGCGCCCGCGATAGGCACCCAAGAAAAAAGCCCCGAGCGTCTTGAAACGCCCGGGGCTTCTCGGAAGAGTTCAGGGAATCAGCGAGCGCAGACGCCGGTGGTCGCATCCGCCCCGGTGCGCGTCACGTTGTTGAACAGAAGCTGCAGCGCTGTCTGGATGCTCAGGAACGTGCCCGATGCGCTGCTGGTCCCTCCGTAGCAGCCCACGTTGTCGCGAACGATCTCGCCGCCGCCGACCAGGTCATTCGGCTGTTCGGTGAGCTGCACGCTGATGCCCAGGTGCCAGCGGTTCTGGTCCTGGATGATCTTGTTCCCCTCGATCACCGCACCAGGGGCCATGCTGACGCAGATGCCGCAGCCGCCGAGGTTGACCACCGTGTTGTTGCGCACCACGAGGTTGCGGAACCCTTCGGGGGTGTTGTAGCCCGGCATCATCGAGATGCCGTAGCAGCCATCGGCCGAGGCGTCCTGGACGATGGTGTTGCCCTCGATCGTCAGGCCATTGATCATGCCGTGGGCCGTCACGTTGCCGCCGGTGCACACGCCATTCGTCAGCGAGTTGCGCACGAACTGGTTGTTGCGGATCACGTTGCGGTTGCCACCGGACAGGTAGACCGGGTGCACGGTCGGGGCGCCGCTGCCATTGCCTTCGAACAGGTTGCCTTCGAAGACCGAGTCGTTCATCGTGCCGATGACCCCCATGCCGCGGTTGCGCAGGATCCGCGAATTGCGCACCGTCAGGAAGCTGATCGGGTCATTGCCTTGCAACTCGAACGCGGTGTAGAAGCCAGTGACCTCGACGTTCTCGATCAGCACGTCACGGATCAGGCCGCGCAACCAGAAAGCCCACTGACCGGTGCCCAGGCCATCGAGCTTGAGGTTGCGGAAGACATAGCCGCGGTCGTCGACGGTGTTGGCGAACTCGCCGAACTCGAAGCCGAAGTAGGCGGCGACGCGCAGCGTGGGTGCGGGGCCGGTACCGTAGGCGTCAAAGGTGAGCGGCGCGGCGGCAGTGGTGTTGCGGTTGTCCAGGCGGATCGTGGAGTGGTTCCAGGAACCGCCGCGGGCCAGCAGAAGGCGCGAGCCGGCCGGCAGTGCGTTGATGTTGACGCTGGTCAGCGTGCGTTTCGGGGCAGCAGCGCTCGTGCCGGGATTCGCGTCGTTGCCGGCGACGCAGCCTGCCGCGGCGCCGGTCTGGCAGTCGGAGAAGTAGTAGGTGGCCGCAGTCCCCGGGGCCGGTGCAGGCGACGGAGCCGGTGCTGGCGCAGGGGCTGGGGCCGGTGCAGGTGCCGGAGAAGTCGGCGGAGGAGCAGGAGACGTGACCGGAGGGATCGGAGCCGCGCTGCTTTCGTTGACGTCACCACCGGCACCACAGCCGGCGAGGGACGTGAGAGCAGCAACCGAGAACCAAAGCGTGGTCGTCTTGAGCGCCGTTTTGCGTGCAGTCATATTCTGTGTTTCTCGCAGCCGTCCCGATGCGCGGACGAGTTGCAGATTGCATGCCGGCGTTTTCAGCCTCGAACCGTGACCACTTTGGTCATGACTCGCGGGAAGGGTCGCCAGCCCAGGGCTTATGGGCTGACATTATTCGGGTGGACGGTGACACGCACGCGGCGCAATTGTCGCAAGAGGTAAACGAGCTCGAGTCGAGCCCGGCCCGCGAAAGCCGGCCCTCACATCGCTTCTCAGAAGCTAATCAGGAGAGCGAGGGGTTTCCCGGCAACGCCGTCTGCGCGCATTCTTCCGTTGCGCGCTTCTTGCCCACCAGCAAGGCACGACGCTGGTACGCCCGCAGGAAGGCCCGGAACTCGGGGTCCTGGTAGCGCGGCTTGCCCTGCAGGAAGCTGTAGATCCAGCCCCAGAGAATGGTCAGCTGCCCGAAGACATACGGCTTCTGGTTAAGGCGGGACACGACGCTGGCCGTGAGGAACAGCAGCCCGGTGCCCATGTAGTACTGGCCATAGCCCTGGCGGAACCGGCCGGTGTAGATGCCCTTGTGGCTGGCGCCCATGGTCCGCAGGTGGACGAAACGCAGCTCGGGCTCGTCCCAGCTGGTGGCTGTCCAGCCCTTCATGCGGCACTTGTGGCCGTCGATGCCGTCCCAGCCGACTTCCCGCACGAAGCCACCGATGTCCTTGAAGCACGACACGCGGTAGAACTTGGTCATGCCCAGCGAGTTCTCGTCGCCATGGCGCTCGCTGATCAACTCGCCGTTTTCTTCGAGGTAGGCCTTGCCGCTGCAAGTGCCCAGCCTTGGATTGGCATTCATGCGCTCGATCAGGATCTCGAAGTAGCGCGGGGGCAGGCGCAGATCGAGGTCAAGCTTGCAGACGAAGTCGTAGTCGTCGGGAATGATGGCCGCGTAGCCGCTGTAGAACGCATCGACCACGCCCGGCCCCACGGCACGGTGCCCACGGTCGGCGCGCGTGACGATTTCGATCCACTCGTGCTTGCCGGCGTACTCGGCGAGGATCGCCGGCGTCTCATCGGTCGAGCCGTCGTCGACGATCACCCACTTGGTCGGACGCAGCGACTGTGCCACCACCGTGTCGAGCGTTTGCCGCATGTAGTCGGCTTCATTGCGGCACGGCGAAATCAACACGTACTTGGCGGGCTTCTCACGCATGGCGGCTTTCAAGGGGTGACGTGGACACTCGAATCCCCCTGTACACAGGGGGAAGTCACAGCAAGGGCTTGCTGGCAACATGCCGCATCGCCTGCGACAGTCGGTGTCTCGAAATTGTAGACAGCGCAGGCTGTGCGGCACCCCCGCAACTCGGGCGGTTCCTGCACTTCCAAGCTGCGAAAACAGTGACTTCGCGCACGACAATCGCGACCCCAACCTAGCGGAGTACCAAGAGTGAAAGTAACGATCATCGGGACGGGCTATGTGGGCCTCGTCACGGGCGCCTGCCTGTCGGAGATGGGCAACCACGTGGTGTGCCTCGACGTCGACGCCAAGAAGATCCAGGTGCTCAACGATGGTGGGATCCCGATCTACGAACCGGGCCTGAAGGAAGTCGTCCAGCGCAACGTCAGCGCCGGGCGCCTTCAGTTCACGACCGATGTGCCCTTCGCCGTCAACCACGGCACGCTGCAGTTCATCGGCGTCGGCACACCGCCCGACGAAGACGGCTCGGCCGACCTTCAATACGTGCTGGCCGCGGCGCGCAACATCGGCCGCTACATGACCGACTACAAGGTGGTGGTCGACAAGAGCACCGTCCCTGTCGGCACCGCAGACAAGGTGCGTGCCGCCATCAAGGAAGAACTCGCCAAGCGCGACAAGCAGGTCGACTTCGCCGTCGTCTCCAACCCCGAATTCCTCAAGGAAGGCGCGGCCGTCGAAGACTTCATGCGCCCGGACCGCATCGTGGTCGGCGCCGACGACGAGCGCTCGGTACTGCTGATGCGTGCGCTCTACGCGCCCTACATCCGCAGCCACGAACGCCTGCTGGTGATGGACGTGCGCAGCGCCGAATTCACCAAGTACGCCGCCAACTCGATGCTCGCCACGCGCATCAGCTTCATGAACGAGCTGGCACTGCTCGCCGAGAAGGTCGGCGCAGACATCGAACTCGTGCGCAAGGGCATCGGCAGTGACCCGCGCATCGGCTACCAATTCCTCTACGCCGGCACCGGCTACGGCGGCTCGTGCTTCCCGAAAGACGTGAACGCGCTGATGCGCACCGGCAAGGAGTACGGCATCGACCTGAAGGTGCTCAACGCCGTCGACCGCGCCAACCAGCACCAGAAGACGGTGCTGGTCGAGAAGGTTGTCGCCCGTTTCGGCAACGACCTCACCGGCCGCCGCTTCGCGATGTGGGGCCTGGCCTTCAAGCCCAACACCGACGACATGCGCGACGCACCGAGCCGCGACGTGATCCAGGCCCTCGCCGAGCGCGGCGCCACCATCGTGGCCTACGACCCGGTTGCCGCGCACGAAGCCGAGCGCGTGCTGGGGCACGTGAAATCACTGCAGATCGTCGACAACGTGGCCACCACGCTCGAAGGCGCCGATGCGCTGCTGATCCTCACCGAATGGCGCGAGTTCAAGAGCCCTGACTTCGACCAGATCAAGCGCCTTCTCAAGCAGCCCGTCATCTTCGACGGCCGCAACCTCTACGAGCCGGCACTGATGCGCGACCTGGGCTTCGACTACCTTGGCATCGGCCGCGGCACGGCGCAGCTCAAGCCGGCCGAATAATCCTCAGCACTTGATCCCGACGTGCAGCGCCACCACCCCGGCGCTGAGGTTGTGCACGTCGACGTGGCCGAACCCTGCTGTCTTCATCATGGCCTTGAGCTCCTGCTGGCCCGGGTGCATGCGGATCGACTCGGCCAGGTAGCGGTAGCTGTCGGCGTCGCCCGCCACCAGCTTCCCCAGCACCGGCAGCACCTTGAACGAGTACCAGTCGTAGGGCTTCTGCAGCGGCTCGGCGACTTTCGAAAACTCGAGCACCAGCAGGCGGCCACCGGGGCGCAGCACGCGGCACATTTCGGCCAGGGCCCGATCCTTGTGGGTCATGTTCCGCAAGCCGAAGGCCACGCTCACGAGGTCAAAGCTGCCGGTGGCAAACGGCAGTGATTCGGCGTCGCAGATGGACGTCGGCAATGCGAGCCCCTTGTCGATCAGGCGATCACGGCCCTGGCGGAGCATCGCCTCGTTGATGTCGGTGTGCACCACGGTGCCGCGCTCGCCCACCTTCTTGGCGAACGCCTTGGCCAGATCGCCGGTGCCCCCGGCGATGTCGAGCACCTTGTCGCCTTCGCGGAGCGCCGCCACGGCCACCGTGTAGGCCTTCCAGGCGCGGTGCAGGCCCATCGACATGAGGTCGTTCATCACGTCGTAGCGCGAGGCCACGGAATCGAACACGCCGCGCACCTTGCCGGCTTTCTCGTTTTCGTCGACGGTCTGGTAGCCGAAATGGGTGCTGCTCATGGTTTTGGCTCCAATCAATGGTGATGCCCGCAGCCCGCACCACTGGACGTTGGCATCGGGTCGTCGCGGCCGGCACCTGCCTGGCGCAGCCGCTCCTCGTAGTCGCGCCACAACTGGCTCTCCTGCGAGCCCAGGAAGTACAGGTACTCCCACGAGAAGATGCCTGTGTTGTGGCCGTCTGAAAAGGTCGGCTGCACGGCGTAATTGCCCACTGGCTCCAGGGCCACCACCTCGACCCATCGCTTGCCGGTCTGCAGCGTCTCCTGACCCGGGCCGTGGCCCTTGACCTCGGCCGATGGCGAGTAGACCCGCATCAGCTCGAACGGGATGCGGAACTGCTCCCCGTCGGCAAAACCCACTTCGAGCACCCGCGACTGCTGGTGCACGGTGATGGAGGTCGGTTGCGGGGCGGGCATGGGCAGGTCGGCGGGTCTCGGGAAGGGCAGTGTAGAACAGCCCACTCCCCGCCTGTGCTATAAGGTGATCACCTTAGATTTTCCTTCCTGCAAGACTTGCCATGACCGCCCCCAGCGACTTCCAGCCCCTCCATGCCGCCATGAAACGCTACGTCGACGGCCACCTGCTGGCGGGCGTCTCCTGCGCGGTGCTGCGCGGGCAGGACGTGCTCGACGTGCACCACGTCGGCCTGGCCGACAAGGAAGCCGGCGTGCCGATGCGCGACAACACCATCTTCCGCGCCTTCTCAAACACCAAGCTCATCGCCACGATCGCTGCATTGCAGCTCTACGAGGCCGGGAAGTTCCAGCTCGACGACCCGATCGAGCGCTTCATCCCCGCCCTCGCCAAGCGCCAGGTGCTGCGCCCCGACGCCACCTCGCTCACCGACACGGAGCCGGCCACCCGCCCCATCACCATCCGCCAGCTGATGAGCCACAGCTCCGGCCTCAGCTACGGCCTGCTCGACCCCGGCACGCTGCTCTTCAAGGCCTACTCGGACAAGCAGGTGCTGTCGCCCTTGCTGACCTTGTCGCACATGATGGAAGCCCTGTCGGGCCTGCCGCTCGCAAGCCAGCCTGGCACACGCTGGGAATACTCGGTGGCCAGCGACGTGCTGGCCCGACTGGTCGAGGTGGTGAGCCAGCAGCGCTTCGGCGACTACCTCCAGGCCAAGGTGCTCGACCCGCTGGGCATGGTCGACACCGGCTTCGTCGTGCCGGCGCACGACCTTCCGCGCCTGGCCGCGATGTACAGCGGTGCCGATCCCGCCAGGCCGCTCATCCCCGGCCTGACACGCAACGACGCCTGGCCCTACCCCAAGGCCTTCACCGTGCCCGTGCCCAGCCAGTCCGGCGGCGGCGGGCTCGTCACCACCTTGCCCGACATGGTCGCCCTGATGCGCAGCCTGATGCCGGGCGGCCAGGCGCTGCTCAAGCCCGAGACGATCGCGCTGATGATGAGCAACCAGCTGCCCGACGGCGTCTCGATCCGCTTCCCGACGGTGGGCCCGGTGCCCGGCAAGGTGTTCGGCCTCGGCGGTGCCATCACGGTCAAACCGGGCACCTACGACCCGCCGGGAAGCCTGGGCGAGTACGAATGGGGCGGCATCGGCGGCACGCACTGGTGGATCAACCCGCGGCACAACATCGCGGGCCTGGCGATGACACAGCGCCAGCACGGCTTCTGGCACCCGTTCTCCTTCGAGTTCAAGCGCCTCGCGTACGCGGCGCTGGGGCACTGATCAGGCGTCGGCGAGCGCAGCGGCGACGGCCGCATCCAGAGCGTCGAGCGTGAGCGCGAGCCGCGCCACCGCTGCCGGCACGACCTCGCGCTGGCGCTGGCCCCAGATGGGCTGCGGGAAGTGGCTGTCCCACGCGAAGCGGGCCACCACGTGCCAGTGCAGGTGCGGCACCATATTGCCCAGCGCAGCGAGGTTGACCTTGGTCGGCGCCACGCGCTCGAGCAGCACACGCTCCACCGTCACCACGAGCCGCGTGCAGCGCTCGCGCGCCTCGATCGGCAGGTCGGAGAACTCGCCGACGTGGCGGTTCGACACCACGCGGTAGAAGGCCGGAAAGTCGGCGTCCTCGACCCGGATCACGCGCCAGTCCGCACTACCCCACACGAGCAGGCCGCCGGCCTTCTGGCACAGCTCGCAGGCGGGCAGCGCGCCGGGCGGCGGCACGAACGAGACAGGGTTCGACGGAAGCGACATGCGGCGGATTATCGAGGGCGCCGATAAGATGGCCGCTCCCCTCGCTCACCGCCTTGCCTGCCATGAAGACTTCGCTGACACGCCGCCTGCTCGGCCTCGCTTCGCTTGCCGCCCTGGTCGCCCCCGGACTTGCCGTCGCCGACACCTGGCCGAGCAAACCCGTGCGCTGGGTCGTGGCCTACCCCGCCGGCGGCGGCTCCGACTTCCTCGCCCGCCAGCTTGCACCACAACTCGGCAAGCAGCTCGGCCAGACGCTCGTGATCGACAACCGCCCAGGCGCCGCCGGCATCATCGGCACCGACAACGCGGCCAAGTCAGCCCCCGACGGCTACACCATCGTGACCGGCGACAACGGCGTGATGGTGTTCCACAGCGCCATGTACAAGAAGCTGCCCTACGACCCGAAGGACCTGGTCCCGGTGGGTTTCATGGCGCGCTTTCCGCTGATCCTGGCCGTGAACCCAAGCGCCGGTTTCGCCACCGGCAAGCAACTGCTCGACGACATCAAGAAGAACCCCGGCAAATTCAGCTACGCCTCACCGGGCGTCGGCAGCCCGCACCACCTGGCGATGGAGCTCCTGAAGGACCGCACCAAGAGCTTCGTGGTGCACGTGCCCTACCGCGGCACCGCGCTCGCGGTGCAAGACGTGATCTCCGGCCAGGTGCCGATGATGGTGCTCGACACCGCCGCCGGCCTGCCGCAGATCCGCGGTGGCAAGGTCAAGGCGCTGGCAGTGATGTCGAAGAAGCGCATCCCGTCGCTGCCCGACGTGCCCACGCTCGACGAGCTGGGCGTGAAGGACTTCGAAGTCACCGCCTGGCAAGGCCTCTTCGTCCCGAAGGGCACGCCGGCCGACATCACCTCGCGCCTCACGGCCGAGATGAACAAGGCCATCGCCACGCCCGAGGTGAAATCGCGGCTCGAAGACTTCGGCCTGGAAGTGACGCCGTCGGATGGCCCTGCACTCGCCAGCTTCCTGCAGAAAGAGACCGCCTTCTGGCACGCGCTCATCAAGGAGCGCGGCCTGTCGGCTGAGTGACTAGACGAGAACTCTTTCGATGCCGCCGTCGTTGGCCCGCTCCACGTACTCGGGCATCCAGTCGGGCCCGAGGATCTGGTTGGCCATCTCGACCACGATGTAGTCGGCCTCAAGCAGGCCGTTGTTGAGGTCGTTGCCGTAGCGGCTCAGGCCTTGCAGGCAGCTGGGGCACGAGGTGAGGATCTTCACGTCGGCCTTCGGCGCCACCGCACCCGTCGCCCGCAGCCTGGCCTCGTCCTTGCGCAGTTCCTCTTCCTTGCGGAAGCGCACCTGCGTAGAGATGTCGGGGCGCGTCACGCCCAGCGTGCCGCTTTCGCCGCAGCAGCGTTCGCTCTTGAGCACGTTGTCGCCGACGAGTGCCTTCACGGTCTTCATCGGGTCCTGCAGCTTCATCGGCGTGTGGCAGGGGTCGTGGTACAGGTAGCCGCCGCTGCCGTCGAGCTTGATGGCCTTCTCCAGCAGGTACTCGTGGATGTCGATGATCCGGCAACCCGGAAAGATCTTCTCGAACTGGTAGCCCTGCAGCTGGTCATAGCAGGTGCCGCAGCTCACCACCACGGTCTTGATGTCGAGATAGTTGAGCGTGTTGGCGACGCGGTGGAAGAGCACCCGGTTGTCGGTGATGATCTTCTCGGCCTTGTCGAACTGCCCTGAGCCCTTCTGCGGGTAGCCGCAACACAGGTAACCCGGCGGCAGCACCGTCTGCACGCCGGCATGCCAGAGCATCGCCTGCGTCGCGAGGCCCACCTGCGAGAAGAGGCGCTCGGAGCCGCAGCCCGGGAAATAGAAGACGGCCTCGGTGTCGGCCGAGGTCTTCTTCGGGTCGCGAATGATCGGGACGTAGTTCTTGTCCTCGATGTCGAGCAGCGCGCGCGCCGTCTTCTTCGGCAGGCCGCCCGGCAGCTTTTTGTTGATGAAGTGGATCACCTGCTCCTTGATCGGCGCGGTGCCCACCGTCGACTTCGGCGCAGCGGTCTGCTTCTTCGCCAGACCGCGCAGCAGGTTGTTGGCCGCACGCTGGGCCTTGAAGCCCACGTCGACCATGCCGGCGCGCAAGAGCTTGATCGTCTCCGGGTTGGTGGCATTGAGCATCAGCATCGCCATCTTGTTACCCGGGCGGAAGCTCTTCTTGCCCATCTTGCGCAGCAGGTTGCGCATGTTCATCGACACGTCGCCGAAGTCGATGTTGACCGGGCACGGCGTCACGCACTTGTGGCAAACGGTGCAGTGGTCGGCCACGTCCTCGAACTCTTCCCAGTGCTTGATCGAGACCCCACGGCGCGTCTGCTCTTCGTAGAGGAAGGCCTCCACCAGCAGCGAGGTTGCGAGGATCTTGTTGCGCGGGCTGTACAAGAGATTCGCGCGCGGCACGTGCGTCGCGCACACCGGCTTGCACTTGCCGCAGCGCAGGCAGTCCTTCATCGAGTTGGCGATGTCGCCGATGTCGCTCTGCTGCATGATCAGCGACTCGTGGCCCATCAGGCCGAAGCTCGGCGTGTAGGCGTTCGTCAGGTCGGCCTTCAGCGAAGGATCGCGCAGCAGCTTGCCCTTGTTGAAGCGGCCCTCGGGGTCGACGCGCTGCTTGTAGGCGGTGAAGTCGGCGATCTCCTCGTCGGTGAGGAACTCGAGCTTGGTGATGCCGATGCCGTGCTCGCCCGAGATCACGCCGTTGAGCGAACGTGCGAGCTTCATGATGCGCGCCACGGCCTCGTGCGCCGTCTGCAGCATCTCGTAGTTGTCGCTGTTGACGGGGATGTTGGTGTGCACGTTGCCATCGCCGGCGTGCATGTGCAGCGCCACCCACACGCGGCCGCGCAGCACCTCCTTGTGGATGCGCTGGGCTTCGTCGACGATGGGCTTCAAAGCCGAGCCGGCAAAGATGGCCTGCAAGGGCAAGCGGATTTGCGTCTTCCACGAGGCGCGCAGCGAATGGTCCTGCAGGTCGGCGAAGAACGTGCGGCCGGTCTGCGGGTTGGCGGCGTCGAGGTGGTGCAGCCAGTGGTCCCACAACTCGCGCACCTGGCGCAGCAGCGTGAGCGCCTGCTGCACGCGGTCTTCCAGCAGCTCGGCGCTCGGGATCTCGCCGGCGTCGTCGCTCTTGCCCAGCGGCAGGTTGCCCTTGGCGAAGAACGCTTCCAGCGCATCGACCAGCGCCAGCTTGTTGCGCAGGCTGAGTTCGATGTTGATGCGCTCGATGCCGTTGGTGTACTCGCCCATGCGGGGCAGCGGGATCACCACGTCTTCGTTAACCTTGAAGGCGTTGGTGTGGCGGCTGATGGCCGCCGTGCGCTTGCGGTCGAGCCAGAACTTCTTGCGCGCATCGGCGCTCACGGCCACGAAGCCTTCGCCGGCACGGCCGTTGGCCAGGCGCACCACTTCACTGGTGGCGCGGGCCACGGCATCGGGGTCGTCGCCGGCGATGTCGCCGATCAGCACCATCTTCGGCAAACCACCGCGCTTGCTCTTGGTCGCGTAGCCCACGGCCTTGAGGTAGCGGTCGTCGAGGTGCTCCAGGCCCGCGAGGATCGCACCACCGGGCTTCTTCGCTTCGGCGAACATGAAGTCCTTGATCTCGACGATCGAGGGCACCGCATCGTGTGCGTTGCCGAAGAACTCCAGGCACACGGTGCGCGTGTGCGCGGGCATCTTGTGCACGACCCAGCGCGCGCTTGTGATCAGGCCGTCGCAGCCTTCCTTCTGGATGCCGGGCAGGCCGGCAAGGAACTTGTCGGTGACGTCCTTGCCCAGGCCTTCCTTGCGGAAGGTTCGGCCGGGGATCTGAAGCGTCTCCGTGCGTTCCAGCGTCTTGCCGCTGGCATCGAAGTAGCGCAGCTCGAAGGTCGCGGTCTCGACATCGTGGATCTTGCCCAGGTTGTGGTCCAGGCGCACCACCTCGAGCCACTTGGCCTCGGGCGTGACCATGCGCCAGGAGGCTAGGTTGTCGAGTGCCGTGCCCCACAGCACGGCCTTCTTGCCGCCGGCGTTCATCGCGATGTTGCCGCCGATGCACGAAGCCTCCGCCGAGGTCGGGTCGACGGCGAAGACGTGGCCGCCACGCTCGGCCGCATCGGCCACACGCTGCGTCACCACGCCGGCTTCGGTCCAGATGGTCGCGACCTCGCGGTCGAGCCCTGGCAACCTGACCATCTCGACCTCGGTCATCGCCTCCAGCTTTTCGGTGTTGATGACCGCGCTGTTCCAGGTCAGCGGCACGGCGCCGCCGGTGTAGCCGGTGCCACCCCCACGCGGGATGATGGTGAGGCCGAGCTCGATGCAGCTCTTCACGAGCGCGGCCATCTCGGCCTCGGTGTCCGGCGTGAGCACGACGAACGGATATTCCACCCGCCAGTCGGTCGCATCGGTCACGTGCGACACACGCGAGAGCCCGTCGAACTTGATGTTGTCCTTCGCCGTGTGGCGGCCCAGCACGCGCGTCGCCTTGCGGCGCAGGTCGGCGACCTGGTCGAAGAGCTCGGCGAACGACTTCACCGCACCGTGCGCCAGCTTCAGCAGCTCGCCGACCGACGCATCGCGCGAACCATCGCCCTCAGGCTTGCGGCGCGCCTGCACCTCGTTCAGGCGATGGTTCAGCGCCTCGATCAGCTGCTTGCGGCGGCGCGGGTTGTCGAGCAGGTCGTCCTGCAGGTACGGATTGCGCTGCACCACCCAGATGTCGCCCAACACCTCGTACAGCATGCGGGCCGAGCGGCCGGTCTGGCGTTCGTCGCGAAGCTTGTTCAGCAGTTCCCAGGCCCTTGAGCCCAGCAGGCGGATGACGATCTCGCGGTCGGAGAACGAGGTGTAGTTGTACGGAATTTCGCGCAGGCGCGGCGCGTGGGGCGCGGCATGTGCCGCGGCAATCTGGTCGAGCGGAACGGGTGCGTTCATGGATTCCAGGCGACCCTCTCGCCTGCTTCTGCACTTGGACGCGAATGATACCGCCCCCCTCCGAGAGCCCCGCGGACCGGCGCGCATGGCCCTCTCGGCGGGTTATCCCCGTTGATCGGGTTGCGGACGCACGACATAAACACGCCTGTCACAAGCTTGACCCACACTGTCCGGTTGGCCAAAAGCCATCCCGCACCCATCCCCTGGAGAGACACCATGAAGAAAACAACCCGCCTCGCCCTCGCCGCCCCCTTTCTCGCCCTTGCATTGGCCACACCCGCCCAGGCCCAGGTCGAGATCCAGTGGTGGCATTCCATGACCGGCGGCCTGAACGACTGGGTCATCGACCTGGCCAACGGCTTCAACGCGAGCCAGAAGGACTACAAGGTCGTGCCCACCTACAAGGGCCAGTACGACGAGTCGATGACCGCCTCGATCGCCGCCTTCCGCGCCGGCAACGCGCCGCACATCGTGCAGGTGTTCGAAGTGGGCACCGCCACCATGATGGCGAGCAAGGGCGCCATCGTGCCGGCGGGCAAGGTGCTCGCCGACGCCGGCTACAAGTTCGACCCGAAGGGCTACATCTCGGCCGTGGTCGGCTACTACACGGCACCGAACGGCCAGATGCTGAGCTACCCGCTCAACAGCTCCACCACCGTCCTCAACTACAACAAGGACGCCTTCCGCAAGGCCGGCCTCGACCCGAACAAGGCGCCCTCCACCTGGCCCGAGCTCGTCTCGGCCGCGGCCAAGCTGAAGGCCTCGGGCGTCAGCTGCCCCTTCACCACCAGCTGGCAAGGCTGGACGCAGCTGGAGAGCTTCTCGACCTGGCACAACACGCTCTTCGCCAGCCAGAACAACGGCTTCGGCGGCAACAGCGCCCGCCTGCAGTTCAACAGCCCGCTGCACGTGCGGCACATCGAGAACCTGGCCAACATGGCCAAGCAAGGTCTCTTCATCTACCGTGGCCGCGGCAACCTCGGTGACGCGCCCTTCTACTCGGGTGAGTGCGCGATGGCCACGGCGTCGTCGTCCACCTACGCCACCATCAAGAAGACCGCCAAGTTCGACTTCGGCATCGCCCCCCTGCCCTACTACCCCGACGTTCCCGGCGCACCGCAGAACACCGTCATCGGCGGCGCCTCGCTGTGGGTGATGTCGGGCAAGAAGCCGGCCGAGTACAAGGGCGTGGCCGCGTTCTTCAACTACCTGAGCGACCCCGAGGTGCAGGCCAAGAGCCACCAGCGCACCGGCTACCTGCCGGTGACGATGGCCTCCTTCCAGCTCACCGAAAAGTCGGGCTTCTACAAGCAGAACCCGGGCACCGACACCGCGGTCAACCAGATGATCCGCAAGACCACCGACAAGTCGCGTGGCGTGCGCCTGGGCAACATGGTGCAGATCCGCGCCATCGTCGACGAAGAGCTGGAGCAGGTCTGGTCGGGCAAGAAGCCGGCGAAGGAGGCGCTCGACAGCGCGGTGAAACGCGGCAACGAGTTGCTGGAGCGCTTCGAGAAGGCCAACAAGTAAGCCATCGTGGCGTCTGAAAAGCGCGTCGTCTTCCGCTCCGCCTGGCTGCCCTGGGCGCTCGTCGCGCCCCAGGTGGCGGTGATCGGGGCCTTCTTCTTCTGGCCCGCGGCACAGGCGCTGCTGCAGTCGTTCCAGCAGTCCGATGCCTTCGGCACCTCGACCGAATGGGTGGGGCTGGAAAACTTCCAGCGCCTCTTCGCCGACGACACCTACATCGCCAGCTTCAAGACCACCGCCGTCTTCTCGGTGCTGGTCGCGGGGCTGGGCCTGAGCCTCTCATTGCTGCTGGCGGTGTTTGCCGACCGGGTGGTGCGCGGGGCGCTCGTCTACCGCACGCTGCTCATCTGGCCTTATGCGGTGGCGCCGGCGGTGGCGGGCGTGTTGTGGCTTTTCATGTTCGCCCCGTCGATCGGCATCGTGTCGTATGGGCTGCGCAGCTTCGGCATCGAGTGGAACCACCTGCTCAACAGCGAGCACGCGATGACGCTCATCGTGGTGGCCGCGGTGTGGAAGCAGATCTCGTACAACTTCCTCTTCTTCCTGGCCGGCCTGCAGAGCATCCCGCGTTCGCTGATCGAAGCCGCGGCGATCGACGGCGCGCGACCCTGGCGGCGTTTCTGGACCATCCAGTTCCCGCTGCTCTCGCCCACCACCTTCTTCCTCTTCGTGATCAACGTGGTGTATGCCTTCTTCGACACCTTCGCCATCGTCGACGCGGCCACCCAAGGCGGCCCGGGGAAAGACACCGCCATCCTCGTCTACAAGGTCTACTACGACGGCTTCAAGGCGATGGACCTCGGCGGCTCGGCAGCGCAGTCGGTGGTGCTGATGGGAATCGTCATCGCGTTGACCGTCATCCAATTCCGCTTCGTCGAGAAAAAAGTGAGCTACTGAGATGGTCGAACGACGCCCCACCCTCGGCATCCTCGCCCACGTCGTGCTCATCCTCGGCGTGCTCATCGTCGCCTTTCCGCTCTACGTGACCTTCGTCGCGTCGACGCAGACGGCCAACGAGATCCTGCAGGCGCCGATGTCGCTCGTGCCCGGCAACCAGCTGGCCGAGAACTACATCGCGGCGCTGAAGGGCACCGGCATGGGCGCCGCATCCAACGCGCCCGTCGGCCGCATGATGTTCATCAGCCTGGTCACCGCGCTCGTGATCGCGCTGGGCAAGATTGCGATCTCGCTGCTGTCGGCCTTCGCGATCGTCTACTTCCGCTTTCCGTTCCGCATGGCCGTGTTCTGGGGCATCTTCATCACGCTGATGCTGCCGGTGGAGGTGCGCATCGGGCCCACCTACCAGGTCGTGTCCGACTTCGGCCTGCTCAACACCTACGCCGGCCTCACCGTGCCACTGATCGCCTCGGCCACCGCGACCTTCCTCTTCCGCCAGTTCTTCCTCACCGTGCCCGACGAGCTGGCCGAAGCGGCCCGCATCGACGGCGCCGGCCCGATGCGCTTCTTCCTCGACGTGCTGGTGCCGCTGTCGGCCACGAGCTGCGCGGCGCTCTTCGTCATCCAGTTCATCTACGGCTGGAACCAGTACCTCTGGCCATTGCTCGTGACCACCGATGAAAGCATGTACCCGGTGGTCATCGGCATCAAGCGCATGATCAGCGGCGGCGACGCCGCCACCGACTGGAACATCGTCATGGCCACCGCCGTGCTCGCGATGCTGCCGCCGGCCGTGGTGGTTCTCCTCATGCAGCGCTGGTTCGTCAAGGGCCTGGTCGACACCGAGAAATAAAACATGGGCGCCATCTCACTCCGCAAGGTCATCAAGCAATACGGCAAGGGGCCGAAAGCCAACCAGGTCATCCACGGCGTCGACGCCGAGATCGCCGATGGCGAGTTCATCGTCATCGTCGGCCCCTCGGGCTGCGGCAAGAGCACGCTGCTGCGCATGGTCGCGGGCCTGGAAGAAATCTCCGGCGGCGAGATCGCCATCGGCGGGCGCGTGGTCAACGACGTCGAGCCCTCGGAGCGCGACATCGCGATGGTGTTCCAGAACTACGCGCTCTACCCGCACATGTCGGTGTTCGAGAACATGGCCTACGGCCTCAAGATCGCCAAGGTGCCGAAGGACGAGATCAAGGTGCGCGTCGACAAGGCCGCGGCCATCCTGCAGCTGGCACCCTACCTCGCCCGCAAGCCGCGCGAGCTTTCGGGTGGCCAGCGCCAGCGGGTGGCCATGGGCCGCGCCATCGTGCGGCAACCGCAGGTGTTCCTCTTCGACGAGCCGCTGTCCAACCTCGACGCCAAGCTGCGCTCGCAGACGCGCATCGAGATCCGCAAGCTGCACGCCGACCTGGGCGTGACCTCGCTCTTCGTCACGCACGACCAGGTCGAGGCGATGACGCTGGCGCAGCGCATGATCGTGATGAACGCCGGCCGCATGGAGCAGTTCGGCACGCCGGAAGAGGTGTACGCACGACCGGCCACCACCTTCGTCGCGGGCTTCATCGGCTCGCCGCCGATGAACCTCGTTCCCGGCCGCGTCGAAGGGCAGAACTTCCTGGTCGGTGGCCTGAGCCTGCCGTTGTCCACGGCCGCACCACGGCAAGGCGAGCTGATCCTCGGCCTGCGGCCGGAGCATGCGAGCGTCGCCACGACCGGCTGGCCCTTGAAGGTGGAGCTGGTCGAGATGCTCGGCGCCGAGCGCCTGGTGCATGGCCTGCTGGGCCAGCAGCCCTTCACGCTGCGCCTCGATGGCACGACAGCGGCCCCGCCGGCCGGCAGCACCCTTTCGTTGGAGGCACCGGCTTCGCAACTGCATTGGTTCGACCCGTCCACCCAGCAGCGGGTCGACGCAGCATGAGCACGCCCTGGCCCTATCCGCGCTGGATCGCCCACCGCGGCGCCGGCAAGCTGGCACCGGAGAACACGCTCGCCGCCTTCCGGCTCGGCGCCTCGCATGGCTATCGCGCCTTCGAGTGCGACGTGAAGCTCAGTGCCGACGGCGTGCCCTTCCTGTTGCACGACGCGACGCTCCAGCGCACCACGCCGGAAGAAGGCGTGGCGGGTGATCGTCGCTGGTCGGAGCTGTCGCGCCTGGATGCCGGCGGCTGGCACAGCCGCGCCTACGCGGGCGAGCCGCTGCCCACGCTCGAGGGCATCGCGCGCTACTGCCTGCGCAACGGGTTCGCGCTCAACATCGAGATCAAGCCGACACCCGGCCACAACGACGTCACGGGCCGCGTGGTCGCCGAACACGCGGCCGCGTTGTGGGCCGATGCGCCGGTCAAGCCACTGCTCAGCTCCTTCCAGCCCGACGCCCTCGCTGCCGCGCGTGCGGCCCGCCCCGAGCTGCCGCGCGCGCTGCTGCTCGACAGCCTGCGTGACGGCTGGTTGGCCGAAGCGCTTGCCCTCGACTGCGTGGCCATCGTGGCCAACCACCGCGTACTCGAGGCCGGGGTGATCGCCCAGGCTCACGGCCGGGGCCTGCACGTGCTGAGCTACACGGTCAACGAGCCCGCCGATGCAGATCGCCTGCTCGAAGCAGGCATCGATGGGCTGATCACGGACGCGGTGGATCGCTTTTCGCCTGCCTAGAATTCCGAGCGGCCCGAAGAGGCCAACATTCATTTCACCGAGGGAGGAATTCAATGAGCAAATTTCGCGCTCGCGCCTGGGCGCTGTTCGGCGCTGTCTTTCTGGTCTCCGCGTGCGGTGGCGGAGGTGGAGACAGTGGCGGCAGCGCAAGTCCACCTCCACCGGCCTCTCCTCCACCCGCAAACTCGCCTCCCCCACCCGCCGTGGAGGAATTCCTGGTGGCAGGCGTGAGCCGAGCAGACCAACCGAGCGTTCTCGTCATCGCCGATCCAGCTCAGCCTTTGCCACCGGTACTGACAACCACCGCCGACAGCATCCTAGAAGTGTCGAATGTGACCTTTGATGCCACTCAGCGCCGCGCGACCTGGGGCAACGCGACTGCGGTGTACTACGTGAACAACCGTCAGCTGCACCAGGCAAGTCTGCGCAAGAGCCTGAGCCCTCGTACGCAGCGCATCTCATCTCTCACGGCCGCGTGTTCGGTGGACAACTGGTATCCGTTCTCGTACAGCACAGGCGATGACGGTTGGGTCGAGGTCACTGAGGCCGGGCCGGATGCAAATTGCACGACTGCAGCCGACAACCGGAAGGCATTCGTCAGAAACTCCAGCCCACAGACAACGGATGCCACGACGCTGCCGTCTGGTGTGCGGGTTTTGATGGCACTGCCGGATCCCGCCAACAACGCACTCGTCGGCTTCATCGCAAGTGACACCCGGGCCACGCCTTCGAAACTCGCGCTGTACAGCCCGACGCTGACCTATGTCAGCGATGTCGTGGGCGGAACGGGCTTGTCAGACCTCGAGTTCATGTCCTTGCTACCCGGCACTCAGCTCACATCGAGCGCCTTCGTCAAATTCAGCTACTTGTTGTTGCGCCTGACGTGGTCTTCGACCTCTGCGTCGCTGTCAGCGACTGGGCAGCGTCTCACAGTTGCCACCAGCGGCCCACAGTCTTACTTCAACGACGGCTCAGCGATGTACTTCGTCGACGGACTGGCCATCAAGAGCATCAACGCGGGCGGTACGGTCAGCACGTTGGCCACCTTGGCCTCGGCCGACGGCACGACTGCGCGATTGAAGGGACTCACCTCCGATCATGTAGTGGTTCAACAAGAGGCTACGAACGGGAGTACGCAGGCATTCACCATTCCCAAAGGCGGTGGCACACCGTTCCGACTGGCCCCCGCCAATTGGGTCGCAAGCGTCATAGGCCTCAGCGGCGACGAAGTGATCTACGCCACCAAACCTGGCTATGCCATCACACCGGCTTTCCGTCGCATCCGTGCAGACGGCGGCAACGAGCGCCAGATCAACCTCGGCTACTCGACTCACGAGACCAACCTTGTGACGGTGTACAGCCCCACGATCCCATATCTGTCTGCTCAGGTACTCGACGCTGTGATCTGGTGCGAAGGTCCGATGGGCGTGAGTGGATGCCCCGGAAATGGAGTCGTCAGGTCCTACGACATCGAGACGGGCGCAATCACGACGATGGGCAATCTCTCGCTCGGCCGTGGCGGCTTGATCGTGCGCGGGTCCGGTTTCACTGGGCGCCCCACGGTGATCACCACCATCGCAGGGTTCACGGCAGAGTTCTACTTGGTCCAGTCGAACGCGGCCAACTCCCTGGTACGCCTGACGAACTACATCCCCTGACGTCCCTCAGCTGCGCTCCAGCGCCGAGGTCGATGACACGCTGGCCTCGGCGCCCACCCAGTCGTCGGCCGGCTCCGGCGTGGGCAGCACCTTCACCTCCGCAATGCCCGAGTAGCGCCACGCCCCGAGCGTGAGCAGCAGGGCAGTGGCACCGGCAAATCCCATCGCCGCTTGCAGCCCGACGGCTTCACCGAGATACCCGCCAAGCAGCGCACCCGGCCCGGCCGGCATCAACGTGAGCCAGCGCATTGCACTCGTCATGCGGCCGAGCAGCGGTTCGGGCGTGACCGCCTGGCGCATGGCGAGGAAGTTGATGAACACCAGCACCGCGCCGGCCGCGAACAGCACCAGCATCGTCGCAAACGCCGCCACGCCCCAGCGGTTGGCCGGCGCCACGGCGAGCAGCAGCCAGCCCGCGCCGCACACGGCGAAACCGATCAGCAGACTGGGCCCGGGGCCGACGCGCCGGCTGATGCGGCTGCCCAGGATGCTCGCGAGAATGGTGCCCACCCCCATGCCGACGTAGCTCAGGCCGACCTGCTGCTCGCTCAGGCCGAGCGTGCGGGTGGCCACGAGGATCTGCACCACGATGGCCGCGTGGTGGCTCATCTGCCAGAGGCCCATCGCCACCGCGAGCGACACCAGCAAGGGCGTGCCCAGCACGAAGCGCACGCCGGTCTTGAGGTCGCGCCAGAAGTCTGCCTCCTGCAGCGTGCGGCGGTCCTCCTTGACCTTGATGCCGCGCAGGATCGCAGCCGAAAACACGAGCAGCGCCGCATCGGCCAGCAGCGCCAGCGGCGCCCCCACGAGCTTGATCAGCGCACCGGCCACGCCCGGCCCGGCCACTTCGGCGCCCGAGGTGGCCAGCGCGTTCTTCGCATGCGCTTCGACCAGGCGGTCCCGCGTCACCACCTGGGTGAGCACGATCTGCGCGGCCGAGCCTGCCACCGTGTACACCGAGCCGATGATGAAGCCGACGATGTACAGCCAGGTCATCGACAGCCAGTCGAGCCACCACGCGAGCGTGACGCTCGCCACCACCAGCGCCAGCAGGCATTCGCCGACGGCATAGACCGGCAGCTTGCGCACCCGGTCGAGCCACACGCCGGCCGGCAATGAAAACAGCACGAAGGGCACGATCTCCATCGCGGTGAGCAGGCCCATCTGCGTCGGCGTGGCGTGCAGCAGAACAGCTGCCGTCAGCGGCAACGCGAGCATCGTGACCTGCCCGCCAAACGAGCTGATGAGGATCGAGCTCCACAGGCGACGGTAGGCCGCGTCGCGCAGCAGGTCGTTCGGCGGCAAGGCGAGCCGCTGCCGCCAGAGCCTGACCAGCCGATCGAGCATGTGTCGTCCCCTCTTTTTTCTGTCGCTCACGTGTGGCAAGCGTCACACCTTGCCTGAAGGGGTATGCGCACGCCACCGAAAACCTGCGACAGACTAAGGCCTCGCCGTGGGTGCCAATGCGCCACCCAAGTCCCTCGCTAAGATGCGGCGCCCTGGGTGCTGACACCCAGGACGTCATGGAGTCGTCACATGCACATCCTGCACCTCGAGGACGATGCACTGGACGCGGATCTCGTGCACCGCGAGGTTGCGCGGCACGAAGCCGGTGCCACCTGGACCACGGTCGACTCGGCCGATGCCTTCTTCGATGCGATGAAGCAGACCCGCTTCGACGCCATCCTCTCCGACAACCGTGTGCCGGGCATCGACGGCCTGCAGGCGCTGCAGGTCGCGCGCGAACAGCGCCCCGGCATGCCCTTCGTCTTCGTCAGCGGCAACACCGACCCGCATTGGGCCGAGCACTGCCTGATCGCAGGCGCCACCGACTACGTGCCCAAGACACAGCTGTGGCGCATGCCCTCGGCGCTGCAGCGCATCCGTTCCACGCGCGAAAGCGAGCGGCTGGTCTGGCTCACGCGCGCACGCGCGGTGCTGGTCGACGCGGTGAAGCAACTCTCGCTCGCGCGCAGCGTCGACGCCATCGTCGAGATCGTGCGGCACGCGGCGCGCCAGATCAACCAGGCCGATGGAGCGACCTTCGTGCTGCGCGACGGCGACCACTGCCACTACGTCGACGAAGACGCGATCTCACCCTTGTGGAAGGGCCTCAAGTTCCCGCTCGACACCTGCATCAGCGGCTGGGCCATGCTCAACCGCCAGCACGCGGTCGTCCCCGACATCTACCTCGACCCGCGCATCCCGCACGACGCCTACCGGCCGACCTTCGTCAAGAGCCTGGTGATGGTGCCCATCCGTGGCGAAGCGCCGATCGGCGCGATCGGCAACTACTGGGCCACGGCGCACGAGGCCACGCCCGACGAGGTGGAGCTGATCCAGGCGCTCGCCGACTCCACCTCGCTCGCTTTTGAAAACGTGGCGCTGGTGCAAGGCCTCGAGTCGCGGGTACAGCATCGCACCGCCGAGCTGGAAGAAGCCAACCGCGAGCTCGAGGCGTTCTCGTTCTCGGTCTCGCATGACCTGCGTGCGCCCTTGCGGGCGATGCAGGGCTACAGCGACCTGCTGGCCGAGCTGACGCCCCCGCTCGAAGGCGAGGCTGCCACCTTCGTGCAGCACATCCGACACTCCGCGCGCCGAATGAACACGCTGATCGACGACATGCTCGCGCTGTCGAAGCTGAAGCGCGCCGAGGTGCGAAAGCGCCCGGTGTCCATCGGCGTGATGGCGCGCGACATCCTCGCCAGCTTGAGCGACACCAGCCCTGCGCGAAAGGTCCGCACCGCCGTCGACGAGACGCTGGTCGCCGAAGCCGATGCAGCCCTGCTGCGCATGGCACTCGACAACCTGCTCTCCAACGCCTGGAAATACACCAGCAAGCGCGACGACGCGTTCATCGAGTTCTTCGCCGAGCCGCAGGCCGACGGCCGGCTCGCCTACTGCGTGCGCGACAACGGCGCCGGCTTCGACATGGCCTATGCGCAGCGGCTGTTCGAGCCCTTCCGCCGCATGCACACCGAAGCCGACTTCCCGGGGACCGGCGTCGGCCTCGCGATCGTGCAGCGGGTGATCCGCAAGCACGGTGGAGAGTTGTGGGCGCAGGCGGCCAAGAACCGCGGTGCGACCTTCCGCTTCACCTTGCCGGCCGACGCCTAGGGCGGGCGGAGCCGCCGCGGGCGGCGGTGCCCTGCGGCGATACCGACGGTCTGACGGTGTCGTACCGGTGGCCCCGCCGCTTGGCAAGGCCGCGGCAGCAGCACACGATGGCGGGGTCTTCACCTCCGTCACCCCATGCCTGCCCATCGCCTTGACCTTGTTCCCCGCCGCGCGGGCGTCCTGCTCGTGCTGGCCCTGCTCGCCATCGCCGGGCTCGCGCTGCACGGCCCCATCGTGCAATGGGCCGGGTACCACGATTTCGCCGACGCGCGCCCGTGGGGCGTGCTGCCGCATGCGTGGAACGTGCTCAGCAACCTGCCCTTCGCCATCGCGGCCCTGTGGGCGTGGCCGCGCCTGCGTGATGCCGGTGCGGCATGGCGGGCCTTCTGCGTCGCGATCGGCGCCACGGCCGTGGGCTCGGCGATCTACCACTGGCAGCCGAACGACATCTCGCTGCTGATCGACCGACTGCCGATCGCCTGGGCCTGCGCAGCGCTGCTGTGCGCCTTCCTGGCGGAGCGGGTGCATGCAGGGTGGCAGTCGCCCGCCGTCGTCGCCATCGCCTTGGTGGGCGGGACGGCTGCGGTCGCGTGGTGGGGCGTGGGCACCGCGATGGGCGCAGGCGACCTGCGGCCCTATGTGCTGGTGCAGTTCATGCCGATGTTGCTGATCCCGGCGGCATTGCTGTTGCGACTGCAGCCGATCACGGCCTCGGCCGTGCCGGCCGGGCCCTGGTGGGCGGCGCTCGTGCTCTACGCCGCGGCCAAGGGCGTGGAGGCCACCGACGCCGGCGTGCTGGCGATGACCTGGCACGCCGTCAGCGGCCACAGCCTCAAGCATCTGCTGGCGGCGCTGGCGGCCGGCCTGCTGCTGCACGCCTGCGCCAGCGCGCACCGCCAGCCGCTGCGGTGATCAACTGCGGTAGTCGGCGTTGATCTTGACGTAGTCGTAGCTCAGGTCGCAGGTCCACACCGTGGCCTGCGCGCTGCCGCGCTTCAGGTCGACACGCACCGTGATCTCGGCCTGCTTCATCACACGCGCACCGTCGGCTTCCTGGTAGCTCGGCTTGCGCCCGCCCTGGGTGACCACGTGCACGTCGTCGAGGAAGAGCTCGATGCGCGACTGGTCCAGGTCGGCGATGCCGGCGTAGCCCACGGCCGCCAGGATGCGGCCGAGGTTGGGGTCGCTGGCGAAGAAGGCCGTCTTCACCAGCGGCGAGTGCGCGATGGCGTAGGCCACCTGCTTGCATTCGCCTTCGGTCTTGCCGCCATCCACCTGCACGGTGATGAACTTGGTGGCGCCTTCGCCGTCGCGCACGATCGCCTGCGCGAGCTCGGTGGCCACGCCGAAGATCGCATCGCGCAGCAGAGCGCCGTCGCCGCTGTCGAGCTGGGTGATGGGCGTGTTGCCCGCGGCGCCAGTCGCGACGACGACGAATGAATCGTTGGTGGAGGTGTCGCCGTCGATCGTGATGCGGTTGAACGAACGGTCAGCCGCCTGCTGCGTGAGGCTTTGCATCAGCGCCGGGGCGATGGCGGCATCGGTGGCCAGGAAGCTCAGCATCGTGGCCATGTTGGGGCGGATCATGCCGGCGCCCTTGCTGATGCCGGTGACGGTGACGGTCTTGCCGCCGATCGTCACGCGACGCGACGATGCCTTGGGCAGCGTGTCGGTCGTCATGATGCCTTCGGCCGCGACCGCCCAGTTGCCTTCCTTCAAGTCGGCGATGGCCGCGGGCAGGCCGGCTTCGATGCGATCGACGGGCAAAGGCTCCATGATGACGCCGGTGGAGAACGGCAGCACCTGCTCGGGCGCAAGCTTCAGCTGCTTCGCAAGGGCGGCACAGGTGGCGCGAGCCCGGGCCAGGCCGTCCTCGCCGGTGCCGGCGTTGGCGTTGCCGGTGTTGATGACCATCGCGCGCGGTGCCGTGCCCGAGGCCAGGTGCTGGCGGCACAGCTGCACCGGCGCTGCACAGTAGCGGTTGCTGGTGAACACGCCCGCCACCTGCGAGCCCTCGGCGAGCGTGATGACGGTCAGGTCGCGCCGGTTGGCCTTGCGCACGCCGGCCATCGTGATGCCAAGCTTCACGCCGGGAACGGGGTGGAGCGCTTCAGGGCGCGGCGGCTGGAGATTCACGGGCATGGCACTGGCCTCGGTAGCTGCAGGAGGAGCGCGATTGTAGGTTTCGGCATGGGAAACTTGTCCCACCATGCGCCTCTTCGCCACCCTGACTTTCGCGCTGACCGCCCTCGTGGCCGCGAGCCCGAGCGCCGTCGCTCAAACGCCCCAGCGTGTCTTCATCTCCGGCCACAGCCTGATCGACCAGCCCGTGCCGGACTACCTGGCGCGCATCGCCGCGAGCCTGGGCCCACCGCTGCAGTGGAACCGCCAGTACCTCGTCGGGTCGGCCATCCGCTACCGCACGCAGGGCCGTGGCCGCGAGACAGGCTGGGCGGGCTACGCCATCGGGCAGAACCGCGAAGGCGAAGGCCTCAATGTCGTGGAAGAACTGCGCAAGCCTCGCACGACCGACGGCCAGCCCTACGACACGCTCGTCATCACCGAGCAGCATGGCGTGCTGGACTCGATCGTCATGCACGACACCGTCCGCCACCTGCGCCATTACCACGAGCGTTTCATCACCGGCAACGCGAAGGGGCAGACCTGGTTCTACGAACCCTGGCTCGGCGTGACCGACAAGAACGACCCGAGTCGCTGGCTGGCCTACGAGCGCAGTGCGGCGCCGATGTGGCAGTGCGTCGTGACGCGCATCAACACCTCGCTGGCCGCCGAAGGCCGGGCCGACCGGATCCAGTCACTGCCGGCGTCGCTGGCGCTGGCGACGCTCGTGGAGCGGGCGACGCGGGGCCAGGTGCCCGAACTGGCGGCCGGCAGCACGCGTGCCACGCTCGACCGCCTCTTCCACGACCAAGTGCATCTCACGTCGCTCGGGGCGTACTACATGGCGCTCAGCGTCTATGCCGCCACCTTCGGTCGCACGCCGGTAGGCGCCTGGGCGCCCGAGCAGGTGACGCCTGCGCTGGCCGCGGCCTTGCAACGGGTGGCGTGGGAAGCGGTGTCAGCCGAACGCGCGGCGCGCAAGCCCTTGCCGCTCGAACAGTGCGGGCCGTATCTCAAGCAGCTCGCGCCGACGTACTTCGACTACATGCGCGACGACTACTGGGCCCACCAGGAGCAATCGCTGCGGCAGACCTACCGTCGCCTGCGCCACGAGATCAACTGGCGCTGGCGCCTGTGGGACGTCTTCGACGACGACCCGTTCCGCTACGACGCCGCGACCGACAAGTCCTACTGGCTGCCGGCGCCCTGAGCAGCGCGGCCGGGTGAGGGGCGATCAGCCCCTCACGCCAGCTTGCCGTGGCACTGCTTGTACTTCTTGCCGCTGCCGCACGGGCAGGGGTCGTTGCGCCCCACCTTGCCCATGTACTGGCCGGCCACCGCCTGCGCGACATCGGTGTCTTGTGACACGCTGCCGTCTTCGTTCGGGTGGGTGTAGGTGATGTTGGAGATGGCGTCGGCCTTCTCCTCGATCGCCTCGGCCGCTTCGGCCACCTGCTCCTGGGTCTGGATGCGCACGGTCATCAGCACGCGCGTCACGTCCATCTTCACCACGTCGAGCAGCTGGCTGAAGAGCTCGAAGGCTTCGCGCTTGTATTCCTGCTTCGGGTTCTTCTGGGCGTAGCCGCGCAGGTGGATGCCCTGGCGCAGGTAGTCGAGCGCGGCGAGGTGCTCGCGCCAGTGCTGGTCGATCGACTGCAGCAGGATCATGCGCTCGAAGGGCATGAACTGCTCGGCGCCCACGCGCGCCAGCTTCTCGGCGAACACATCGTTGCCGGCCTTCACCACCTTCTCGAGGATCTCTTCGTCGGTGATCGCGGCGCTCTTCTCGACCTGCTCCTTGATCGGCAGCTCGATCTGCCATTCCTCGCGCAAGGTCTTCTCGAGACCATCGAGGTCCCACTGCTCTTCCATGCTCTCGGCCGGCACGAAGGTGCGCACCACGTCGGTCAAGGTGCTCTCGCGCAGGTTGGTGATCTGGGCCGTGAGGTCGGCGGCTTCGAGGATCTCGTTGCGCTGCTGGTAGATGACCTTGCGCTGGTCGTTGGAGACGTCGTCGTACTCGAGCAGCTGCTTGCGCATGTCGAAGTTGCGGGCCTCGACCTTGCGCTGCGCGCCTTCGATGCTGCGTGTGACGATGCCGGCTTCGATGGCTTCGCCTTCGGGCATCTTCAGGCGGTCCATGATGGCGCGCACGCGGTCGCCGGCGAAGATGCGCATGAGCGGGTCTTCGAGCGACAGGTAGAAGCGCGAGGAGCCCGGGTCGCCCTGGCGGCCCGAACGGCCCCGCAGCTGGTTGTCGATGCGGCGGGATTCGTGGCGCTCGGTGGCGATGATGCGCAGGCCGCCGGCGGCCTTCACCTTCTCGTGCAGGCCTTGCCATTCGTCCTGCAGCTGCTTGATGCGCGCCGCCTTGTCAGCCTCGGGGATGGACGCGTCGGCCTCGATCAGCTGCACCTGCTTTTCGACGTTGCCGCCGAGCACGATGTCGGTGCCGCGGCCCGCCATGTTGGTGGCGATGGTGATCACGCCCGGGCGGCCCGCCTGCGCCACGATCTCGGCTTCCTTCGCGTGCTGCTTGGCGTTGAGCACCTGGTGCGGCAGCTTGGCGGCCTTGAGCTTCTCGGAGATCAGCTCCGAGTTCTCGATCGACGTGGTGCCGACGAGCACCGGCTGGCCGCGCTCGTGGCAGCTGCGGATGTCTTCGATGACCGCGTTGAACTTCTCGGTGTTGGTCTTGTAGACGAGGTCGAGCTCGTCCTTGCGGGCGGTCGGCTTGTTGGGCGGGATCACCACGGTCTCGAGGCCGTAGATCTCCTGGAATTCGTAGGCCTCGGTGTCGGCCGTGCCGGTCATGCCGGCGAGCTTGCCGTACATGCGGAAGTAGTTCTGGAAGGTGATCGAGGCGAGCGTCTGGTTCTCGCTCTGGATCTGCACGCCTTCCTTGGCTTCCACCGCCTGGTGCAGGCCGTCGGACCAGCGGCGGCCGGTCATCAGGCGGCCGGTGAATTCGTCGACGATGATGACCTCGCCGTCCTGCACCACGTAGTGCTGGTCGCGGTGGTAGAGGTGCCGTGCGCGCAAGGCCGCGTACACGTGGTGCATCAGCGTGATGTTCTGCGGGTCGTAGAGGCTCGCGCCTTCGACCAGCAGCCCGGCTTCGGCGAGCACGCGCTCGGCGTTCTCGTGGCCTTCCTCGGTGAGGAAGACCTGGTGCGACTTCTCATCGACGGTGAAGTCGCCCGGCTCGATCACGCCTTCGCCGGTGCGCGGGTCGGCTTCGCCGATCTGCTTCTTCAACTTGGGCACCACGGCGTTGATGCGCACGTAGAGCTCGGTGTGGTCTTCGGCCTGGCCGCTGATGATGAGCGGCGTGCGGGCTTCGTCGATCAGGATGGAGTCCACCTCGTCGACGATGGCGTAGGTCAAGCCACGCTGCACACGATCGGCGGTCTCGTAGACCATGTTGTCGCGCAGGTAGTCGAAGCCGTACTCGTTGTTGGTGCCGTAGGTGACGTCGGCGGCGTAGGCGGCCTGCTTCTCCTCCCGCGGCATCTGCGGCAGGTTCACGCCGACGCTCAAGCCGAGGAAGGTGTAGAGGCGACCCATCCATTCGGCGTCGCGGCGGGCGAGGTAGTCGTTGACCGTCACCACGTGCACACCCTTGCCGGTGAGCGCATTGAGGTAGACGGGCAGCGTGCCGGTGAGCGTCTTGCCTTCGCCGGTGCGCATTTCGCCGATCTTGCCGTTGTGCAGGGCGATGCCGCCGATCATCTGCACGTCGAAGTGGCGCATCTTCAGGACGCGCTTGCTGCCTTCACGCACGACCGCGAACGCTTCGGGCAGCAGCTTGTCGAGCGACTCGCCATCCGCCACGCGCTTCTTGAACTCTTCGGTCTTGGCCTTGAGCGCCGCATCGTCGAGCTTCTCGAACTGCGGCTCCAGCGCATTGATCTGCTGCACCACGGCCCGGTACTGCTTGAGCAGGCGGTCGTTGCGGCTACCGAATATGGAAGTCAGGACTTTGGGCAACATGCGCGTCAGGGGATTGGAGCGAGGGATCGCGAGCCCGAAATGCGCACGCGCGAAGGGCCCGCGCAGCGCGGGAAAAGCCGCGAATCTTACACCGGGGGTCTGGCGCGACTGCCTTGGTCAGCGGGGTGACTGAGGTGCTGCAGGGGCTGCTGTGGCGGCGGTCGTGGCCGCCGTGCGCGGCAGGGCGACGGGTGCCTTGCCCGAGAGGAATTTGGCGGGGTTCTGCAGCACCCCTTCCACGCTCACCTCGAAGTGGAGGTGCGGGCCGGTGGAGCGGCCGGTGGTGCCGACCTGCGCCACGACCTGGCCCCGTTTGACCAGGTCACCGGGCTTCACCAGGATCTTGGACGTGTGGGCATAGCGGGTCGTCAGGCCATTGCCGTGGTCGATCTCCAGCAGGTTGCCGTAGGCGGCGTGAAAGTCGGTGGAACGCACCACACCCCCGGCCGCAGCCATGATGGGCGTGCCCACGTCGGCTGGAAAGTCGAGCCCGGTGTGCAGCGCCGGGCGGCCGGAGAACGGGTCGGAGCGGAAGCCGAAGCCGGAACCCACGGCGCCGTTGATCGGCGGGCTGTTGGGCACCATCAGCGCCTCGAGGCGCTTCTCGAAGAGGCGCGACTCGATCATCGTGAAGAGGTCGCCGCTTTGCTCGGCGGCCTCGTCGAGCGAATCCATCATGCCGTTGAGCTGCTCCAGCGACGGCTTGCGCGCCGGGATGAAGGGGCCACCCTGGCCGCCGCGGTGCACCGAGGGCGCGATCTGCTTGAGCTCTTCGGGCTTGACCCCGGCGAGACCGGAAACACGTTCGCCGATTGCCTCAAGCTTGATCAGCTTGGCCTGCATCTCGCCGACCTTCTGCGCCATCGCATCGAGGTTCTCGCGCATGAAACGGTCGCGCTGCGCGAACTCGTCGCGCACCACGAGGCGCACGACCTGGCTCACCACCGGCCAGCCCTCGCGGGCGGCTTTCAGGAAGATCACGTGGTAGATCGTGCCCGACAGCGCCAGAAGCCCGATCACGAACGCAAATGCCAGCGCGATCAGTTGCAAGCGGTTGAAGTGCAGCACACGGGTGCGCGCCATGCTGCCGTGGGTGATCATGATCTGCATCGCTAAACTCCTTGCGGTGAACCCGAAGCAGCCCCCGGTCACCCCCAACGCCATGCGCATGCAGGAAGCCATGGCCTCGAGCCCCCCTCTTGCGCGCCTGCAACAGCTGATGCGGGAATCAAAAGACCGCTTCGAGGCTGTGCGCCCTGTCTTGCCGGCGGCTCTGGCCGCTCATGTGAAACCCGGACCCGCGGATGGCGATGGGTGGTCGTTGCTGGCGGCGAATGCCGCCGTGGCATCCAAGCTGCGCCAGCTTCAACCTCGGCTTGAGGATGCACTCAAGCAGCGGGGATGGCAGGTTACTTCAATCAGGATCAAGGTTCAATCTGCGTAAGGCCAGCCAAACGCGAAGCTGATACGAGACGTATCGGCTCTTGAATGAAACTTGAGAGAAGTGGTGCCCCCGACAGGATTCGAACCCGTGACCTTCGGTTTACAAAACCGCTGCTCTACCAGCTGAGCTACAAGGGCGAAAGGCGAAACGCCTGCGATTCTAGGACTTGCGTCCGCTCACGACGGTTACTTGATGCGCTTGAGCGCTGGCCGACCGCCGGTGGGCGGCTCGGGAGGCTCGCTGTCGTCGGCCGGCTTGCCGGCGGGGGCTTCGGTGGCCGACGCGGCATCCCCCGTCGCCAGGCGCAGACCGCCGGGCTGTGTGGGCCGCTCGGCGGCCGGCGTCGCAGCTTGCTCGGCGAGAGGCGCCGCAGCCGGCTCGGTCGGCACCGGGAAGGCCATGCCCTGCCCGTTCTCGCGCGCATAGATGGCGATCACGTGATCCACCGGCACGGCGATGTCGCGCGACACACCACCGAAACGGGCCTTGAACTCGATCAGCTCGTTGCCGAGCTTGAGCGAGGTGGTGGCCTCGAACCCGACGTTGAGCACGATCTCGTTGTTCTTCACGTACTCGAACGGCACCTGCACGCTCGCATCGACATACACCGCGAGATACGGCGTGAAGCCGTTGTCGGTGCACCAGTCGTGCAGGGCCCGGATCAGGTACGGCCGGGTGGACGTACCTGCGTTGCCGGGCGTGGTCGGGATGAGGCTCATGCGAGACGCTTACTTGCGCATCACCTTCTCGGAAGGCGTCAACGCTTCGATGTAGGCGGGGCGCGAGAAGATGCGCTCGGCGTACTTGAGCAGCGGCACGGCGTTCTTCGACATGTCGATGCCGTAGTAGTCCAGGCGCCACAGCAGCGGGGCGATGGCCACGTCGAGCATCGAGAAGTCGTCGCCCAGCATGAACTTGTTCTTCAGGAAGATCGGCGCGAGCTGGGTCAGGCGGTCGCGGATCTGCGAGCGGGCCTTCTCGAGCTGCTTGTCGTTGGGCTTGGCGCCGGTGCTGCGGCCTTCGAGCACGTTGACGTGGGCGAAGAGCTCCTTCTCGAAGTTGAGCAGGAACAGGCGCACACGCGCACGCGCGACCGGATCACCCGGCATCAGCTGAGGGTGCGGGAAACGCTCGTCGATGTACTCGTTGATGATGTGCGACTCGTACAGGATGAGGTCGCGCTCCACCAGGATGGGCACCTCGTTGTACGGGTTCATCAGCGCGATGTCTTCGGGCTTCGCGAAGAGGTCGACATCACGGATCTCGAAGTCCATGCCCTTCTCGAACAGGACGAAGCGGCAGCGGTGCGAGTAGGGGCAGGTGGTTCCGGAGTAAAGCACCATCATGATGGCGGCTCCTTTGAGCAGATGAGTCTTACAAAACACAAACGGAGTGGGCGGGCCGGGGGCGGCGCTCCACTCCGCAGACGATCAGTGGCCCATGTCCTGAGGTGACATGGCCACCGTTCGTTCGCTTATTTCACGTCTTTCCAGAAGGCAGCGTTCAGACGCCAGGCAATGAACGTGAAGAGGGCCAGGAAAAGCAGCACGAAGACGCCGAGCTTGACGCGGTCATGCTGGGCGGGCTCACCCATCCACTGCAGGAAGGCCACGAGATCGCCCACCGCTTCGTCGTAGTCGTTCTGGCTGAGCGTGCCCGGGGTGAGCTGGGTGTAACCCACGAAGCGGTGCACGGTCTTGCCAGCGTGATGCGGGTCCTTTTCCTCGACGTACTTCGGCGCACGCTGCCCCTGCAGTTCCCACATCACATGGGGCATGCCCACGCTCGGGAAGGCGAGGTTGTTCCAGCCCGTGGCCTTGGTGTCGTCGCGGTAGTAGCTGCGCAGGTAGGTGTAAAGGTAGTCGGCGCCGGAGCCCTTGCCGATGTCGGCGCGCGAGCGGGCGATCACGGTCAGGTCGGGGGGCACGCCGCCGAACCATTCCTTGGCCTGCTTCGGGTCCAGCGAGGTCTTCATCGTGTCGCCCACCTTGTCGGTGGTGAACATGAGGTTCTTCTTGATCTGGTCTTCGGTCAGGCCGATGTCGCGCAGGCGGTTGTAGCGCATGAACGAGGCCGAGTGGCAGTTCAGGCAGTAGTTGACGAACAGCTTGGCGCCGTTCTGCAGCGCCGCCACGTCGGTCGTCTTGGAAACGGGGTAACGGTCCCAGGCAATGCCGCCTTCAGCGGCCACGGCGCCCGCGGTGAAGCCGAACGACGCCAGCAGGATGAGGATGAGTTTCTTCATGGTGTGTGATTCCGGCTCGTCTCGTCAGTGGGCGCTGAACGTCACGCGGTCAGGCACCGGCTTGGATTGGCCGATGCGGCTCCACCAGGGCATGAGCAGGAAGAAGCCGAAGTAGAACAGCGTGCCGACTTGAGAGACACGCTCGCCCACGGGCGACGGCGGCTGCACGCCGAGGTAGCCGAGCACCGCGAACACGATGACGAAGATCGCGTACATGATCTTGTGCCAGTCCGGGCGATAGCGGATCGACTTGGCTTCGGAACGGTCCAGCCAGGGCAGGAAGAACATGATGACGACGGCGCCGCCCATCACGACCACACCCCAGAACTTGGCTTCGAAGGTGAGCAGCAGGCCGGCCGCAACCAGCGCGCCGATGGCGATCGCGAGCTTGCCGACGCCCGAGAAGCCGCCGCGCACGATGGCCAGCACCGCACCCAGGCCCACCAGCGCGACGAGCACGTAGACCATCTGGTCTGTGGTGGCCCGCAGCATCGAGTAGTACGGCGTGAAGTACCAGACCGGGGCGATGTGCGCTGGGGTCTTCAGCGGGTCGGCCGGGATGAAGTTGTTGTACTCGAGGAAGTAGCCACCGAACTCGGGCGCGAAGAACACCACGGCCGCGAAGAAGAACAGGAACACGCTCGTCGCGTAAATGTCGTGCACCGTGTAGTAGGGGTGGAAGGGCACGCCGTCGAGCGGAATGCCGCGCGCATCCTTCTTCGCCTTGATCTCGACACCGTCGGGGTTGTTGGAGCCCACTTCGTGCAGCGCGATGATGTGCGCGACCACGAGGCCCAGCAACACCAGCGGCACGGCGATCACGTGGAAGCTGAAGAAGCGGTTCAGCGTGGCGTCGCTCACCACGTAGTCGCCGCGGATCAGGATGCCGAGGTCCGGGCCGATGAAGGGCACGGCGGTGAACAGGTTCACGATCACCTGGGCGCCCCAGTACGACATCTGGCCCCAGGGCAGCAGGTAGCCCATGAAGGCTTCGGCCATCAGGCACAGGAAGATCGCGCAGCCGAAGATCCACACCAGCTCGCGTGGCTTGCGGTAGCTGCCGTAGATCATCCCGCGGAACATGTGCAGGTAGACCACGATGAAGAAGGCGCTGGCACCGGTGGAGTGCATGTAGCGCACCAGCCAGCCCCAGGGCACGTCACGCATGATGTACTCGACCGAGGCGAACGCGAGGTTCGCATCGGGCTTGTAATGCATCACGAGGAAGATGCCGGTGACGATCTGGATCACCAGCACCAGCAGCGCGAGCGAGCCGAAGACGTACCAGAAGTTGAAGTTCTTCGGAGCGTAGTACTCGCTCATGTGCTCTTTGTAGAGCTTGCTCGCGGGGAAACGGTTGTCGACCCACGTCATCAGCTTCTCGCCGATCGGGGCATTGGGGCTGACTTGCTTGAACTCGGCCATGTGATTCTCCTGAATTGCCTCTGCGCCTGGGGTCAGGCTTTCTTGTCCTCGCCGATCAGCAGGCGGGTTTCAGACAGGTACATGTGCGGAGGCACTTCGAGGTTGTCAGGAGCAGGCTTGTTCTTGAAGACACGGCCGGCCATGTCGAACGTGGAGCCGTGGCAAGGGCAGATGAACCCGCCGGCCCAGTCATCCGGCAGCGAGGGCTGGGGGCCGGCCTGGAACTTGTCGGACGGCGAACAGCCAAGGTGCGAGCAGATGCCCACGGCGACCAGGAACTCGGGCTTGATCGAACGGTGTTCGTTGCGCGCGTATTCAGGGGTCAGTTCGTCGGCCTTGCGGACCGACTTCGGATCGGCCAGCTGGGCGTCGATCTTGGGCAATGCAGCCAACTGCTCCGGAGTGCGCCGGACGATCCACACCGGCTTGCCGCGCCACTCGACAGTGACCTTCTCGCCGGGCTTGAGCGAGCTGATGTCGACTTCAACAGCCGCGCCAGCCGCGCGGGCCCGCTCAGAGGGTTGGAAGGTGCTGACAAAAGGCACGGCGGTGGCGACACCACCGACAGCGCCTGCACCACAGGCGATGGCAACCCAGGTGCGGCGGCCTTGATCGACTTGCTGGTCACTCATGGAGATCCTCAATACAGGTCTTACGGTCTTCTTTGCAGAAGAATGACTTCTAATCAGGGGGCAACCGACGATTCTAGCGGACGTGTCAACCCCAGCAGCCGTGCTCGTCGGCCGCGCGGTGACCAGGCGACAAGCCGCTTGCGCGCCTTGACAAGCACAAGGCCTCGGCAATACTGCGCCGCACCCGTTCGCAGGAGGAAAACATGGGATTCGCCAAGGAATTCAAGGAATTCGCGATGAAGGGCAATGTCGTCGACCTGGCGGTCGGCGTCATCATCGGCGCGGCCTTCGGCAAGATCGTCGACTCGATCGTCAAGGACCTCGTGATGCCCGTCATCGGCAAGATCATCGGGGGGCTCGATTTCTCCAGCTACTTCATCATGCTGTCGGCGCCGCCACCCGACTTCAAGGGCCCGATGACCTACGAAGCGCTCACCAAGGCCGGCGTGCCGCTCTTCGCGTACGGCAACTTCATCACCGTGGCGCTCAACTTCGTGATCCTCGCCTTCATCATCTTCATGATGGTCAAGCAGATCAACCGCCTGAAGAAAGAGGCGCCGCCGCCGCCACCCGCCGCCACGCCCGAAGACGTGGTGCTGCTGCGCGAAATCCGCGACGCGCTCAAAAAGTAGGCAAGGCGCCCGCACGGGCGGTTGATTGGCGGCCCCAGGCGGCCCGTCGCCGGGGGGCAACGCGGTGGTGGCCATCGTCGGTTTGGCCCCATACTTGCAGGACGTGCGCTCTAAAAGGCGAGACATGAGCGCGTCCCGGCCGGCCGAGCGGCCCCGTTCGAGATGAATCAGACCGACCCACGCGCCCAGGCTGCGTTCGACGCAGCCATGCACCACATCAAGACGACCACGGCCACGGTCGCCGATCGCGTGAGCGACCATCTCGGCGTGCTGGCCTCGGCCGCCACGCGCATCTTCGAGCGTGACGCGCTGATCAACACCCAGCTGGACCTGCGGCGCCACATGAGCACCTTCGTGCTCGTTTTCGCCGACACCTTGGCCAAGCGCGTCACCCGCGAACTCAGCCCCAACCGCGAAACCGGCCGCAGCCTGGCCGAGACCGACTGGCAGTCGCTCAGCCTCGTCGACGACAACGAGGTCGAAGAGCAGATGCACGCCGACCGCATCGGCCAGGCGATCAGCCACGGCTGCGAGTGGGAGCTGCGCGAGATCGCCTCGTACACCGGCCAGCTGCTGGGCATCGGCCGCGCCGACCATGAGCGCAATCCTTTGCGGGGCGAGGTGCTGGGTGAGGCCATGTACCGGGCCATCACGTCGGTCAGCAACGACCGCGACTGCCGCAAGATCCTGGCGCGAGAGCTGGCCATCGGCATGTCGCGCGTCATGCCGCAGTGCTACGCCGACATCCTGAAGGACTTCCGCGTCCGCGGCATCCAGCCGGTCGGCCTCACCGTCCGCGGGGTCGAGGGACCGGGCAATGAAATCGCCCGCGACCACGTGATCTCCGGCTATGACAAGCTGCGCCGCGAGAACGGCACGTCGACGAGCGGCGGGCATTTCAGCGGCAGCGCGCACGTGGCCTTCGAAGACACCGCCACGGGAGCGCCCGGCAAGGCGATGCCCACGACGGGCCGCGGTGGCGTCGGCCCGGGCCTCGCAGGTCTGGGCGGGGCTGCGGGCGGCGGCGGGTTCGGTCCCGGTGGCACTGGCCAGGGTGGTGGCATCGGCGGTGGTGCCAGGGACACCAGCGGCTACGGCGGCCGCACGGTGTCCGGCAGCGGTGGCGCCGCCATGCCCCCGCCGGGCGCCGCGGCTGCTGCACGAGCAGGTGGCGGGGGCGGCGCCAGCCGTGGCGGACCCTCCGGTCCTTCCGGGCCTGCCAACCCGGCCGGCCAGGCCGATGCCGAAATGATGGCGCTCATCCGCCGCCTGACCTTCCTCGCCACCCGGCCGGCCGACCTCGGCGGCCCGACCTCACCCGCCGGCCTGGGAGGCACCAGCGGGTACGGCAGCGCCAGGTCGCTCGGAGGCCCGGTCACCGGCGGCAGCGGGTACGGCGACGTCGCGTCCGGCCTGATGGCCGCCAACCTGATCCGCGCCCACCGCGACGAGTTGCGCCAAGCCTCCACCGGCGCCCTCGATCACATGGTGATCGACGTTGTCGGCAGCCTGTTCGACCAGATCCTCTCCGACCCGCGCGTGCCGCCGCAGATGGCGCGCCAGATCGCCCGCCTGCAGCTGCCGGTCCTGCGCGTCGCGCTGCAGGACAACAGCTTCTTCTCGTCGCGCAAGCACCCGGTGCGCCGCTTCGTCAACCGCATGGCCTCGCTGGCCGCGGCCTTCGAAGACCTGGACGAAGGCACCGGCAAGCAGTTCATGGCGCGCGTGCGCGAGCTGGTGCAGGAGATCGTCCAGGGCGACTTCGACCAGATCGAGCTCTACTCGAGCAAGCTCACTGCGCTCGAGAACTTCGTCGCCGTGCAGGCCAAGGCCGAGGTGGAGGAAACCGCCAAGGCGGTGTCGGTCGTCGACAGCAAGGAGTCGGACCTCCGCGTGCAGCAGCGTTACATGCTGCAGCTGCGCACCGCGCTCGGCCCGCTGTCGCTGCCGGACTACCTGCGCGACTTCCTGGCCCAGGTGTGGAGCCAGGCCATCGCGCTGGCCACGCGCCGCGAAGGTGCCCAGTCGGAGACGGTGCAACGCCTGAAGCGAGCCGGCCGCGACCTCGTGATGAGCGTGCAGCCCAAGGGCTCGCCCGCGCTGCGCAAGAAGTTCCTGATGCAGCTGCCGCCGCTGATGAAGGACCTGAACGAGGGCATGAAGCTCGTCGGCTGGCCCGAGGCGGCACAGAAGGACTTCTTCGGCAAGCTGCTGCCCGCCCATGCCGATTCGCTCAAGGCCGCGCCGCTCACCGAGCTCGACTACAACCTGCTGGCCAAGCAGGTCGAAGGCGTGTTCAACACGCCGGTGCCCGAGCCCGATGCGCTGCTGCGCGACGTGCCGATCACGAGCACCGCAGGCACAAGCTCTTCGGCCATCGCGGCGCTCGAGCCGCATTTCTCCGACACCGAAGCGCAGCAGATCGGCCTCGTCGACGAGACGGCGGTCGACTGGTCGAAGGAAGTCGACATCGACCTGAGCGCCGTCGAGCCGGAGCCGGAGCCTGTCAACAGCTCCCCCGACACGCAGCCGGTCGACCTCAACCTCGACCTTGCCGCACAGCTCGACATCAACCTCGACGCCTCGTCGGAACCGGCCGAGCCCACCCAGGGCGTGCAGCTGATGGACCACGTGAAGCTCGGCTTCGCGTACCGCATGCACCTGAACGACCAGTGGCAGAAGGTGCGCCTGAGCTATGTGAGCCCGGGGCGGGCCTTCTTCGTCTTCACCCGAGGCAAGCGCCACACCGAGACGGTTTCGCTCACGGCACGCATGCTCTCGCGCATGTGCGAGACCGGGCGCTTCAAGGCGTTCGAGAGCTCCTACCTGATCGAGCGCGCCACCGCACGGGCGCGCAAACAACTCGCGGCGCTCACCGCCAACAGCAAGTAGCTACGCCGAAAGCCGCCGGGCCATCCGCAAGGCGGCGATCAGGCTCGACGCATCGGCGCGGCCGCTGCCCGCGATGTCGAACGCGGTGCCGTGATCCGGGCTCGTGCGCACGAAGGGCAAGCCGAGCGTCACGTTCACCCCCTGCTCCACGCCCAGGTACTTCACCGGGATCAGCCCGTGGTCGTGGGTCATCGCCACCACCACGTCGAACTCGCCGGGGCGCTCCGGCGTCTGGCGGGCCCGCATGAACACCGTGTCGGGTGCGTACGGGCCGGTCGCATCGATGCCTTCGGCGCGAGCAGCGGCGATGGCCGGCGCGATGATGCGCTGCTCCTCGTCGCCGAAGAGCCCACCTTCCCCGGCATGCGGGTTGAGCCCCGCAACGCCCACGTGCGGGGCGGCGATGCCGAACGCACGCATCGCACGGTCGGTGATGCGCAGGGTCTCGAGCACCGCCTCGAACGTCACCGCCTCGATGGCGTTGCGCAGGGACATGTGGATGGTCACGAGCACTGTGCGCAGCTCGTCGTTGGCCAGCATCATGCGCACCGGAGGCACCGCAGTGCCGGCCGGCGCCGCCAGCGCCTGCAGCATTTCGGTGTGGCCCGGGAACGTGACCCCGGCCGCAGACAGCGCTTCCTTGTGGATGGGCGCCGTGACGATGGCGCGCGCTTCACCCGCCTGCACCAACGACACCGCCTGCTCGATGCAGGCCGCTGCCGCAGCCCCGGCGCGCGCATCCACACGCCCAAGGCCCGCCTGCAGCAGATCGGCCGGCAATCCGCGGGCCTGCACCAGCGGCACGCAGTTCGGCGGGCACAGCCCCAGGTCGCGAGGGCTGTCGATCAGCGCCAGCGCCGTGCCCTGCTCCACCTGCGCCAAGGTCCGGCGCATCACCCCCGCATCACCCAGCACGAACGCCCCTTGCGCCTGGCCGCTGGCGAACGCCTTGGCGATGATTTCCGGCCCGATGCCGCAGGCATCGCCCATCGTGATGACCAGCGGTGCTGAATTCACGTCACACCGCTCACGTCAGGCCGGGTTGTCGATCTCGATGAACTGGTGCTCGAGGCCGAACTTCTCGGCCACGTGCGCCCCGAGCGCCGGCGCGCCGTAGCGCTCGGTCGCATGATGCCCGCAGGCGAAGAACGACACGCCCGTCTCGCGCGCGAGGTGGGCCTGCGGCTCCGAGATCTCGCCGGTGATGTAGGCCTCGGCGCCAGCCGCGATGGCCGATTCGAAGTAGCCCTGTGCGCCCCCGGTGCACCAGGCGATGCGCTGAAGCGTCACACCCGGCCGCCCTTCCACCATCACCGGCTCACGGCCGAGCCGGTAGGTCAGCATGGCTTTCAGCGCCGCGGTGGTGAGCGGCTGAACCGGTGCGCCGATGAAGCCGATGTCCTGCTCGCCGAAGCGGCCATCGGGCACCAGTTTCAGCTTGGCGCCGAGCTGCGCGTTGTTGCCGAGCTCCGGGTGTGCATCCAGTGGCAGGTGGTAGGCGTAGAGGTTGATGCCATGCGCCATCAACAACTCGACCCGCGCCTTCAGCCACCCGGTGAGGCGGCCATCATGGCCACGCCAGAAGAGACCGTGGTGCACGATGACCGCATCGGCCTGCTGCTCGATCGCCGCCTCGATGAAGGCACGGCTCGCGGTCACGCCCGACACGAGCTTCTTCACCTCGGGCTTGCCCTCGACCTGCAGACCGTTCGGCCCATAATCCCGGAACTTCCCCACGTCGAGCAAGGCGCCGAGGTACGTCTCGATGTCAGAGCGTGAGGCCATGAAGATTTCAGGATCGGGTTGATGCGCAGGACGTGGCTCATTTTCTCCCAAGCCGTCACGGTGGCGGTGGCCTTGTGGTTTGTGGTGGCCACCTTGAAGCCGGACTGGATTCGCCGTGACACCGTGTCGGGCCTGCCCGCGGCGGTCTCCATCCTCCAGGCCCCGGCCTTGCCGGCCTCGGCGGTCGGCGCGGGTGGTCTGACGAGCTACGCGGCCGCCGCGAAGCGCGCCACGCCCGCCGTGGTCAGCATCACCGCCAGCAAGACGCCGCAGCGCAACCCGCACACCGAAGACCCCTGGTTCCGCTTCTTCTTCGGCGACCAACCGCAGCGCCAGCGGCAGCAACCGCAGGTGGGCCTGGGCTCGGGGGTGATCGTCTCGGCCGACGGCTACCTGCTGACCAACAACCACGTCATCGAAGGCGCCGACGACATCGAGGTGCAACTCTCCGATGGCCGCCAGGCGCGCGCCACGGTGGTCGGCACCGACCCCGAGACCGACGTGGCCGTGCTCAAGATCTCGCTCGAGAAGCTGCCCGTCATCGCCTTCGGCAGCGTGGAGTCGGCCCAGGTGGGCGACGTGGTGCTCGCGATCGGCAACCCCTTCGGTGTGGGCCAGACGGTCACCTCGGGCATCGTGAGTGCGCTCGGGCGCAACCAGCTCGGCATCAACACCTTCGAGAACTTCATCCAGACCGACGCTGCCATCAACCCCGGCAATTCGGGCGGCGCCTTGGTCGACGCCAACGGCAACCTGCTCGGCATCAACACCGCGATCTACTCGCGCTCGGGCGGCAGCATGGGCATCGGCTTTGCGATCCCTGCGAGCACCGCGCGCCTGGTGATGGAAGGCCTGATCCGCGATGGCCAGGTCACCCGCGGCTGGATTGGCGTGGAGCCGCGCGACCTCACCCCCGAGATCGCCGAGACCTTCAACCTGCCCGTCAAGCAAGGCGTGCTCATCACCGGCGTGCTGCAGAACGGCCCGGCCGCCACAGGCGGTGTGCGCCCAGGCGACGTGGTGGTGAAGGTGGCCGACACGCCCGTGGCCAACACCGTGCAACTGCTGACCGCCGTGGCCGAGCTCAAGCCTCAGACCACCGCAACGCTGGCCGTGCAACGCGGCGAACGCACGCTGGAACTCAAGGTGGTGGTGGCACAGCGGCCCCGCTCCGGGCCGCCGCGCGAGCGCTGAAGGGCGCGGTCAGCCGGAGGTCTTTTCTTCTGCGGCGCCGGTCTTCTTGAGGAAGAGCACCGACGCCCAGATGCCCACCTCGTACAGCAGGCACATCGGAATGGCCAGCGCGAGCTGCGAGACCACGTCGGGCGGCGTGATCACCGCGGCGATGATGAACGACAGCACGATGAAGTAGCTGCGGAAGCTCTTGAGCTTGTCGATGCTCACCAGGCCCACTTTCACCAGCAGGATGACGACGATGGGCACCTGGAAAGCCAGGCCGAAAGCAAGGTAGAGCCCCAGCAGCGTCTCGACGTAGGACGCGATGTCGGGCGTCGCCGCCACGGTCTCGGGCGTGAACTGCTGGATGAAGCCGAACATGCGGTCGAGCACGAAGAACTGCACGAACGCGATGCCCGAATAGGCCAGCAGGCTGCCGAAGATGATCAGCGGCAGGGCAAAACGCTTCTCGTGGCTGTAAAGCCCTGGCGCGATGAACGCCCACGCCTGGTAGAAGAGCCACGGCAGCGCGAGCAGCACCGCCGCCATCATCAGCACCTTCAGCGGGATGAAGAACGGCGAGAACACGCCCGTCGCGATGAGCTGCTTGGTGCCAGGCGGCATGTGGTTGCGGATCGGGATGGCCAGCCAGTCGATCAGCTGGCTCGCGCCGGGCCAGATCGCCAGCAGGATGACCGCGATGACGAGCCCGTAGAGCGCCTTGATCAGGCGGTCCCGGAGCTCGACCAGGTGGGCGACGAAAGGCTGTTCGGTGCCGGCGAGTTCGTCGGGCTTTTCTTCTGCTGTACTCATGCCGACGAACCGCTGCGGGGCGGGCGGAAACGCGCCACGCGCGCCGCACCCGACTGGGCCTTGGCGCGGATGCCGGTGCGCTGCTTGTACCAGAGGGGCATGGCGCTGCGCTTGACGCGCCACTTCTTGCGGGGATGCTTGTAGACCGGCGGTGCGTCGTGCATGCCCCCGGTGAACGGCGCCGGCTCGGCATCGGTCCACGCGTTCTCGAGCGCGGCGGTCGCCTGGTGGACCTCGCTCGTCACCGTGTTCTCCACGTTGCGTGCGGCGTCCTCGAACTGGCCCTTCATCTTCTTGAGTTCTTCCAGTTCGATGGAACGGTTGACCTCCGCCTTCACGTCGGCCACGTAGCGCTGCGCCTTGCCCAGCAGGTGACCCACCGTGCGGGCGACACGCGGCAGCTTCTCGGGGCCGATGACGATGAGCGCCACCGCGCCGATCAGCGCGAGTTTGTCGAAGCCGAAATCAATCAAGGATCAGGACTTGGTCTTGGCGTCGACGTCGACGGTGTTGGGGTCTTGCGCCTTGTTGACGGTGACCTGCTGCGGGTTGGCGGGAGCGGCGGCATTCGCGTCGCCGCTGGCCCCATCCTTCATGCCGTCCTTGAAGCCCTTGACGGCGCCGCCGAGGTCGCTGCCGAGGTTCTTCAGTTTCTTGGTCCCGAAGATCAGCACCACGATCACCAGCACGACAACCCAATGAATCCAGCTCAAACCACCCATGATCTATCTCCTGAAAGGGAATCGGTAAGTTTAGGTGACGCCTGCGCGCCAGGGTTCAACCCTTGGCCCAGGGCCGCGGCCCGCCCATCGCATGAAGATGCAAATGCGGCACTTCTTGGCGCCCGTCGGGGCCGTTGTTGACCATCACCCGGAAGCCCCCGGTCACGCCCAGCTGTTTCATCAGCACCGGCGCCAGCGCCAGCATGCGGCCGAGCATCGCCTGGTGTTTTTCGGGCGTCGTGTCGTAGAGCGACTCGATGTGCTCCTTGGGAATGACCAGCACGTGCTGCGGCGCCCACGGCGCAATGTCGTGGAAGGCCAGCAGCTCCTCGTCTTCGTAGGCCTTGCGGCTCGGGATCTGCCCGGCGACGATCTTGCAGAAGATGCAGTTGGGGTCGTGTGACATGGCGTGGAGGTGTCCGGTTCAGGCCGGCATGGCCGCGTTGTTGTTGAGATTCACCCAGCCGCGCACCACGCGGTAGAGGAACCAGATCGAGACCGCCGCCCAGGCGATCCAGCCGGGGACGACAAAGAGCAGCCACAGCGGCGCGGTGACGAGGTACAGGCCACCGGCCCACAGCACGCTGCGGATGCGCCAGCGGAAGTGCGATTCCTGCCAGGACCCCATGGCGTCGTCTTTCTTCACGAGGTCCAGCACGAAGGCGACCACCAGCAGGAGCACGCCGGCCTGCACGCCGGGCAGCACCGCGCCCACCGCCACGATGGTGTGCAGCGCATAGCTGATGTGCCCCACCGTCTTGAGGCTGCGTTCCTTCTGGCTCACGTCGATCACGTCGTTCATGTCTTGTCCACCTCGCGCTGCTGGGCCTTGCGCGCCGCGAATTCCTCCAGCCCCGACAGGCCTTCGCGCCGCTCCAGCTCGGCCAGCACATCAGCAGGTTTCAGGCCAAAGGCTGCCAGCGCGAGCATCGAATGGAACCAGAGGTCGGCCACCTCGTAGACGATCTTCTGGGTGTCGCCATCCTTGGCGGCCATCACCGTCTCGGTGGCTTCTTCTCCGATCTTCTTCAGGATCGCATCGTTCCCCTTGTGAAAGAGGCGGGCGACGTAGCTCTTGTCGGGGTCGCCGCCGCGACGCGACTCGATGACCTCGGCCAAGCGGGCCAGGGTGTCGTTGCTCGTGGGCTTGGCGCTCATTTGTAGATGCTTTCCGGGTCTTTAAGCACGGGGTCGACCGCCGTCCACTGGCCATCATCCAGCTTCTGGAAGAAGCAGCTGTGACGGCCGGTGTGGCAGGCGATGCCGGGCTCATGGCCGAGTTGCGTGACCTTCAGCAGCAGCACGTCGTTGTCGCAGTCGAGGCGGATCTCGTGCACCTTCTGGATGTGGCCCGATTCCTCGCCCTTGTGCCACAGGCGCTTGCGCGAGCGGCTCCAGTAGACGGCCTCGCCCCGCCTGACGGTCTCGTTCACCGCCTCGCGGTTCATGAAGGCGAACATCAGCACGTCCTGCGTGGTGGCTTCCTGGGCGATGACCGGCACCAGTCCGTGCTCATCCCACTTGATGGCGTCAAGAAAATCCATGCAGGCAGTTTACCTAGCGAGGTTTGACAGGCTCGTGGGTGGCACCGCTGAAACCACGCTCCTGGGCGAACCATTCCAGCACCGGCACCGTGCCCGGCAGCACCGGCTTCACGGCCACCGGCAGCGTCTGCCACGCCATGCTCTGGCGCTCGCGCATCTCGAACTCGCCCCGCCACGCGTAGACCTTGCAGAAATGCAGGCGCACGCGGGCGTGTTCGTAGTCGACGATCTCCACCTTCCACGGGTGCGCCTCGCCGATGGTGATGCCCAGCTCCTCGTGCAGCTCGCGCCGCAGCGCCTGCTCGACGGTTTCGCCGGCCTCCAGCTTGCCGCCCGGGAATTCCCAGTAGCCGGCGTAGACCTTGCCCTCCGGCCGGGAGGTGAGCAGGAAGTTGCCCTGCGGATCGACGAGCACCCCCACCGCCACGTCAACCGGCGTCCGCTCCGCAGCGGCGCTCATGCGGCGTGCCTTCCGGCGTAGTCCTGCGCGAACTGGTAGGCCACGCGGCCCGATCGGGAGCCACGTTCGAGCGCCCAGACCAGGCTTTCCTGGCGGGCGGCCTTGACCGCCTCCTCCGACACACCGTGGTGGCGCAGCCATTGGCCGACGACCGCGAGGTATTCGTCCTGCGTGAAGGGATAAAAACTCACCCACAGCCCGAACCGCTCGCTCAGCGAGATCTTCTCTTCCACCACCTCGCCCGGGTGCACTTCGCCGGCTTCGGTGTGCTGGTAGCTGAGGTTCTCCTTCATGTACTCGGGCAGCAGGTGGCGCCGGTTGCTGGTGGCGTAGATCAGCACGTTGTCAGACGCCTGCGACACCGAGCCATCGAGGATGGACTTCAGCGCCTTGTAGCCCGGCTCGCCCTCGTCGAAGCTCAGGTCGTCGCAGAACACGATGAAGCGCTCGGGCCGGGCCGCCACGAGGTCGACGATGTCGGGCAAGTCCACCAGATCGGCCTTGTCGACCTCGATCAGCCGCAAACCCTGCCCCGAAAACTCGTTGAGGCAAGCCTTCACTAGCGAGCTTTTCCCTGTACCACGGGCCCCGGTGAGCAAGACATTGTTCGCTGCACGGCGATTCACAAATTGCTCGGTATTGCGCAAGAGGCGCTCTTTCTGGGGCGCCACCTCCACCAGCGAACCGAGCCGGATCGTGGCCACATGGCGCACCGGCTCGAGCACCGCCCGGCCGTTGCGCCGACGGTAGCGGAAGGCAGTCGACGCCGACCAGTCCGGGTCATGCAAACCCTGTGGCAATGCGGCTTCCAGCCGATCCATGAGCTGTTCGGCGCGGGTGATGAGGTGTTGCAACGAGTCGGTCAACATAGCAAGTCAGTCAAAACGGAACGGGAAAACCGGCACCCACCTGGACGACGTTGCCCGTTGCGGGTTTTCGAGAACTGGGAAAACGAGACACATCCAAAAATAAACGCACGTCCACAATTAGACCGCCTCTTGGTTGTTTGCCTCGGGTGGAGCGTTCGCAAAAGGCCCACGGCGTGAGCACCTCTGGCAACGAGTGGCAAACCGGAAGCGGGCGGACGCGCCTGCTTCCGGCTTCTTCCAACCATTGCAGGAGACTCATCCCCATGAAACGCACCGCCATTCTCGCGAGTGTCGCACTCGCTTCAGCCCTCGCCTGCGGCCAAGCCGCCGCCCAGACCGAGCCCATCGTGTTCGTGCATGGCTACAGCGGAAGCTCGAGCAACTTCTCGACCATGATCGGCCGCTTCACCGCCAGCGGCTACCCGTCCAACAAGCTCTACGGCTTCAACTACAACTCGCTCATCAGCTCCGACACGGCCAGCGGCGCCCAGCTTGCAAGCTACGTGAGCACCGTGCGCGCGCGCCACGGTGGCGAACGGGTGAGCATCGTCGCCCACTCCAACGGCGGCCTGGTGTCGCGTGCCTTCCGCGTCTTCAACGGCGGCTCCTCGGTCATGCGCCGCTTCGTCACGCTCGGCACGCCGCACTCGGGCACCACCTGGGCCTATGCCTGCGTGAGCCCGGCCTGCTTCGACATGCGCCCCGCCTCGCTGTTCCTGATCAGCCTGGCCGGTCGGGGCTGCGACCGCTCGCTGTGGTCGTCTGTCGACGGGATCATCCTGCCCGCGGGCAGCGCCCGTTGCGGCAGCAGCACGCAGGTCGCGAGCGTCGACCACCTGTCCCTGCTGACCAACAGCAGCGTCTACAGCAGCGTGCGCGCCGCCCTGCGCTAAGCCGACACGCCGGGTTGCTTGGTGCACCCGGCACACCCAAACCTCTCCCCATGCCCCTGACGCCGACCCGCCCCTCTGCTGGTCACCCGGCGCCCCTGCTTCGCCTGGCGCTCGCGGCCGCGCTGTGCGGCCTGTTCGGCGCGTGCGAGCGCACCGCTCCCACCGAGGCCAAGGCGCCGGCGCGCGAGGCCGTCGCCCTGCTCGACGGCGAGCCGCTCAGCCGCGACCTGATCGACGAGATCGCCCGCCAGCAGCGTGGCAGCCTGAACCCCTACGACGCGCCCGTCGCAACGGCGCATGCCGCCTCGGCCCCACCCGATCCGCCAGAGCATCGACAGCGCCTCCTCGACGAGCTGGTCGAGATCGAGTTGCTCGCTCGCAAGGCGCGCGAGCGCGGCATCGACCAGCAGCCCGAGGTGCAGGCCGCGAGCGAGCTGCAGACCAAGACCCTCCTCGCGCAGGCGATGGTGCGTGAGCAGATCGCCTCGATCGAAGTCACCGATGCCGAGCTCGCCGCCGCGTATGAAGAGCGCGTGCCGCCGCACCTGTTCAAGATCGCCCACATCGTGGTGCCCGATGCAGACACAGGCCAGGCGCTTCTGCAGCAGCTGGCCCAAGGCCGCCCCTTTGCCGAGCTGGCGCAGCGCCATTCGCTCGACGCCGACACGCGCAAGAAAGGCGGCAGGATCGGCTCGTTGATGTACGACCAGATGCCGCCGGCGATCGCCGCCGCGGTGCGCCACCTCAAGCCCGGCCAGCATGCACCGCAGCCGGTGCAGACCGAGCATGGCTGGCACGTGGTCCAGCTGCAGGGCCTCGAGCCGCTGCTGGAGCGCCCCACGCTGCAGACCGCGCGGGTGTGGCTGCACCCGCAGATCGTGCATGCGAAGGTCCAGGCGCAACAGCAGCAATGGCGACGCGAGGCCCAAGTCCAGCTCGCGCCCTCGCCATGAGCACACTCGGCATCCGACTCTCGGTGGCCGCCGCGGTGGTGGGGGCCTGTGTGGGGCTGTGGCTCGTGATGTCTGGCGGCAATGACGGCGAGGCCGATGCCACTGGACCGCAGGGTACGTTGGCCACCGGCGGTGCACACCAAGGCGCTGCGCCACCTGCACGCTTCGCCGCCAGTGCGCCCGCTTCGTTCGAGGACGCAGCGCGGCTGCTGGAGCTGGGCGTCGCGGGTGACCTGACCCTCGACATGCACACGCGAAGCGCTCTGGACATCCTGCTCGCCTCGCTCGGCCCCGAGCCGACTGCCGCCGACCTGCAGCGGCTGGAAGACCAGCTGCGCCGCTCCATGCCCGGCGAAGCCGCCACGCAGGCCATGGCCCTGGTGCGCCGCTACGACAGCTACCACCGTGCCGCCAGCGTGGAGGCGGCGACGCAACAGGCGCCCACCACGCCGGAAGAACTCAAGGCCTTGCTCGACAAGACCGCAGCGCTGCGCCGCCAGCATTTCGACGACAACACCGCCCGGGCGCTGTTCGGCGCGGACGAAGAACAGACCCGGCTCGACCTGGCGATGAACGCGATCCAGGCCGACCCCAAGCTCTCGCCGCAGGAAAAGGCCGCCCAGATCAGCGCGCTGCGCGAGCGGGTACCGCGAGACCTGCCCGGGCTGCAAGCGCCGGTCTCTGCCGCCCAGGCCGAGATGGACACCCAGGTCGCCGCGCTGCGCCAGCAGGGCGCGTCGCCCGCCCAGATCGAGCAGGTGCGCCGGCGCTACCTCGGCGACGAGGGCGCGCAGTCCCTCGCCGAAACTGAAGCACAGGCGGCGCAGTGGGAATCGCGCTACCGAGCCTACGCCGAGCAGAAGAAGGCCATCGTCGCCGCCGCGCCCGCCGACATGACGGCCCAGCTCGAAGCCGCGCTGCGCCAGCACTTCAAGGAAGAAGAGCTGGCCGCTGCGCGGGCCTATGACCGCACCCGCAACCCGTGACCCCGATGAACACGACCCTCGCCCTGTGCCTGTGCGCAAGCGCACTGGCCCTCGCCCTGCCCCAGCCTTCGCGCGCTGCGGAGCCTGCGCTACCGCCAGGCGCCGTCGCGCTGGTGAACGGCCAGCCCGTGTCGCGCGCCCTGCTCGACGAGCTGGCCCGCGCACGCAACGCGCGCAGTCCGCAGGACCGGGCCCGCCTGCTCGACGACCTGGTCAACGCCGAGATCGCCAGCCAGCGCGCCCAGGCCTCTGGCGTGGCGGCGCGGCCGCAGGTGCGCGCCGAAGTCGAGCTCGCCCGCAAGACGCTGCTCGGCCAGCAGCTGCTGCGCCGGATGGTGGCCGAGATGCAGATCGACGACAGCACCCTGCAGGCCCGCTACCGGCAGCTGCAGCCCGAGCTGCAGATCGACAGCGACCACATCCTGGTGAAAGACGAAACGGAAGCGCGTCACCTGATCGCCCAGTTGCAGCGTGGCGCCAAGTTCGCCAGCCTCGCCCGCAAGCACTCGATCGACGTCGAGACCCGCGACCGGGGCGGCGCACTCGGCGCCTTGCCGGCCACCGAGCTGGCCGCGCCTTACGCGAAGGCGGCGCAGGCGCTCCAGCCGGGCCAGGTCGCGAAGGAGCCGGTGAACACCGAATTCGGCTGGCACGTGATCCGGCTCAACGCGCAGCGCACCATCGAGAAGCAGCCTTTCGAGGCACTGAAGGCTGCGCTGCACACGGAGATTGCCACCGAGCGGCTGCAGGCACAGCTCACGCAGTGGAAGAAGGAAGCCAAGCTGACGGTGCTCAAGGCACCGTGAGGCACGGCGGGCGCCGTGCCCGAGCCGATCAGCTACGCACGAGCAGCGCCAGCGCGCCGTCGAGGTGCTCGGTCGGCATGCGCTTGAAGCCCGAGCGGGCATAACGCTGCAGGCGGCCAACGGCAAAGCCGGTCAGCACCGAGGCTTGCGCCTGGGCATCGACGGTCGGCGTCTGCGAGCCGACCGATTCGGCTGCGAGGCGCAGGCTCTGGCGCAACTGCGACTCGATGCGGTCGAAGAACTGGTTCATGCGTGACACGAGGCGCTCGTTCTCGAACACCAGCGCATCGCCCACCATCACGCGGGTCATGCCGGGGTTCTTTTCGCCAAACTGCAGCAGCACCGACAGGATCTTCTGCGCCTGCACCTGGCCGCTCGTCTCGCGTTCGCTGATCTGGTTGACGAGGGTGAAGACGCTCTGCTCGATGAACTCGATCAGGCCTTCGAACATCTGTGCCTTGCTCGCGAAGTGGCGGTAGAGCGCGGCTTCCGAGACCTCGAGCTTGGCGGCCAGTGCAGCCGTCGTGATGCGCTCGGCGCCCGGTTGCTCGAGCATGGTGGCCAGCGTGTGCAGGATCTGAACGCGGCGTTCACCAGGCTTCGGTCGCTTGCGACCGGGTTCGGCCACAGCCGTCGGGGATGGCGCGTTCGCTTCTTCAGGCAGGGTGGCGTCGGTCATCTCTTCGTTCGAACCTTGTTTGGTCACAAGGCAAGCAGGGTCTTGAGCGAACGAATTCTTGCATAGACATAGGAGGGAACAGGGCATGGGTGAACACCAACTTCCATGCGGTTGTTCACACTCTTCCTCGCCGCATGAAGGTAGCGACGCATCCAGATCCCCTTCATGCCGATGCCATGCGCCGCCTTCTGGTGCTGCAGCGTGTCCTCCACCAAAACGCAGCGGCTGGGCGGCACTTTCAGTTGCGCTGCAACATGGCGCAGCATCCGCGCGTCGGGCTTCGGCCGCAGGTGGCCGAACATCTGCATCTCGTCGATGGTGATCACGCCGTCGAAGAAATCGATGAGCTTGAGCGCGTTCAGCACGCGCAGCGCGTAGGCCCGCGGGGCGTTGGTGAGGATGTATTTGCGGCCGGGCAGACGCTTGAGCACCGCGCGGTCGTGGGCGCTCATGCGCAGCTGCGCTTCGAGGCCGGGGAGCTGGTGCGTCTCTTCGAGAAAGTGGCTCGCCTTCACGCCGTGGTGGCGGATGAGGCCGAGGAGCGTCGCGCCATAACGCCGCCAGTACTGGGCGCGCAAGGCGGAGGCTTCGTCGAGAGTGAGATCGAGGTACTTCGCGACGTAGTCGGTCATCGCCCGGTTGATGCCGAGCATCGACGCGTGGCTCGCGTCGTGCAAGGTGTCGTCGAGATCGAACAACCAGACGCGCTGGCGGCGGCTGAGGCTCAATGCGATCTGATCATCGTGCCGTACGCCTGCTCGGTCAGGATCTCCAGCAGCATCGCGTGCGGCACACGCCCGTCGATGATGTGCACGCTGTTCACCCCGTTCTTGGCCGCATCGAGCGCCGACTGGATCTTGGGCAGCATGCCGCCGCTGATGGTGCCGTCGGCAAACAGCTCGTCGATCTCGCGCGCCGACAGGTTGGTCAGCAGCTTGCCGTTCTTGTCGAGCACACCGGGGATGTTGGTGAGCATGATCAGCTTCTCGGCCTTCAGCACCTCGGCGAGCTTGCCGGCCACCACGTCGGCGTTGATGTTGTAGTTCTCGTTCTCGGAACCGAAGCCGAGCGGCGAGATGACGGGGATGAACTGGTCGTCCTGCAACGCCTTCACGACCGAGGGGTCGATCGACTCGATCTCGCCGACCTGGCCCACGTCGTGCACCTTGGTCGGATCCTTGTGGTCGATCATCTTGAGCTTGCGTGCGCGGATCAGCCCGCCGTCGCGCCCGGTCAGGCCCACGGCCTTGCCGCCGGCCACGTTGATGAGGCCGACGATGTCCTGCTGCACCTGGCCCGCGAGCACCCACTCGACGACTTCCATCGTCTCCTCGTCGGTCACGCGCATGCCCTGGATGAAGGTGCCCTTCTTGCCGATCTTCGCGAGCGCATCTTCGATCTGCGGGCCGCCGCCATGCACCACCACCGGGTTCAGGCCCACCAGCTTGAGCAGCACCACGTCTTCGGCGAAATCCTGCTGCAGCTCGGGGTCGGTCATCGCGTTGCCGCCGTACTTGATGACGATGGTCTTGCCGTGGAATTTGCGGATGTACGGCAGGGCCTGGGCCAGGATCTCCGCCTTGTCGCGCGGCGCGATGTTGGCCAGCTCGGCGGTGTGGGCGGGGGCAGCGGTGCTCATGGGCGGCGCGGGTGAAAGTTGGACGCGGCAAATTGTAGGGGCCGACCGTTTCACTGCGGCTGCAGCGCGCCGTCCTCCTACAGATGGAAAGGGCGATGGCTGCGACACTGCGCGCCATGTTCATGCCACGTCTTCCGTCACGCTGTGCGGCCATCACCTGTGCCGCCTGGCTTTGCGCCGGGGCATCGGCCCAGGAGCCGGCAGCCCCTGAGCCGCCGGCCGAGGCGGCGTCGGCCCCCACGCTGCCGGCCGACTCGACCGCGCCCGAGGCCGTGCCCGAGAGCAAGACGGGCCCGGTCGACAAGCTCAAGCAGCGCGTGGAAGACACGCTCGACTCGTGGGAGGAGTTCCTCAACGAACTGCTGGTCGACGCCCTCGGCCCCGACTACGAACGCCGCTACCGCGTCTTCGGCCAGAAGAAGACGGTGGACCTGGGCAAGCGCTGGACGCTCTCGCTCGACGAACGCCAGACCGGCCTGCTGAACAGCGCTGGCACCGGCATCCCGGCCGCCGGCCGGCCCTCGCGCACCTACGAGCTCACGCACGTGGGCAAGCGCAACGACGTGCGCTTCTACAACCAGCACGACGGCACCGGGCTGGAGAACGGCGGCTCCATCGGCACCACGCTGGGCCGCGGCTTCTCGCTGCAGACAAGCGGCCGCCGCCTGCACGACGACATGCTCAACATCGCCCGCACCGACGCGCAACTCGGCCTGCGCCACGGCCCGGGCGACCTGTGGGTCGAAGGCTTCGTGCGCCACGCAGAACTCGAAGACCGCGGCCTGCGCCAACCCTGGGTCGACCGCAAGCCGAAAGCCAACTTCGCCGGCGTGCAAGCGCAATGGGAGGCGGCCCCGGGCCTCGCCTTCAGCGCCCAGCACCAGCGCGCGATCAAGCCCGAGATGGCACCTGGCGACGAGCGGCTGGCCGACCCGCGCACCGAGTTCGGCGCCGACTACCGGCCCGGCGGGGCCTGGAGCGGCTCACGCGTGTACTGGCGAGAGTCGCCGCAGCTCGGGCTGCTCTCCTCGCAAGGCGTGGACGAGCGCACCACCTACAAGCGCGTGATCGGCGGCGAGATCCCCGAAGGCTCGAAGGACGGCATGGTCTATGCGCAGGTGCGCCACCAGAGCCTGGCGTCCGACAAGGACGCGCTGTTCGTGGTCGGCTGGCGGCACACGCACGAGCTGGCGCCGAAATGGCAATCGCATTCGCTGATCGAATCGGGCATCCCCGTGGCAGGCGATGCCTTGCGCTCGACACTCTTCGACTTGCGCATCCAGCACAACGACTTCCCGCGCCGCGCACTGGGCACCGAGCTGCAGGCCGTGCGCACGCCGGTGCGCAACAGCGATTTTGCAAGTGCCGATTTCACCCAGCGCCTGGGACGCGACACGCTCTTCGTCACACGTGCGAGCGCCACCGAGCTCAAGTCGAAGGATCCCGCCGAGATCCCCGTGATCTTTGGCGACGCCAGCGTGGGCCTGGGCTGGCAGGAGCCCGAAGAGCGCAAGTTCAGCACCTTCTGGCGCTACACCGCGCTGGCACGCGAGCCGCGACGGGACGGCGTGGTGCAACCCGGGGCAGCAAAGCGCCGCGCCCGCATCGTGTTCGGTGAAGTGGAGTACCAGCCCGTCGAGACGCTCGACCTGCTGCTGCGCGCCTCGCGCCGCTGGGACCGCGACCAATCGTTCCAGGGCGGCGCCCAGCGCATCACCGACCTCTACGTCCTGCGCCCGACCTACCAGCTCGACCGGCGCTGGCGCTTCGGCTTCCACGTCGCGCACTGGAAGGACGAGGTGCTGGGCGTGCAGCGCGGCTACGGCGCCGAGCTGGCCGTGCAGATGAAGCGCAAGGTCGTGCTGGCACTGGGCTACAACGCCAAGGGCATCGACGACGGCGAGCTCGCCGCCGACGACCGCCTCGGCAAGGGGTTCAAGTTGCGCCTCTACATCCCGACCGAGGCCACCCTCAACTACTGGCTGCGCTCCGCGCGGGGCGAAGCCAAGCCGGAAAACGTGCGCTGAACAGCCACACTCACAGCCCCTTCTGCGGCGTGATGAGGTACTTGGTGCCGGTCGCCTGCTTGCCGTAGGCGTTGATCGCCTCCAGCGACAGCGCCTCGACCAGCGACACCTCGCGTGTGTAGTGGCTGGCAAACGTCGTCTTGAGCTCTGCCGCCACACGCTCGCGCAGCTTCTGCGCATCGGCGAAACCGATCTTCTGCAGGAAGGGCGTCAAGAGCCAGCCGCCCACGCCCCACTGCATGCCGAAGCTGCGGTTGAGCTCCGTCGGGCCGCGGTCCAGGCCGCCGTAGATGTAGACCTGCTTGTAGACGTTGGAGCCGTAGCGGCTGTATTCCTTGGCGTTGGCGTTGGCCGCGGCTTCCATGCAGGTGAGCACCTGGCCCGCGAGCTTGCCGCCGCCGATGGCGTCGAAGCACAGCGTGGCGCCGGTCTCTATCAAGGCCTTGGTCAGGTCTTCCATGAAGGTCGGCGTGCTCGAGTCGACGATGTACTTGGCGCCGATCTTCTTCAGGATCTCGACCTGCTCGGGCTTGCGCACGATGTTGACGAGGGCGATGCCGTCCTTCTGGCAGATCTTGTTGAGCATCTGGCCGAGGTTCGACGCGGCAGCGGTGTGCACGAGCGCCTTGTGGCCTTCGCGGCGCATCACCTCGGTCATTGACAGCGAGGTAAGCGGGTTGACGAAGCACGAGGCGCCTTCGGCGGCCGTGGTGCCTTCCGGCAGCAGCAGGGCCTGCTTGGCCTTGACGGCGCGGTATTGGCCGTACATCGCGCCGCCGAGGATGGCAACCGTCTTGCCCAGCAGCGCCTGCGCCTCGGGTGACGAGCCGGCCTTCACCACCGTGCCGGCGCCCTCGTTGCCGACGGGCATCGACTCGTCGAGGCGGGCGGCCAGGCCACGCAGCATCTTCTCGGGGACCTGGGCGGTCACGACTGTGCTCGCGCCGGAGCCCGACACCTTGGCGGTCGACATGTCGGCCAGGCCGAAGAGCAGCGCCAGATCCGACGGGTTGATCGGCGTGGCTTCGACGCGGACGAGCACTTCATCGTCGGCGGGCTGCGGAACGGGCACGCTCTGCAGCGAAAGCTCGAGCTCGCCGCTCTTCTTGACGAGCGAGCGCAGTTGCAGCGCGGTGCTGGGGATGGTGGGGGTGCTCATGGCTGGTCTCCTCTGTGGCGCCAAGTCGGTACGGAAGGCGCAGTGTAGGAAGCACGATCGTGCGACGGTGTCGCCTACATGCCACCCGCGCGGAGGGCTATTTCACGCGCTGCTTTTCCAGCTTGCGGGCGAGCGTGCGCCGGTGCATGCCCAGCCGGCGGGCGGTTTCCGAGATGTTGAACCCGGTTTCGGCCAGGGTCTGGTGGATGCGCTCCCACTCCAGCGTCTTGATCGAGGTCGTGCGCTCGGTCAGCTCGACCTCCGCATCACCCTGCTTGCGCTCGAACGCGGCTTCGATGTCGTCGGTGTTGGCCGGCTTGGCAAGGTAGTGGCGTGCGCCGAGCTTGATGGCCTCGACCGCGGTGGCGATGCTGGCATAACCGGTGAGCACCACGATCACCGTGGTGGCGTCGTGCTCGTGCAGCAGCTGCACGCACGCGAGGCCCGAGGCACCACCGGCCAGCCGCAGGTCGACCACCGCGAACTCGGGCGTCTGCTCGGCCAGCAGCACCCGCACGTCGTCGAGGCTGGTCGCCCGCAGCACCTGGTAGCCGCGCCGCTCGAACGAGCGCACCAGCGTGCGCGCAAACGCATCGTCGTCCTCGACGATCAGCAGCAGCGGGTCGTGTGCGTTGTCCTCAGCGCTCATCGGCGGCATTGTCATCGGCCGGCGCCAGCGCCGCGAGCGGCAGGCGAATCTCCACTTCGGCGCCACCCTCGGGCCGGTTGCGCGCGCTGATGCGCCCACCCAGCGAGCGTGCCACGTTCACCGAGAGGAAGAGCCCCAGGCCGCCACCCGCCCTGCCCTTGCTCGACTGGTAGGGCTTGCCGAAGCGTTCGAGCATCGCCGGCGCAAAACCCGGGCCGTCGTCCTGCACCTGCAGCACCAGCTCGTCCTGCTCGCAGCGGGCCACGAGGCGCGGCGCCGACTGGGGTGCCGCCTCGAAGGCGTTGTCGAGCACGTTGTCGATCATCTGGCGCAGCGCAAAGTCGGAGATCACCGCCAGCTCGGGCACCTCCGAGCGCTCATAGGCCAGCCCCACTGCACCGCGCGTGCGGCGCCAGTGCGCCACCAGTTCGTCGAGAAAGGCATGCAGCGTGGTCTGCACCGGCGCTTCGCCGCGCACCTCGCCGGCCGACATCAGGATGCCGCTCACGATGGTCTTGCAGCGCTGGATCTGGATCTGCATCTCCTCGATCTCCTCGCGCAGCTCGGGCTCGGCAGCGAACGGCGCCATGCGCGACCAGTCGCCGAGGATCACCGACAGCGTGGCGAGCGGCGTGCCCAGCTCGTGCGCCGCGCCCGAGGCGAGCAGGCCCATGCGCACGATGTGCTCTTCTTCGGCGGCACGCTGGCGCAGGTCGGCCAGGCGCGCATCGCGCCGACGCAGGTTGCGCTCGATGCGCACGATGAAGATCACCAGCAGGCCTGCGTTCAGCAGAAAGCACAACAGCAGGCCGCCGATGTACGGCGCAGACAGCGCCGCGTCGTCGAGCCCGCTCATCTGCAGCGGCCGGTACCACTGCGTCAGCGCCACGAAACACAGGCTCGTGAAGCCGACGACCGTCCAGGTGTAGGTGGGCCGCAGCAGCACCGAGGCCACGGCCACCTGCAGCAGGTACAGGAAGATGAACGGGTTGGTGACGCCGCCGGCGTAGTAGAGCTGGGCGCTCAGGATCAGCACGTCGACCAGCAGCCCGCACAGCAGCTCGGTGTCGCTCACGCGCCCGGCCGTGCGGCTGCGCAGCCAGCAGGCGATGTTGAAGGCCGCGAGCGTGCCCAGCAGCGTGAGCATCTCGGGCAGCGGCAGCGCGATGCGCAGCACGAAGTGCACCACCAGGATGGTGGCCAGCTGGCCGGCCACCGCCAGCCAGCGCATCTGGATCAGCTGCAGCAGGTTGTTGCGGCCGGCGAGCTTCTCGGGGGCCTGGCCGGCGTCGGCCGGCGCCGTGCGGGCAGCGTTGTCGGCCGCCATGCCGGAAGGGCTCAGGCGTCCTGCCGCATCGCCGCGCGCCGGCGCGAGGCGCGGTACTCCGCCACCGCCGCGAAGGCGATCGCGGCCGCGACCATGCCGGCGAGCACGAACCAGGTCAGCGCGTAGATCAGGTGGTTGTTGCTGAAGTGCAGCACGGTGAGGCCGGGGCGCGGCCAGTCGAGCGGCGCGTCGTTGGCGGCGGCCACGTCGACGAAGTACGGCGCGACCGATTGCGCGCCGCCCACGCCGCGTGCGCTGGCGATCGCCACCACGTCGCGCGAGTACCAGCGGTTGGCGGCAGCGTCGTTGTCCTGCAGCACACGACCGCGCGGCTCCGACATGCGCAAGAGGCCCTCGGCCGTCTGCACCGCGTCACCTGCCGTCACCGGGCGGGTGGCGGGGTCGCGCTTGTCGGGCGGCACGAAGCCGCGGTTGACGAGCACCCAGAAGCCCTGCTCGGTGCGCATGGGCGTGAGCACCCAGTAGCCGCTGCCGAGTGCGGTGGTGGCCTGTACCAGCGTCTCCTTGTCGTGCGCGTACTGACCGCGCAGCGTGACGCGGCGGTACTCGGCGCTGGCCTCGGTCAGGCCGGACCACTCGGCCGGGCCGGGGGCGGCCACGGCGGGGGCCTTCACCCGCTGGTCGATGCGCTGGATGAGCTCGGTCTTCCAGGTGAGTCGGTTGATCTGCCACATGCCGAGCGCGACGAAGCCGGCCAGCGCGAAGAGCCCGGCGAGCAGCAGCGTGACCCAGAGCACCGGGCGGCCGGTGGCCGCGGTGCTGGTGTCGAGATCGTTGTCGTCCAGCGGGTCGACGGCCGGGGTCTGGAGGGAAGTCGTGGTCATGGCATGTTCCGCATGTCGTGCACCGGCATCATGTTCGCGTTCAGGTGGAACATCACCCAGATCGAACCGGCCAGCATGATGAGCACCAGCGCGGCGGTGAAGATCAGCGCGAGCATCGACCAGCCGCCTTCGATCTTCGCGTTCATGTGCAGGAAGTAGACCATGTGCACGACGATCTGCACCGCCGCGAAGCCGAGGATCACCGCCATGGTGAGGCCCTGCGTGGGCAGCACCTTGCCCATCACCAGCCAGAAGGGGATGGCGGTGAGCACCACCGACAGCAGGAAGCCGATCACGTAGCCCTTGGCGCTGAAGTGATAGCCGCCGTCGCCGTGATCGTGGCCGTGCGGCTCGCTGTGGCCGGGGTCGTGCGCGCCGTGGGCAAGCTCGGCGTGATGGCCGGTCTGTGCAGCGCTCATGGCATGACTCCCATCAGGTAGACGAAGGTGAAGACGCCGATCCAGACGACGTCCAGGAAGTGCCAGAACATCGACAGGCACATCAGCCGCCGCTGGTTCTCGGGGATGAGGCCGTGCTTGGCCACCTGCACCATCAGCGTCACCAGCCAGATGCAGCCGAAGGTGACGTGCAGGCCGTGCGTGCCGACGAGGGCGAAGAACGACGACAGGAAGGCGCTGCGCTGCGGGCCCGCGCCCTGGTGGATGAGGTGCGCGAACTCGTAGATCTCGATGCCGAGGAAGCCCAGGCCCAGGACGCCGGTGATGGCCAGCCAGCCCAGCACCTGGCCCTTGCGCTTGTGCTGCGCACCGATCATCGCGAAGCCGTAGGTGATGGACGACAGCAGCAGCAGCGCTGTGTTGATCGCGACCAGGTTGAGGTCGAACAGGTCGGCACCCGACGGGCCGGCCGCATAGGCGCGGCCCAGCACGGCGTAGGTGGCAAACAGCACCGCGAAGATGAGGCAGTCGCTCATCAGGTACAGCCAGAAGCCGAGCAGCGTGCCCTGCTGCGGGTGGTGGTCGCCGTTGTCGTAGAAGACCGGCGGCGCGTCGTTCAGCACGGCGGCCGGGCCTCCGGGGGTGGCCATGGCAGGTTGAAGGGTGGTCATGGTGGGAGTCGTGTTCAGGCCCGGGCCGCGCTCACGGCATTCAGCGCAAGCGTGCGCTGGTCCTCGCTGCGGGTCACTTCATCTGCAGGGATGTAGTAGTCGCGCTTGTAGTTGAAGGTGTGGAAGATCGCCGCGCCCACGGTGGCCACGAAGAGCAGGCCGGCCGGCAGCCACATGTGCCAGATCAGCGCAAAGCCGAGCGCCGTCGACAGGCCGGCGATCACGATGCCGGCCGCCGTGTTCTTGGGCATGTGGATGGGCTTGAAGCCGGAGGTCGGGCGCTGGTGGCCGCGGCGCTTCATGTCGTGCCAGGCGTCGTTGTCGTGCACGACCGGCGTGAACGCGAAGTTGTAGGCCGGTGGCGGCGAAGAGGTCGACCACTCGAGCGTGCGGCCGTCCCACGGGTCGCCCGTCACGTCGCGCAGCTGCTCACGCCGCAGGTAGCTCACCACGAGCTGGATCAGGAACGCGGCAATGCCGATCGCGATGAGCACCGCGCCGAGCGCCGCCACCTGGAACCAGATCTGCAGCGAGGGGTCGTCGAAATGGCTCATGCGGCGCGTGACGCCCATCAGCCCCAGCACGTACAGCGGCATGAAGGCGACGAAGAAGCCGATCTGCCAGAACCAGAACGACACCTTGCCCCAGAACGGGTCGAGCTTGTAGCCGAAGGCCTTCGGGTACCAGAACACGATGCCGGCGAAGAGGCCGAACAGCACGCCGCCGATGATCACGTTGTGGAAGTGCGCGATCAGGAAGAGGCTGTTGTGCAGCACGAAGTCGGCCGGCGGCACCGCCAGCAGCACACCCGTCATGCCACCGATCACGAAGGTGACCATGAAGCCGACCGTCCACAGCATCGGCACGTCGAACTGGATGCGGCCGCGGTACATGGTGAAGAGCCAGTTGAAGATCTTCGCGCCGGTCGGGATCGAGATGATCATCGTCGTGATGCCGAAGAACGAGTTGACGCTCGCCCCCGAGCCCATCGTGAAGAAGTGGTGCAGCCACACGAGGTACGACAGGATGGTGATCACGACGGTGGCGTAGACCATCGACGCGTAGCCGAAGAGGCGCTTGCGGCTGAAGGTGGAGACCACCTCCGAGAAGATGCCGAAGCACGGCAGGATCAGGATGTAGACCTCGGGGTGGCCCCAGATCCAGATCAGGTTCACGTACATCATGGCGTTGCCGCCGAGGTCGTTCGTGAAGAAGTTCGTGCCGACGTAGCGGTCGAGCGTGAGCAGCGCGAGCACCGCCGTCAGCACCGGGAAGGCGGCGACGATCAGGATGTTGGTGCAGAGCGAGGTCCAGGTGAACACCGGCATCTTCATCATCGACATGCCGGGCGCGCGCATCTTGATGATCGTGGCAATCAGGTTGATGCCCGAGAGCGTGGTGCCCACCCCCGCCACCTGCAATGACCACAGGTAGTAGTCGACGCCCACCCCGGGGCTCGCGAGGATGCCCGACAGCGGCGGGTAGGCCAGCCAGCCGGTGCGTGCGAACTCGCCGAGGAATAGCGAGCACATGATGAGCACCGCGCCGCCGGCGGTCATCCAGAAGCTGAAGTTGTTGAGGAAGGGGAAGGCCACGTCGCGCGCGCCGATCTGCAGCGGCACGATGTAGTTCATGAAGCCGGTGACCAGCGGCATCGCCACGAAGAAGATCATGATCACGCCGTGGGCGGTGAAGATCTGGTCGTAGTGGTGCGGGTTGAGGTAGCCGACGTTGTCGCCGAAGGCGATGGCCTGCTGCAGCCGCATCATGAGCGCGTCGGCGAAGCCGCGCAGCAGCATCACCAGGCCCAGCACGATGTACATGATGCCGATCTTCTTGTGGTCGATGCTGGTGAGCCAGTCGCGCCACAGCGGGCCCCAGACGCGGTAGCGCGTCATCAGGACGAGCATCACCGAGCCCCCCAGCACCACCATCGCGAAGGTGGCCCAGATGATCGGGTCGTGCGGGATCGCGTCGGGGCCGAGGCGGCCGAAGACGAGTGTTTGCAGGTTGAGGGAAGCGGTAGACATATCGGCGGGCCGGCTCAGCGGCGCATCACGGCGAGCTCACCACCGTCCTGCAGGACGGGCGAGCCGGTCGGGTTGTCGGGGGTGCAGAGCGCGGTGGCGACGTACAGGCGCTCGCCTTCGCGCCAGGGCTTGCGCTCGAGGTAGGCCAGGCCTTGCCTGCCCATGCCGCCGGCGGCGTCGATGGCCATCATCTCGTTCATGCACATCTTGGCGGTGTCGACACAGCGGTTGAGCACGGCATCAAACAGCTTCGGGTCTACACGGCCATAGCGGCGCACCGGCTCCTTCGCGCTCGGCTGCTCGAGCTTCAGGTAGACGGCGCGGGTGAGCTCGTCGTTCGTGGCCTTGTGGCTCTCGACCCAGCGTGCGAAGCCGGTGTCCGACAGGCCGTGGAACTTGAAGCGCATGTGCGAGAAGCCATCGCCGCTGAAGTTGGCCGAGAAGCCGTCATAGACGCCGGCGCGGTTGATCACCGCGTGCAGCTTGGTTTCCATGCCCGGCATCGCGTAGATCTGGCCGGCGAGCGCGGGGATGTAGAAGGAGTTCATCACCGTCGACGAGGTGATGCGGAACTGGATCGGCCGGTCGACCGGCGCGGCCAGCTCGTTGACGGTGGCGATGCCCTGCTCGGGGTAGAGGAAGAGCCACTTCCAGTCGAGCGCGACCACCTGCACCACCAGCGGCTTGGCCTTCGGGTCCTGCGGGTCGATGGGGCGTTGCGCGTCGATGCGCTGCAACGGGCGCCACGGGTCGAGCTTGTGCGTGCTGATCCAGGTGAGCGCCCCCAGGGCGATGATGATCAGGAGCGGCGCGCCCCAGATCACGAGCTCGAGCTTGGTGGAGTGGTCCCACTCGGGGTCGTAGGTCGCTTCGGTGTTGGTCTCGCGGTAGCGCCACGCGAAGAGCAGCGTGAGCAGGATCACCGGGATGATGATGATGAGCATTAGCACCGTCGACGAGACGATGAGGTCGGCCTGCTGAGAGGCGATGTCGCCCGAAGGGTTCATCACCACGGTGTCGCAGCCGGCCAGCAAGGCGGCGGGCGCCAGCCAGCCAAGGGCACGGCCCGAGCGCAGTCGGCGGTTCTTCAGGAGAGGCACAGGTGTCGTAGGCACGGTGTCGAAGGGGCTCGTGGGGCGCAGGGGAAACCACACTTGCGCACGTGAAGCCGCAATGTAGACAGATTGACCCAGATCAACCATTGGACAATTTGTCCCACCCCTCTGGCGAGAGGAACACCTCTGCCATCCCGGGCTTGGGTGGCGTATCCTCGTTCGCACCTCTGTCCTGCCTTGCCGCCCGATGTCGAGCACCGCCCACCCCGCCCTCCCCACCCACCGGACCAGCAGCATCCATCACGCGCCGGGCAGCACACAGCACGAGCGCGTGGCGCCGGGCGACATCGCCGTCGGCGTGGTGATCGGCCGGGCGTCCGAGTATTTCGACTTCTTCGTCTACGGCATCGCCTCGGCGCTGGTCTTCCCGGCGGTGTTCTTCCCCTTTGCCGGCCGGCTGGAGGGCATCCTCTACGCCTTTGCGCTCTTCGCGTTTGCGTTCGTCGTTCGCCCGATCGGCACGCTGGCGGGCATGGAGATCCAGCGCCGCTTCGGCCGCAGCACCAAGCTCACCGTCGCGCTCTTCCTGCTGGGCACGTCCACCGTCAGCATGGCGCTGCTGCCCGGTTACGACACCTGGGGCGACCTCGCGATCGTGCTGCTGGCCGTGTGCCGCATCGGCCAGGGCCTGGCGATGGGCGCTTCGTGGGACGGCCTGCCCTCGCTGCTGGCGCTCAACTCGCCCAGGCACCGCCGCGGCTGGTACGCGATGCTCGCGCAGCTGGGCGCACCGCTCGGCTTCCTGATCGCCTGCAGCCTCTTCGCCTACCTGTGGAAGAACCTCGACGCTGCCGACTTCCTCACCTGGGGCTGGCGCTACCCGTTCTACGCCGCGTTCGCGATCAACGTGGTGGCGCTCTTTGCGCGCCTGCGCCTGGTCGTCACCCACGAGTACGAGCGTGACCTCAACGCCCGCGAGCTCGAGCCCTGCAACGAAGGCGAGCTCTTCCGCAAGCAGGGCCGGCACATCGTGATCGGCGCCTTCGCGGCGCTCGCCAGTTATGCGCTCTTCCACATCGTGACGGTGTTCCCGCTGTCGTGGATCCTGCTGTACTCCGACCAGGTGACGGGCGAATTCCTCGCGGTGCAGATCGTGGGCGCGGTGCTGGCCGCGCTGGCCATGCCCGTCTCCGGCCTGATCGCCGACCGCATCGGCCGCCGCCGCACGCTGGCGCTGCTGGCGGTGCTGATCGCCGTCTTCAGCCTCTTCGCGCCGCTGCTGCTCGATGGCGGCGCCTTGGGGCAGGACCTCTTCATCCTCGTCGGCTTCGTGCTGATGGGCCTGTCGTACGGCCAGGCGGCCGGTGCCGTCACGGCCAACTTCGCGTCGAAGTTCCGCTACACCGGCGCGGCGCTCACCTCAGACCTGGCCTGGCTGGTGGGCGCGGCCTTCGCGCCGCTGGTGGCGCTGGGCTTCTCGGCCCGCTTCGGGCTGGGCGCGGTGACGGTCTACCTGCTGTCGGGCTGCGTGTGCACGCTGTTGGCCCTGCGTGCGAGCCGCTCGCTCGCGGCGCGCGACTGACTCAGCGTCAATTCGAGACGGGCCGCACCGGCACCACACGCCGCTGCCGGGGGGCCACCGGTTCTTCCGTCGCGCTGATGCGCGCGCGCAGCTGGCCACAGCCGCCGTCGACGTCCTGTCCCGCCGAGTGGCGCAGCTTGGTCAGCACGCCGCGCTGGTGCAGGCGGCGCGCGAGGGAGGCGGCCTTCTCCCATGAGGGCCGCTGGTAGGGCAACCCGTCGATCTGGTTGTACGGGATCATGTTCATCACTGCGTACTTGCCCTTGAGCAGGCGCACGATGCCGTCGAGCTCGTCGTCGTTGTCGTTGATGCCCTCCAGCAGCGTCCACTGGTACTGGATCGGGTAGTGCGTGAGGCGGGCGTAGCGCTCGCCCTCTTCCACCAGGTCAGCCGGGTCGATGCGCGGGGCGCGCGGCAGCAGCTCGGCGCGCAGCTCGGGTTTCGTGGAGTGCAGCGAGAGCGCGAGCGCCGGTTTCACCGTCTGCAGCGGCAGCTGCTCGAAGACGCGCTCGTCGCCCACGGTCGAGAACACCAGCTCCTTGTGGCCGATGTTGCCGCCGGTGCCGAGCAGGTCGATCGCTTCGAGCACGTTGTCGAGGTTGTGGGCGGGCTCGCCCATGCCCATGAAAACCACCTTCTTCACCACGCGGCGGGTGCGGGCGAGGGCGACCTGGGCCACGATCTCGGCGCTGCCGAGCTGGCGCAGCAGGCCGCTCTGGCCAGTCATGCAGAAGACGCAGCCGACGGCGCAGCCCACTTGGGTGGAGACGCACAGGCCGTCGCGCGGGAGAAGCACGCTCTCGACCGTCTGCCCGTCAGCGAGTTCCACCAGCAACCGCGATGATCCGTCTTCGCCAACGTGCTCGGCCCGCAGGCGGGCCAGGCCTTGCAGCTCTTCGCTCAGCGCTGGCAGCGCCTCGCGCACGCGCTGCGGCATGAAGTCTTCCAGCCGGCGCTTGCCGCTGTCTTGCGGCTGAGCCTGCGACCACAGCCGAAGCACACGTGCGGTGTGCTTCGGGCCGGCCCCGAGGGCGGCGAGTCGTTGACGGATGTCGGCAAGGCGCATGCGGCGATTGTCGCCGCGCCCGGCTGCTTCAACTCAGAAGTGGATGCCCCGCATCATCTGCTGCAGCGCCACCGCCTCCGGCGAGAGCGTCGGCTTCCCACTCTTGTCGCCCTTGGCCGCAGAACTGTCGGGGAACATCCGGAAGCTCGTGTTCATCACGATCTGCGCCACCCGCGGCAAGAGCGCATGCAGCACCTCCCCGGTGATGCCCAGGCGAGTCGCAATCCGCACCGGCTTGTCCACGCAGGCCTCGGCAATCATGTCCGCCGCCTCTTCGGGCGCCAGCGTCGGCACGTTGTTGTAGATCTTGGTCGGCGCGATCATCGGTGTGCGCACCAGCGGCATGTTGATCGTGGTGAAGGTGATGCCGGTGTCGGCGTACTCGCTCGACGCACAGCGCGTCCAGGCATCGAGTGCTGCCTTGCTCGCCACATAGGCCGAGAAGCGCGGCGCATTCGTCAGCACGCCAATGGAGCTGATGTTGACGATATGGCCCTTCTTCTTCGCCACCATGCCGGGCAGCAGCCCCATGGTCACGCGCAGGCAGCCGAAATAGTTGAGCTGCATCGTGCGCTCGAAGTCATGGAAGCGGTCGTAGCTGCTCTCGATCGCGCGGCGGATGGAGCGGCCCGCGTTGTTGATGAGGAAGTCGACCCCGCCATAGGTGTCGGTCAGCCAGGTGATGAGGCCGGCGCAGCTGGCTTCATCGGCGATGTCGGCCGAGTAGGTGGCCACGTTGGCACCTTTGCCGGCTGCGGCCATGATCTCCTTCTTCGCCTCCGCCAGCTTGGCCTCGTCACGCGCACAGATGATGGTGATGGCCCCGGCCTCGGCGAACTTGATCGCCGCCGCCAGCCCGATGCCCGACGAGCCGCCCGTCACCAGCACCACCTTGCCGCCCACCGTGCCGCGCAGGCTGCGGTCGACGAAGAGCGCCGGGTCGAGGTGGCGCTCCCAGTAGTCCCACACGCGCCAGGCGTAGTCGGGCAGCTTCGGGCAGGCGATCCCGCTTCCCTTGAGCGCCGCGAGCGTGTCGCGGCAGTCGAAGCGAGTGGGGTAGTTGATGAAGGTGAAGATGTCTTCGGGCAGGCCCAGGTCCTTCATCACCGCGTTGCGCACGCGGCGCACCGGCGCAATGGCCATCAGGCCCTTCTTCACGCCCTTGGGGATGAAGCCCAGCAGCGCCGCATTGATGAAGAGGTTCATCTTCGGTGCGTGCGCGGCCTTGCTGAAGGTGTCGAGCACGTCACCCACGCGGTAGCCCTCGGGGTCGACGAGGTGGAAGCACTTCTTGTCGAGCTCGGCCTTGCTGTGGCTGATGTGGTCGAGCGCGCTCACCACGAAGTCGACCGGCACGATGTTGATGCGCCCGCCCTCCAAGCCGATGCTCGGCATCCACGGCGGCAGCAGCTGACGCATGCGCTGGATGAGCTTGAAGAAGTAGTACGGCCCGTCGATCTTGTCCATCTCGCCGGTCTGCGAGTCGCCGACCACGAGCGCGGGGCGGTAGACCGTCCAGGGCACCTTGCTCTCGGTGCGCACGATCTTCTCGCTCTCGTGCTTGGTCATGAAATACGGGTGGTCGAGGTTCTCGGCCTCGTCGAACATGTCTTCGCGGAACACGCCTTCGTAGAGGCCTGCCGCGGCGATGCTGCTCACGTGGTGCAGGTGGCCGGCGTCGATGGCCTTCGCGAACTCGACCAGGTTGCGCGTGCCGTCGATGTTGACCTGCACCTGCGCTTCTTCATCGGCCTTGAGGTCGTACACCGCCGCGAGGTGGTAGACGTGGTCGATGTGGCCCTTGAGCTTCTTGATCACGTCGGCCGAGACGCCCAGCTTCTTGGCGGTCAGGTCGCCATACACCGGCACGGCGCGGCCTTCTGGCGCGCCCCAGTACTCGAGCAGCGCCTGGAGCTTGCTCTCGCTGCCCTCGCGCAGCAGGAAGTGCACGGTCGCACCGCGTCGCTGCAGCAAGGTCTTGACGAGGCGTTTGCCGATGAACCCGGTGGCTCCGGTCACGAAATACTGCATGCGTTCCTCCTGTGGATGACGGGCGAATTCTTGTCCAAAGGCAAGCGCATGCCCTGCGAAGTTTCCCGAGCCTCGACGCCGATGGCGCTTGGGGGCTCTCACTAGAGAAAGCAGGTGCCATGCGCCGCGCTCGCTCCTATAGTGGCGCCTCGTGCCGCGACGGCGCACCGTCTTTCTTCATCCACCACTCACAGGAACGAGACCATGGTCAAGAAACTCAAGCAGATGGCCGACAAGAAGGCCGCGTCGCCCGCAAGCCTGCTCGACAGCCAGTTCGCCGCCACGGTGAAGGACTCGGCCCAGCAGATCTGGCTCGCCGGCCTGGGCGCCTTTTCCAAGGCGCAGGAAGAAGGCGGCAAGGTCTTCGAGGCGCTGGTGAAGGAAGGCGTGACGCTTCAGAAGAAGACGCAGAGCGTTGCCGAAGGCAAGCTCAACGAGATGGCCAGCAAGATGACCGGCATGGCCGGCGAAGTGACCACCAAGGCCGGCCAGCACTGGGACAAGCTCGAGTCGATCTTCGAGGAGCGCACCGCCAAGGCGCTGGCCAAGCTGGGCGTGCCGAGCGCGAAGGACGTGGAAGCGCTCCACAAGCGCATCGACGAGCTGAGCGCGCAGCTGGCCAAGGCCGGCAAGGCCCCGGCGGCGCCCCGCACGAGCGCCACCAAGACGACGGCGACGAAGACGGCCGCCAAGCCGGCCGCCAAGAAGGCCGCCCGCAAGACGGCCTGAACACGCTGCAGCAACGACAAAGGGCGCCTCGGCGCCCTTTGTCTTTTCCGCGGCGGCGTTGCCGTCAGCGCCCGCCGGTCAGCGAGGTTTCCCAGCGTGCCCGCGCTTCCATGAAGACGGAGACGCTGGCTTCGTTCACCTGCAGCCGGCTGTTGTCGAAGTCGGTCGACTTCTTCGAGGAGGTGCCGCGCACGTCGATGCGGCCCGGCTTGGCCATCGCGGCCTTGATCTGCGCACGCAGGGCAGCGATGCCCGCTTCGGACCAGTCCGACACCAGCATCTCGAGCTGCGACAAGGCCTTGCCGAGCACATCGGCCGGCACGTCCTCCAGCGCGTGCAGGCCACCGTGCCCGAGCGCCTGCTCCACCACGCTCAGGTGCGCCAGCACCGAGCGCGAAGCCCCGTGCTGGTCGAGCACCACCTTCAGGGCCTTGAGCATGTGCGACACGTTCGCGGCGTTCTTGCCGGGGGCCTTGCCGCTCTTGCCGCTGCGGCGCGAGCCGGCCTTGCCGAGCACCTGGGTCAAGCTGGGCGGCGCGGCCTCGGACTTCTGGAACAGGCTCTTGAGCCGATCGAACCAGTTCATGCGTCTGGCGCGAGGCTGCGGGGACTTGATGGGCATGGAGACCTCTTGGTCAAGGGCGACCGTTTCATCGTGCCATGCACAAGCCACGCCGATACGACGCCATGCCGGCGAAGCGTCGACTTTCTGACAAATCGCGCGCCGCCGAACCCTCGCTCACCCGCCGTACTGCCCCGGCCACATCCACAGCAGCACCGCCGTCATCACGAGGTAGCGCCCGAACTTGCCGATCGCCATGTAGAGCACACACGGCCAAAACGGCAGCCGCATCCAACCGGCCACGCCACACAGCGGGTCTCCAAAGAGAGGCAGCCACGACATCAGGCAGGCCTTGGCACCGAACTGGCGCAGCCACGTGAGCACTCGCGCTTCGCGTGGCTCATGGTGTGCCACCTTCTCGTAGGCACGCTCCGCGCCATAGCCCATCCAGTAGGTGACCATGCCGCCAAGCGTGTTGCCGGCAGTGGCCACCAACACCGCGGGCCAGAAGAGCTCGGGGTTGAGTTTCACGAGCCCGAACACGGCGGGCTCGGAGCCCACGGGGAGCAAGGTCGCGGAGATGAAGGCAACGATGAAGACGGTGCTCAACCCGAACTGGGGCAATGCCAACAGAGACAACAACGACTCGATCCAGGCTTCCATCCCACGCATTATCTAGAGCGGGTTTTGGACACAAAGCCTGTAGGTTTCAGGGCTTATACTCTGCCTCCTTTTTGAGCAGCCCGGCCGACTCTTCATCTCTTCTCACCCATGCAGATCGGCCACATCCACCTCGCGAACAACCTGTTCGCCGCCCCGATGGCGGGCGTGACCGATCGGCCGTTCCGCCAGCTGTGCAAGCGGCTGGGCGCAGGCTACGCGGTGAGCGAGATGGTCACCTCGCGCCGCGACCTGTGGACGAGCCTCAAGACCTCGCGCCGCGCCAACCATGACGGCGAGGTCGCACCGATCGCGGTGCAGATCGCGGGCACCGAGCCGCAGATGATGGCCGAGGCCGCGGCCTACAACATCGACCGTGGCGCGCAGATCATCGACATCAACATGGGCTGCCCGGCCAAGAAGGTGTGCACGAAGTGGGCGGGCTCCGCGCTGATGCAGGACGAGCCGCTCGCCACGGCGATCATCGAAGCGGTGGTCGCCGCGTGTGCACCGCACAAGGTGCCGGTCACGCTGAAGATGCGCACCGGCTGGTGCCAGGCCGAGCGCAATGCCGTGCGGCTTGCACGCGTGGCTGAATCGGCCGGCGTTGCGATGGTCACAGTGCACGGCCGCACGCGCGAGCAAGGCTATGGCGGCCATGCCGAGTACGACACCATCGCGGCGGTGAAGGCCGCGGTCGACATTCCGGTCGTGGCCAATGGCGACATCGACAGTCCCGAGAAGGCACGCGACGTGCTCGCCGTGACGAAGGCCGACGCGATCATGGTCGGCCGCGCCGCACAGGGCCGGCCGTGGATCTTCCGCGAGATCGCGCACTTCCTCGAGACCGGCGAGCACCTGCCGGCGCCCGAGGTGCTGCAGGCCAAGACCTGGCTGCTCGAGCACCTGCACGAGCATTACGACCTCTACGGCGAATACACCGGCGTGCGCACCGCCCGCAAGCACATCGGCTGGGCCGTGCGCGCGCTGCCAGGCGGCGAAGACTTCCGCGCTTTCATGAACAAGCTGGAAACCTGCGACACGCAGGTCCAGGCGGTGACCGACTGGTTCGACCAGCTCGCCGACAAGCACCCACGGCTGCCGGCCACGAGCCACGCAGCAGACGACGACCTCCTCATCGAACAAGAAGCATGAGCAAAAAACACATAGAAGAGTGCGTGAGGGACAGCCTCGAGGCCTATTTCAAGGACCTGCGCGGCGTGGAGCCCACCGCCATGTACGACATGATCCTCAAGGTGGTTGAGAAGCCGTTGCTCGACGTGGTGATGAAACACGCCGACGGCAACCAGAGCCGCGCCGCCGAATGGCTGGGCATCAACCGCAACACGCTGCGGCGCAAGCTGCTCGACCACAAGCTCGTTAAATAAAGAAGACGCCTCTCATGCAAGCCCTGATTTCCGTTTCCGACAAGACCGGCGTGCTCGACTTCGCACGCGAGCTGAACGCGCTCGGCGTGAAGCTGCTCTCGACCGGCGGCACCGCCAAGCTGCTGGCCGACGCCGGCCTGCCCGTGACCGAGGTGGCCGACCACACCGGCTTTCCCGAGATGCTCGACGGTCGCGTGAAGACCCTGCACCCGACCATCCACGGCGGCCTGCTGGCCCGCCGCGACCTGCCCGAGCACGTGGCCGCGATCCAGAAGCACAACATCGCGCCGATCGACATCCTCTGCGTCAACCTCTACCCCTTCGAAGCCACCGTCGCCAAGCCCGGCTGCACGCTGGAAGACGCGATCGAGAACATCGACATCGGCGGCCCGGCCATGGTGCGTTCCGCTGCCAAGAACTGGAAGGACGTGGCGGTGCTCACCGATGCGTCGCAGTACGCGCAGGTGATCGCCGAGCTGAAGGCGAACAAGAGCGTGAGCAAGGAAACGAAGTTCGCCTTGTCGGTGGCGGCGTTCAACCGCATCTCGAACTACGACGCCGCGATCAGCGACTACCTGTCGTCGCTGCAGCCCGACGGCTCGCGCGCCGAGTACCCGGCGCAGAGCAACGGCCGCTTCGTCAAGCTGCAGGACCTGCGCTATGGCGAGAACCCGCACCAGACCGCCGCCTACTACCGTGACCTGAACCCAGCGCCCGGCTCGCTCGTGACCGGCAAGCAGCTGCAGGGCAAGGAGCTCTCGTACAACAACATCGCCGATGCCGATGCGGCATGGGAATGCGTGAAGTCATTCGACACGCCCGCCTGCGTGATCGTCAAGCACGCGAACCCCTGCGGCGTGGCCCTCGGCGCCAACGCGGCCGAGGCCTATGCCAAGGCCTTGAAGACCGATCCGACCTCGGCCTTTGGCGGCATCATCGCCTTCAACACGGAGGTGGATGCGTCGACCGCCGAGCACGCCACGAAATTGTTCATGGAAGTGCTGATCGCCCCGTCGTTCACGCAGGATGCACTCAACATCTTCGCCGTCAAGAAGAACGTGCGCGTGCTGCAGATCGCCTTGCCGAAGGGCGGCACCACCGCGTGGGAGCAAGGCCGCAATGCGCAGGACGTGAAGCGCATCGGTTCGGGCCTCCTGATCCAGAGCGCCGACAACCATGAGCTCAAGCTCTCCGACCTGAAGGTCGTCACCAAGACCCAGCCCACCAAGCAGCAGCTCGAAGACATGCTCTTCGCCTGGACGGTGGGCAAGTACGTGAAGAGCAACGCCATCGTCTTCTGCGCTGGCGGCATGACGCTCGGCGTGGGTGCCGGCCAGATGAGCCGGCTCGACTCGGCGCGCATCGCCGGCATCAAGGCCGAGGCCGCGGGCCTGTCGTTGAAGGGCTCGGCCGTCGCGAGCGACGCCTTCTTCCCGTTCCGCGACACGCTGGATGAGCTGGTGAAGGCCGGCGCGACCAGCGTGATCCACCCGGGCGGCAGCGTGCGCGACGAGGAAGTGATCGGCGCTGCAAACGAACATGGCATCGCCATGGTCCTGACGGGCGTGCGCCACTTCCGTCACTGAGCATGACGCTGCCCGAACTGGCAGGCCTGATCCTCGCCTTTCTCGCCCGTCTCATCACGGGCGCGCAAGGCCACTGGTACGGCAGCCCGCCCAAGGCCGAGCAGCGCATCTACTTCGCCAACCACCAGAGCCACTTCGACTGGGTGCTGATCTGGGCCTCGCTGCCGCGCGACCTGCGGGCGGTGACCCGGCCCATCGCGGCGCGCGACTACTGGACCTCCTCGCCGCTCAAGCACTGGATCACGCGCGAGATCTTCAACGCGGTCTATGTGAGCCGCGTGCGCACCGCTGACGAAGACCCGCTGGAGCCGCTGGTCGAGGCGCTGAAGAACGGCGACTCGCTGGTCATCTTCCCCGAGGGCACGCGCGGCAACAAGGGCGAGCCGCAGGCCTTCAAGGCAGGCCTGTTCCACCTGGCCGCGCAGTTCCCCGAGGTGCAGCTGATCCCGACCTGGATCGACAACGTGCAGCGCGTCATGCCCAAGGGCGAAGTGGTGCCGGTGCCCATCCTGTGCTCGGTGACCTTCGGCGCGCCGCTGCAGCTGCAGCCGGGTGAAGACAAGCGCGCCTTCCTCGCCCGCGCACGCGAGGCGGTGATGGCCTTGGCCAAGGTGGCGTCGTGATGGGCTCGAGCATCGGCCAGTGGCTCAGGGGCCTCACGATCTCGCAGCAGATCGGGCTGCTCTTCGTCATCGTCTTCGGCATCCTGTCGTTTGCCACCGCGGTGGCCTTCATGAAGTCGCTGCAGGCCACGCCCGACAAGCAGGAAGCCACCGATGCGATGTGGCGCGACATGCGCGCGCTGTGGGTCGGCACGCTGCTGTTCTGGATCTCGTGGGCCACCGGCGCCGTCGTCTCGACGCTGCTCTTCGCCATCATCTCGTTCCTGGCGCTGCGCGAGTTCATCACGCTTACGCACACGCGCCGCGGCGACCACCGCGCGTTGCTGATGGCCTTCTTCTTCGTGCTGCCGGTGCAGTACTGGCTGGCCGGCGGGCGATTCTTCGACCTCTTCAGCGTGTTCATCCCGGTGTACGCGTTCGCCGCGCTGCCGATCCTGGCCGTGTTCGGCAACGACGCCACGCGCTTCCTCGAGCGCACCGCCAAGATCCAGTGGGGCACGATGGTGTGCGTGTACGGCATGAGCCATGCACCCGCGCTGCTGCTCCTCGAGTTCCCCAACTACGAGGACCGGGGCGCCTTCCTGGTGCTCTACCTCGTGGTGGTGGTCGTCACCGCGCAGATCGCGCAGCACACGGTCAAGCGCCGCATCCGCACGCTGCCGGCCGCGCGCCACATCAGCCGCACCTTCTCGTGGCGGGCCTGGGCGCTCGGCGCGCTGGCCGCGGGCCTGGTCGGCGGGCTGCTGTACTGGATCACGCCGTTCAAGGCACCGCAGGCGATCTTCATCGGCTTCGTCGCGGGCGGCTGCGGCACGCTGGGCGAGCTGGTGATGCAGGCGCTCAAGCGCGATGCCGGCGTGCGCCACTGGGGTGGCCGTGCCACGGTGACGGGCGCGGTCGGCCTGCTCGACCGGGTCGCGCCGCTTTGTTTCGCCGCACCTGTTTTCTTCCACTCGCTTCGCTGGTACTTTGGCGCATGAGGATTCTGGGCATCGACCCCGCCCTGCGCACCACCGGCTTCGGCGTGATCGATGTCGAGGGCAGCACGCTGCACTACGTGGCCAGCGGCACCATCAAGACCGACGCCGTCGCCGTGGGCGACCTGCCCGGCCGCCTGAAGGTCATCTACGACGGCGTGCGCGAGGTGGCCTCGCGCTATGAGCCGACCTGCGCGTCGATCGAGATCGTGTTCGTCAACGTCAACCCGCAGAGCACGCTGTTGCTCGGGCAGGCGCGTGGCGCGGCGATCACCGGCCTCGTGTCGTGCAACATCGAGGTGTCGGAGTACACCGCACTGCAGATGAAGAAGGCCATCGTCGGCGCGGGCCATGCGCGCAAGGAGCAGATCCAGGAAATGGTGAAGCGCCTGCTCAAGCTGCCCGGCCTGCCGGGCAAGGACGCGGCCGATGCACTGGGCCTCGCGGTGTGCCACGCGCATGCGGCGCGTTCGTTCTCGGCCATTGAAAAGGCCACCGCCCGCACGCGCAGCACGCGAGGGCAGTTCAAGGGCGGGCGAAGCTTCTAGCGTTGCTTGAACTCAGGCTTGCGCTTGTGCAAGAAAGCGTCCATGCCTTCCTTCTGGTCCTCAGTGGCAAAAAGCGAGTGGAAGACCCGGCGCTCGAAGGTGACGCCGTCCGACAGCGGCGACTCGTAGGCGCGGTTCACGCACTCCTTGGCCATCATCACGCTCGGGCCGCTGAATTCGCAGATGGTCTGCGCGGCGGCGAGCGCCACGTCGAGGAGCTCGGCCGCCGGCACCACGCGGGAGACGAGCCCGGCGCGCTCGGCTTCGGCCGCGTCCATCATGCGGCCGGTGAGCACCAGGTCCATCGCCTTGGCCTTGCCCACCGCACGCGGCAGGCGCTGCGTGCCGCCGGCGCCGGGGATGATGCCGAGCTTGATCTCGGGCTGGCCGAACTTCGCGGTGTCGGCCGCGATGACGATGTCGCACATCATCGCGAGCTCGCAGCCGCCACCGAGCGCAAAGCCGGCCACCGCGGCGATCACGGGCTTGCGGATGCTGCGGATGGTCTCCCAGTTGCGGGTGATGTAGTCGGACTTGTAGACGTCCATGTAGCCCCACGTCGCCATCGCACTGATGTCGGCGCCGGCGGCGAAGGCCTTTTCGCTGCCGGTGACGACGATGCAGCCCACGCTGTCGTCGGCCTCGTAGGCCTTGAGGGCAGTGCCCAGCTCGTTCATCAGCGCGTCGTTGAGGGCGTTGAGCTGCTTGGGGCGGTGCAGCGTGATGAGGCCCGTTTTCAGGGCACCGCTGCCGTGCAGCTCGGTGAGGATGTTCTCGAAGGTCATGGTGGTGTTCGCGTGGAGGGGTCGGGGGCGGCCAGTTCGGGGCGCCGGTCGAGCATCAGATCGACGTAGTTCTCGGCGTCCTGGCGGATCACAAAGCGTATCGGCAAATGGCGCAGCTGCGGCGCAATCCAGAGCTCGGTGACCAGGTCTCCGCCGACCCGCGGCTCGCGGCGCGGCTTCAAGTGGTAGGACGGCACCTCGCCGAAGGGCGTGTGGAGCAACTCTTCCTTCACCACGTCGTAGACCCACGCCGACACGTTGCGCGGCATCGCCAGCACCACCTCGACCACCGCGCCCACGCGCAGGCGCTGCGGCTCGCGGTCGAAGAGGTAGGCGAGCTGCACGAACTGGCTGGCGGTGTCCTGCACGCCGGGGAGCTGCACCATCGAGTTGCCGTTGGACATCCACACCCGGCTGCCGTCGAAGCGCACGATGGCGCGATAGGGCCCGTCGAAGGCGAGGCGCGTCTCCTGCTCATAGCGATGCGGAAGCAGGCCGTCGGGCGTGATCTCGCCTTCGCTGCTCATGCGGCGCGAGGCGATGGGCGCGAAGCTCGGGCCGACCTGCACGTCCAGGTGCACCTGGTAGCGCGGGCCGGCGCGGATCCACTCCACCTGCGCCTGGCCGTGCACCTCGCCGCGCACGTGGCCGGTGAGCAGGTAGCGCAGGCGGGTGGAGACCGGCCACTCGAAGGCGGCTGGTGCGCTGGACGCCAGCTCAGGGGCGGACGCCGCGGCCACCACGGCCGGCTCGGGAGCGGTCACCTCGACAACCGAAGATGGCGAGGAAGCGGGTTCGGCAGCCGGAAGCGGTGCCGACGCCGCAGGCTCGGGCGCCGCAGGCGCCGGTGCCGGGGTGCGCCGCTGCGCCGGCGCCGCCTGCGCCACGGCGCGTGGTGCCGGCGCCGTGAAGGGCATCTCGCGCACGTAGGCGACTTCGATGCGCTGCACCTCGGGCGGCGACGACAGGTCGAATGCCGCGGCCTGCTCGGCCATCCACCCGGCCACACCGACGTGGGCCCAGCTCACCAGCAGCAGCAACCCCAGCGCCGCCCATGCACGCGGCGCCGCGAGCCGCTGTGTCAGGCGGTGAGCCATGCGCGCCGCAGCGCCATGGCCGCCGGCGGGGTCTTGTCGGCGCCGGCCAGGGTGAGCGACACCGCGCCGGCCTCGGGCGCAGGCGGCAGCGAGAGGGTGAGCGTGCGCAGCCGCTGGTCGCGCGAGACCAGCAGCTGCACGCTGCGCGCATCGGCCATGAGGCGCGGCAGCTCGTCGAGGCGTCGCAGGCGCCAGCTGTCCGCACCCAGCACCTCGTCGCCAGCGGCCAGGCCGGCCGCTTCGCCGGCGCCCCCGCGCAGCACATGCGTGACCTTGATGCCGGTGAGCGCACTCTCCGACACACGCAGGCCCAGGCGCTGCGCGACGGTGGGCGCCTGCTGGCTCCAGTCGACACCGGCGCGGGCCAGCTGCAGGCGCCACGCCGGGTCGTCGGTGCCATGCACCCAGGCCTTCAATTCCTTCTCGTACGAACGGCCGCCGACCTGCGCCAAGGCTGCCGCGATGTCGGCCTCGCTCACCGGCCCGCCCTCGCTGCGCTCCCACAGCAGGCGCATCACGTCGTCGAGCGAGCCGCGGCCTTCGTGGCGCAGCGTGAGGTCGAGCGCGAGCGCGACCAGCGAGCCCTTGGTGTAGTAGCTGATGGTGCTGTTGGGCGTGTTCTCGTCGGTGCGGTAGTACTTCACCCAGGCATCGAAGCTCGCCTGCGCCACGCTCTGCACCTGCCGGCCCGGCATGCCGAGCACGCCCGAGAGTGTCTTGGCCACGAGCTTCAGGTAGCGCGGCTCGTCGATGAGGCCGGCGCGCAGCAGCAGCAGGTCGTCGTAGTAGGAGGTGAAGCCTTCGAAGAACCACAGCAGCTCGGTGTAGTTCTCCTGCGTGTAGTCGTAGCGGGTGAACTCGCTCGGCCGCAGGCGCTTCACGTTCCAGGTGTGGAAGTACTCGTGGCTGATGAGCCCGAGCAGCGTGACGTAGCCATCGCTCAGGTCCTTCGACTCGCGGCGGCTGCGCTGCGGCAGGTCGCGCCGCGAGGCGATCAATGCGGTGCTGGCACGGTGCTCGAGGCCGCCGTAGCCATCGTCGACCGCGTTGAGCATGAAGACATAGCGCTTGAAGAAGGTCTTCTTCTTGCCGTGCCAGAAGGCGATGGCGGTCTCGCAGATGCGGCGCGCATCGGCCAGCAGTCGCTCGCCGTCGAAGTCGGGCAAGGCACCGGCGACGATGAACTCGTGCGGCACCCCGGCCGCCTTGAACTCGCCGCGCCAGAAGTCGCCCAGCTCGACCGGGTGGTCGACGAGCTCGTCGTAGTCGGCCGCTTCGTACGTGCCCTGGCCGCGCCCATCGATCTTGACGCTCGGCAGCGCAGTGCCCGCCTTCCAGCCCTTGGGCAGGGCCTTGATCTCCATGCGCTGCGGCTCGGCCTCGCGGCCGTGCACGCGCACGAAGACGCTGGTGCCGTTGAAGAACGCTCGCTGCGCATCGAGGTAGGCGGCGCGCACCGACGGGTCGAACGCGTAGACCTGGTAGCTGAGCGTCAGTGCTGCACGGCCGGTGCAGCGGGCCACCCACGTCGCCTTGTCGAGCTGCTGCAGCGGCAGCGCACGATCGCCCTGCCGGGCTGACAGGCCCGACAGGTGGCGCGCGAACTCGCGCACCAGGTAGCTGCCGGGAATCCACGCCGGCAGGCTGAAGTGCTGCTCGGCAGCCGGCTGCGGGATGGTGACGGTGACGGCGAAAAGGTGGGCGTGCGCGTCGGCGATCTCGATGCGGTAGGTGACCATCGATCGGCGATCAGTTGCTCGTCGCAGGCGGGGTGGTGGTGAGGCCGGGCTTGGTGGCCGCAGCGCTCGCGACGAGCTGCTTCTCGAGCCGCTCGGCGTCGATGGCGCCGGGGATGCGCGTGCCGTCGGTGAAGATGATCGCCGGCGTGCCGTTGATGCGGTACTTGCGCGAGAGCTCGAGGTTGCGCTCGATCGGCGTGGAGCAGGTCCCCATGTAGCGCGGCGGCGTCTTGTTTTCGAGCATCCACGACAGCCAGGTCTTGGCCTGGTCTTTCGCGCACCAGATGTTTTCCGACTTCTGCGGCGAGTCGCCGCCGAGCACCGGCAGCAGGAAGGTGTAGACGGTGACGTTCTTGATCTTCTGCAGGTCCTGCTCGAACTTCTTGCAGTAGCCACAGTTCGGGTCGGCGAAGACGGCGATCTTGCGGGCGCCGGTGCCGTTCTTCCAGACGATGGCGTCCTTCAGCGGCAGCTGGTTGAACTCGATCGCGGTGAGCTTGTTGATGCGCGCCTCGGTGAGGCTGGTGCGGGTCTTGGTGTCGATCAGGTGGCCCTGGAGCACGTGGTTGCCGCTCTCGTCGGAATACAGGATCTCGGTGCCGATGCGCACTTCGTAGAGGCCGGGGATCGGCGTCTTGGTCACCTCGTCGATGGGCGGCAGGTTGGGCAGGCGCTCGGGGAGTGTCTTGCGGATGGTGGCTTCGTCGGCGAAGGCGGCGTGCGACAACAGGGTGCCGAGGGCCACCGCGGCGGCGGTGCGGCTGGCGCGGGAAATGAGGGAGGACAACATGGGAGTCTCTTTCAGGAACCCAGCGCACGCGAGGCGAGCCAGCGCTTGAGCGGTGGAAGGTGGTTGACGAGAGTCATGCCTCGGTTGCGGAGTTCCCGCAGCGCCGGCTGCTCATGTGAAAACAAGCGCAACAAGCCATCGGTGAGCTGGCCCATCGCGATCGTGGGCGCCTGGCGCTGCCGCTCGTAGCGGCGCAGCAGGCGCGCATCGCCCAGCTCGCGCCAGGCTTCGCGTTGTGAGATGACGGTGGCGAGCGTGGCCACGTCGGCCAGGCCCAGGTTGAGGCCCTGCCCGGCGAGCGGGTGCACCACGTGGGCAGCGTCGCCGAGCAGCACCCAGCCGGGGCCGCACCAGCTGCGCGCGCGTGCCAGCATCAGCGGCCAGGCTACGCGTTCGCTGGCAAGGTGCAGCGTGCCGCAGGCGCCGCCGGTGGCCTCGTTCAAGGCCTGCTCGAAGGCGGCGGCGTCGAGTGCCATCAACTCCTGCGCACGCGCTTCCGGCATCGACCAGACCAGCGCATGTGACTGACCGGGCTGCGGGGCATCGAAGGGCAGCAGGGCCAGCACATCGGGCTGGCGGAACCACTGCCGCGCGGTGTTCGCGTGCGGCGCGTCCCCGCTCAGGCGCGCGGCGATGGCGGTGTGGCCATAGTCGTGGCGGTCCCATGTCACGCCGAGCGCTTCACGCGTGGCCGAGGCCTTGCCTTCGCAAAGGGCGGTGAGCGAGGCCTCGACCTTCTCGGTCACCTGCGTCACATGGGGCGCATAGCGCACGGCCGCGGCCATCGATTGTTCGAGCACGGGTGCATCGACGATCCACGCGAGCTCGCCGAAGCGCTGCTGCCAGGCCGAGAACTCGAGCAGGCCCGAGGCCGCATCGCCCTCGATGTGCATGTCGTAGACCGGCGTGGCCGCATGCGGGGGCAGCGCGTCCCACACCTTGAGCGACTTCAGCAGCTCGACCGACGCGGCGTTGAGCGCATAGGCCCGCACATCGACACGCGAGGCCTCACCCGACGCAGACGCGGGCTGTGACACCAATGCCACCTGGAAACCCTGGCGCGCCAGCGACAGCGCCAGGCTCTGGCCCACCACACCGGCACCCAGCACGCAGACATCGAAGCGTTTCATGGCGTTTCATTGTAGAGACGCGAATGTGGCAAGGGTCCCAGGGCAGAATCAGTTTCTTCCCCATCTCCCGATGGCTTTTCCGAGGCTACGGGACTTTTCCCACGATCCCCACAAGGGACGAGACCTGCATGACTTCTTCCTGGATGCGCAAGCTGCTGATCGGCGCAGGCGTGTTCGTGCTGCTGATCGCAGCCGTGCTGACCTACCTTGTCGCCACTTTCGACCCCAACGCCTACAAGGGCTTGGCCGTCGACTGGATGAAAACCCATCGCCAGCGCACGCTGGCGATCGACGGCCCGATCAAGCTCGCGGTGTTTCCGCGGCTGGCGGTGCAGGTCTCGGGCGTCACGCTGTCCGAGAAGAATCGGCCCGATGAATTCCTGAAGCTGGACGAGGCCGCGCTGTCGGTCGCCGTGCTGCCGCTCTTGCGCCAGCAGGTGGTGGTCGACAGCGTGCGGGCCAAGGGCCTGCGCGTGGTCTACCGGCGCGACGCGAAAGGCGGCTCCAACGTCGACGACTTCATGCAGGGCGAGCCCAAGACCGAGCCTGCGGAAAAAAGCAGCTCGCCGCTGCGCTTCGACGTGAGCAGCATCCAGCTCGACGACCTGCAATTGAGCCTGCGCGACGAGCAGGGCAAGCTCGCCGGCGACATCGCGCTTGCCTCGGTGAGCACCGGGCGTCTGGCCGATGGGGTCGAGTCGCCCGTCAAGCTCAAGGCCCGGCTGGCGCTCACCGCGCCTGTGGTGCAAGGCGAACTCGACGGCAGCACGCAGCTCAAGCTCGAGCTCGCCAACAAGGGCGTGACGCTGAACGACATGTCGCTGGCCTGGAAGGGCAAGCTGCCCGGCGCCGAGACGGTCGACGCCACGCTGCGCGGCGCGATCGCCTTCGACACCGCCAACGGCACGCTGCGCGCCGAGAAGATCGAGCTCGCCGGTGATGCGGGGCTCGGCACGCTGCGGCTCGTCAAGTCGTCGCTGGCCGTCGAGGCCTTCGCCTTCGACCCGAGCGGCCAGGCGCTGCAGCTCGGCAAGCTCCGCATCAAGCTCGGCGGCACCAGCAGCGGCCACCCGATGAACCTCAACCTCGACTGGCCTGAGCTGGTCGTCAAGCGCGACTCCTTGACGGGCAGCCCCTTGAGCGGCCAGCTGAGCCTGGCCGGGCCGACCTCCATCGATGCCAGCTTCAAGACGGCCGCGCCGAGTGGCAACTTCGAGCGCATCGTGGTGCCCAGTGTCGAGAGCACGCTGAAGGGCCGCAGCGGCCCGCGCAACGTCGAAGGCACCGTGCGCGCCACGCTGCTGCTGCAGCCGTCCAAGGGTGCCGTGGCGCTCGAAGGCCTCAACACCCAGTTGCAACTGCACGAGCCTTCGCTGCAGCCGCTGGCCCTCACGCTGCAAGGCACGGCCGACGCCTCGGCACAGGTGGCGAACTGGGCGCTCAAGGGCCAGATCAACGGCAACCCGTACACGAGCGAAGGCAAGGCCATCCTCGCGACCACGCCGACGACGCTCAACGTGGCGGCGCGCTTCGAGTCTCTCGACCTCAACCGCCTGCTGCCGCCATCGTCCACCGCAACGCCTGCGTCGGGCCCGTCGTCCGGCAGCGGCACGGCGGCCGACACGCCGGTCGACCTCTCGGCCCTGCGTTCCGTGCAAGGCAAGTTCGACGTGAAGATCGGTCAGTTCGCCTACCAGACCTACCGCATCGCCGACGTGGTGTTCGCCGCCACGATCGAAGGCGGCATGCTGCGCGTGGGCCAGCTGAGCGGCAAGGCCTGGGGCGGCAGCTTCGTCGCCAACGCCTTCGCCGATGCACGGGCCAGCCGCCTCGCGGTGGCAGGCAGCGCGAATGGCGTCAACGTCAATGCGCTCCTGAAAGACGTGGCGCAGAAAGACGTCCTCGAAGGCACGGGCCGCGTGGTGCTCGACGTCGACAGCGCCGGCCGCAGCGTCAACGAACTCAAGTCGCGCCTGCAGGGCAAGGCCGCGCTGCAGCTGCGCGACGGCGCGATCAAGGGCGTGAACCTCGCCAAGAGCCTGCGCCAGGCCAAGGCCACGCTGGGCCTCAAGGGTGGCGACGAGGTGCAGAAGGCAAGCCGCACCGAGAAGACCGACTTCTCCGAGCTCAGTGCCACGTTCGCGATCAGCGAAGGTGTGGCGCGCAGCAACGACCTCGACATGAAGAGCCCCTTCCTGCGCCTGGGCGGCGATGGCCTGCTCGACATCGGCAAGAGCCGCATCGACTACACCGCGCGTGCCACGGTCGCCTCCACCTCCAAGGGGCAGGACGGCGCCGACCTCGCCGCGCTCAAGGGCCTCACGATTCCGGTGCACCTCACCGGGCCGTTCGATGCGATGGACTGGCGCATCCGCTGGTCGGCCATCGCCGCGCAGGCGCTCAAGACCGAAGTGGGCAGCAAGCTCGAGCAGCAGGCCAAGGACCGCCTGCGCGACAAGCTCGGTCTGCCCGGTGCGGCGAGCCCGGCCAGTGGTGCCGCGAGCGGCCAGCGCCTGGAAGACGCCGCCAAGGACAAACTCAAGGACAAGCTGAAGGGGATCTTCAAGTGAGCGACCTGAACGTGGCGATCTCGGCGCTGTATGTGCACCCGATCAAGAGCTGCGCCGGCATCGGCGTGCGCGACGCGCTGCTGATCGAGACCGGGCTGGAATTCGACCGGGCCTGGATGGTGGTCGACACGCAAGGCCGCTTCATCACACAGCGCGAGCTGCCCCGCATGGCGCTCATCGTGCCCACACTCAAGCACAGTGAGCTGGTGCTGCGGGCGCCCGGCATGCTGGCGCTGCACCTCGCGCTCGATGCGGTGGAAGCGCCGACGCGCGTCACCGTCTGGAAAGACGAGGTCGCCGCCTACGACATGGGCGACCTGGCCGCGCAGTGGTTCAGCGATTTCCTCGGCCAGAAATGCCGCCTGGCCCGCTTCGACCCCGAGCAGAAGCGGCTGTCGAACAAGCAGTGGACTGGTGACCTCGACGCCGAGAACGCCTTCAGCGACGGCTACCCGGTGCTCGTGAGCTCCGACGCCTCGCTCGCCGACCTGAACGAACGCCTCGTCAAGCGCGGCGCCGCGCCCGTCGAGATGAACCGCTTCCGGCCCAACATCGTGCTGTCGGGGCTCGACGCCTTCGGCGAGGACCACCTCGACGAGATCCGCTTCGACACGCCCGAAGGCGAGGTGGTGCTCAAGCTCGTGAAGCCCTGCTCGCGCTGCACCATCCCGAGCGTCGACCCGGCCACCGGCGTGCAAGGCCACGAGCCGGGCGACACGCTGAGCACCTTCCGGGCCGACGCGCGGCTCGATGGCGCGATCACCTTCGCGATGAACGCGGTGATCGTCAAGGGCATCGAGTGCGGGCTGCGTGTGGGGCAGGCGGGGACGGCGAGCTACCGCTTCGACTGAGCGCTGCCGCATGCAGCGCCTGCCGGTCTCCGTTCTCTTCACCGTGTGCGTGCTCGTCTGGAGCACGACCTGGTACGCCATCACCTTCCAGATCGGAGGCAGCACCCCGGAGCTCGGCGTGGCCTTGCGCTTCATGCTGGCGGGGGCGTGCGTGCTCGCATGGCGCGCGGCGCGAGGCGAAACCCTGCGCTTCAACGGCCGTGCGCACCTGTGGTTTGCCCTGCAGGGTGTGTTTCTCTACGGCGTGTCGTACATCTGCGTGTACCACGCCGAGCGCTACCTGCCCTCGGGCGTGGTGGCCGTCGGCTACTCGGCCTCGCCACTGGCGGGCGGCATCGGCGCGGCATGGTTCTTCGGCACGCCGCTCACGAGACGCTTCATCCTCGGCGCCGTCCTGGGCCTGGCGGGCGTCGCCCTCATCTTCTGGCCCGAATTCGGCAAGACCCACGTCGGCGGCAACACCATGCTCGGCGTGGTGTTCACCGCCGGCTCGGTGTTCCTGTCGACCATCGGCAGCCTGCTCGCCAGCCGCAACGGCGCACGGGGCCTGTCGATGTGGCCGAGCCTCGGCTTCGGCATGCTCTATGGCGGCGCGGCGGTGCTGCTGATCGCGCTGCTGAGCGGCCAGGCGTTCGCCCTGCCCAGCACCGCCTCATGGTGGATTGCATTGCTCTACCTGGCACTTGCCGGCTCGGTGCTGTCGTTCGCGTGCTACCTGACGCTGCTCGAGCGCCTGGGCGCTGGCCCGGCCGGCACCATCGGCGTGATGACGCCCATCCTCGCGCTGGTGATCTCGACGCTCTTCGAGGGCTACCGGCCCGACGCACTCGCCGGCGTGGGCGTGCTGCTGGCGGTGGCCGGCAACGTGCTCATCCTGCGCAAGCCGGCCACGCCTTCGGTCAGGGCCGCTTCTCGGGCAGCGGAATGAATTCGGTCTCGCCGGGCACCTTCGGAAAGCGCTGAGCGGCCCAGTCGTCGGCGGCCTGCACGATGCGCTCCTTTCGGCTGGAGACGAAGTTCCACCACATGTGGCGGTGGCCGAGCGGCTCGCCGCCGACCATCACCACCCGCGCCGCTTGCGGGGCGCTGAGCGTGGGGGTCACGCCTTCGGGCAACACCACCATCGTGGCCGCCGGCACCGGCTGGCCGTCGAGCTCGACACCCTGGTCGATGGCGTAGAGCGCGCGTTCACGGGCCGCCGCCGGCAGCGGCAGCGAGGCACCGGCGCGCAGCTGCAGGTCGACATACAGCGTGGGCGACAAGGTCGGCACCGGCGAGCGCAGGCCGAAAGCCTCGCCGATCATCACGCGCACGCTCACGCCGGGCAGCTCGGTCGACGGGATGTCCGACGCCGGCGTGTGCGAGAACGAGGGCTCGTCTTCCTCGCGCTCCGCGGGAACGGCGCACCACAGCTGCAGGCCATGGCTGCGACGGTCCACCGTGCGCAGGTCGTCGGGCGTGCGCTCCGAATGCACGATGCCGCGCCCGGCGGTCATCCAGTTGATGGCGCCGGGCTCGATGCGCTGCACGACGCCGGTGCTGTCGCGGTGCATCATCGCGCCCTCGAAGAGGTAGGTCACGGTCGCGAGGCCGATGTGCGGATGGGGCCGCACGTCGTGGTTGTCGCTCGGGTGGGCGGTGATCGGACCGAAGTGGTCGAAAAACAGGAAGGGGCCCACCGCCTGGCGCTGGGCGGCGGGCAACACGCGGCGCACGGTGAAGCCACCACCCAGGTCTTTGGTGTGAGGGCGGAGCTGGAGCAGGTCCATCGGGATTCCTCGTGATCTTGTATCCAAAGGGCAGGTGGCCTCGATAATAGGCCGCACCACCTGCCCTTTGCTGTGCCCGCCATGCGCAAGGACCCGCACCAGGCTTCCAACTCCCCCGCTGCGAGACCTGGCACGCCCAACATCACGCTGGTGGCACGTGGCACGGCGCTGTGGCTCTTCATCCTCATCGCGGCCAGCGTCTTGCTGGTGTGGTGGACCGAGACCGCCCTCGGCCAGATCGCCCACCAGGACCGCTACGCCTACCCCCTGATCATCGTGTGCCTGCTGGGCCTCGCCGCGCTGGTGCACTGGCGTGGCCGCTACCTGGTGCTCGCGCAAGGCCTGGGCTCGCTCATGCTGAGCCTCTACTTCATCGGCAGCGTGAGCTACATGCTGCTGGTGGCGCAGAACTTCAACACCTACGCCGCTGCGTCGATGTCGTACTGGCTGGTGGGTGTGCACCTGCTGGTCTATGCGACCTGGCCGCTGTGGCGCGCGTTGTTCCTGTGCCTCACGGTCCTCACGCTCACTTCGCTGCCGGCGGTCGTCGTGCACCTGCGCGACGGCAACCCGCCGGAGTGGAACAACACCATCTGGCCGCTGGTGGTGAACGGCTTCTTCGCGCAGCTCTTCGTGATCGGCGCACTCTTCGGCATCGCACGCCAGCTGCGCAAGCTGTCGGTGCTGGCGCCACCGGTCGACTCCAATGTCGACGACCCGACGAGCCAGCCGCTCACTGTCGACGACGTGGTGACCCGCCGCATGCGCGACCTCGAGTCGGCGCGCGACCAGGCCGAGCAGGCCTCGCAGGCCAAGTCGCGCTTCCTTGCGGTGATGAGCCACGAGCTGCGCACGCCGCTGCACGGGGTGCTCGGCGCGGCCGACCTGCTGCGCGATCCCTCGCTCGCCGAGCCCAACCGGCGCGAGCTGGTGGAGACGGTCCGCCGCGGCGGCACGCACCTGCTGCATCTGATCAACGACGTGCTCGACCTCTCGCGCATCGAGGCCGGGCGGCTGGAGCTGCTCAACGAGCCCTTCGAGCTGCGCGCCTGCATCGGGCGTGTGCTGGAGACCATCGAACCGCAGGCCTCGGCCAAGTCATTGCAGTGCCGCGTGGCGGTGGAAGACAGCGTGCCGGCCTGGCTGCGGGGCGACGAGTTCCGCCTCAAGCAGATCCTCATCAACCTGCTCGGCAATGCGGTGAAGTTCACCGACACCGGGCACGTGAGCCTCGCGCTGCGCTACGAGCCGATCGTCAAGCAGGTGCACATCCACATCGAAGACACCGGCATCGGCATCGAGCGCTCGCACCAGCCGCTGGTGTTCGACGCCTTCCACCAGGCCGACAGCGGCGACACCCGCCGCCATGCCGGCAGCGGCCTGGGGCTCGCCATCACGCGGCAGCTCGTCGGGCTGATGCACGGCACCCTGGCCTTGCAGAGCGAGCCGGGCATCGGAACGCGCGTCACGCTGCGGTTGCCGCTGCCGCCCACCGAAACGCCCAACCTGCCGCCGGTCGTGAACTCGGCGCTGGCCCCGCTGTCGGGTGGCCTCGCCGGGCTGCGCGTGCTGCTGGTGGACGACGACGCCGTCAACACCATGATCGCCACGCAGATGCTGGAGACGGCCTCCATCGAGGTCCACACCGCCAGCTCGGGCGTGGAAGCGCTCAACCAGCTCACCCGCGGCGGCTTCGACCTGGTGCTGATGGACTGGCGCATGCCCGACATGGACGGCCTGGAAGCCACCCGCCGCCTGCGCGCCGGCGAAGCGGGCGAAGCCGCACGCCAGCTGCCGGTGGTGGGGCTCACCGCCAACGCCTACGCCGAAGACCGCGCCGCCTGCCTGGAGGCGGGCATGGACGAGGTGCTGGTGAAGCCGGTCGGCCGCATGCGCCTCCTGCAGACGGTGCAGCAGGCGCTGGAAGCCCGGGCTGCGGCGGCCCACCACTAGCCCGGAACTAAAATCCCGCCCCTGCCCCGCGCTCCTCGCGCGGCGCCCCACTTTTCGCCCTGCACACCATGAGCCTCAAATGCGGCATCGTGGGCCTGCCCAACGTCGGCAAGTCCACCCTCTTCAATGCGCTGACCAAAGCCGGCATTGCGGCCGAGAACTACCCCTTCTGCACCATCGAGCCCAACGTGGGCGTGGTGGAGCTGCCCGACCCGCGCCTGCAGAAGCTGGCCGAGATCGTGAAGCCCGAGCGCATCGTGCCGGCGATCGTCGAGTTCGTCGACATCGCGGGCCTGGTGGCCGGCGCGTCCAAGGGCGAAGGCCTCGGCAACCAGTTCCTCGCGCACATCCGCGAGACCGATGCCATCGTCAACGTGGTGCGCTGCTTCGACGACGAGAACGTGATCCACGTGGCCGGCAAGGTCGACCCGATCGCCGACATCGAGGTCATCCAGACCGAGCTCTGCCTGGCCGACCTCGGCACGGTGGAAAAGACGCTGCAGCGCTCGCTGAAGGCCGCCAAGTCGGGCAACGACAAGGAAGCCGCCAAGCTCGTGGCGGTGCTGCAGAAGTGCCAGGCCGCGCTCGACGAAGCCAAGCCGGTGCGCAGCATCGCCTTCAGCAAGGAAGAGCTGGTGGTGCTGAAGCCGCTGTGCCTCATCACCGCCAAGCCGGCCATGTTCGTCGGCAACGTCGACGAGCACGGCTTCGAGAACAACCCCTACCTCGACCGCCTGCGCACCTACGCCGAGAGCCAGAAGGCGCCGGTGGTGGCCATCTGCGCCAAGACCGAGGCCGAGATGGCCGAGATGAGCGATGAAGACAAGGAGATCTTCCTCGCCGACATGGGCCAGAGCGAGCCGGGCCTGAACCGGCTGATCCGCGCCGCCTTCAGCCTGCTGGGCCTGCAGACCTACTTCACCGCCGGCGTGAAGGAAGTGCGTGCCTGGACCATCCACATCGGCGACACCGCCCCGCAGGCCGCCGGCGTGATCCACACCGATTTCGAGCGCGGCTTCATCCGCGCCCAGACGATCGGGTATGACGACTTCGTCGCCTACAAGGGCGAACAGGGGGCCAAGGACGCCGGCAAGATGCGCGCCGAAGGCAAGGAATACGTCGTCAAGGATGGCGACGTGATGAACTTCCTGTTCAACGTCTGACCCGCCCGTTTGGCCGCAAATCCGGGCGGTTGGCACCCTCGCTTGCCGCATGCCGGCGCGGGGCTCTGGGTGGTAGGCTCGGCCGCAACCGTGACCTGCGGCCTTCATGCGCCGCACCCCCCACGCCAGTGAACGCCCGATGACGCCTGCAGCGCCTTTTCGACCAACGCCCCACTGGCCGCTCGCGCTGGTCGGCACGGCGCTGGCCTATGGCATCGCGGGCTGGATGGCGCTGTGGCTGGCCATTCCGCCGGGCTACGCCTCCCCCCTGTACCCCGCCGCCGGCATTGCGCTCGCGAGCGTCCTGACCTTCGGCTGGCGCATGCTGGCCGGCGTGGCGCTGGGCTCGCTGTCCATCAACATGCTGATGGCCTTGCAGCATGGCGAGGCGACGCTCGGCCCCTTGGTCCTCGCGCCGCTGTGCATGGCGCTCGGCGCCACGCTGCAGGCGTGGGTGGGCGCCTTGCTGGTGAGGCGCTTCGCCAGCCATCCGCTCACCCTGAGCGAGCCGCACGACATCCTCGTCTTCTTCGGGCTGGGCGCCGTGGCCTCCTGCACCGTGAGCGCGACCGTTGGCGTGCTCACGATGTACCTCTTCCTCGGGCACCCGGCCGACACCCTCTGGTTCACCTGGTGCGTGTGGGCCTCGGGTGACACGCTCGGTGTGCTGATCGGCGCGCCGGCCGTGCTCACGCTCATCGGCCAGCCGCGCAGCGAATGGGTGTCGCGGCGCTGGACCGTCGGCTTCACGCTCGTCGTGGCCACCGTGTTGACCGCCCTCGGTGTGAAGCAGATCGCCCGCTGGGCCGACGCCCGCATGCTGGCGAGCTTCGAGCGCGACGCGGTGCATGCGTCGTCGAGCCTGGCGGCCCGGATGCAGTATCCGCTGCATGCGCTGGAGGCGATCCGTGGCGTCTTCCTCGCCTCCGACAGCGTGACGCGCGATGAGATGCGCCGCGCGACCATGGCCTGGCTCACGCCCGGGTCGCAGTTGCAAGCCATGGGCTGGGCCGAGCTGATGATGAGGCCCGAAGCGGCTGCCTACGAGGCGCAGGTGCGGGCCACCGACTTCCCGGCGTTCACCGTCTTCGACCGCAAGGACAGCGGCTCGATCGCCGACGACCGGCTCGCGGTCATGCGCTACATCGAGCCCTACGAGGTCAACGCGGGCGCCCTCGGCGTCAACATCCGCTCGATCCCCGAAGCGCGCGCAGCCGTCGACGCCGCCGTGCGCACCGACAGCCCGGCCGCCACCGCCGGCTTCCGTGCCACGCAGAACCTGGGCGACGAAACCATCGTCGTCATCTACCAGGCCCTGTACCGCGGGCTGCCCACGACCGTGAGCGAGCGCACCAGCGCCGCGCGTGGCATCGTCTTCGTCACCTTGCGCATGGATGCGGCGCTCGCGTCGTTCCGCTCCAGCCTGCCGCACTACCTGAAGGTCTGCATCGTCGACACCGACCCCGTCGCCACGCGCCGCCGCCTGGCCGGCCCCGCCGGTTGCGAAACGGTGCAGAACGACCTGCTGCATGTGCGGCCGCTGGCTTTCGCCGGGCGACAGTGGGACCTGCGCATCTCGGCCCTGCGCAGCGAGATGCCCGACTTGCGCGAGCTCGATGCACTGCTCTTCTCGCTGGTCGGCCTGCTCGCCACCGCGATGCTGGGCGCCCTGCTGCTCACCGTGACCGGCCGCACCCGCCGCATCGAGGCCGCGGTGCAGGACCGCACCGCCGCCTTGCAGCGCGAGATCGCCGAGCGCGAGCGCACCGAGGTCGACCTGCGCGAGAGCGAGCAGCGCTTCCGCAACATCCTCAACAACGTGCCCATCGGCGTGGTCTACACCGACCTTCAGGGCCATGTTCAGCAGGTCAACCCCCGCTTCTGCGAGCTCACGGGCTACAGCGCCGACGAGCTGATGGGCATGGACCTGGCCACGCTCACCCACCCCGAAGACCGGCCGCAGCACATCGAGCTCTCAGCGCAGCTGGTGCGTGGCGACATCCCCATGTACCGCCGCCAGGCCCGCTACCTCACGCGCGACAGGCGCATGGTGTGGGCCCAGTCGGTGGGCACGCTGCTGCGCGACGCGCAGGGCGCGCCCTACCGCATCGTCGGCGTGGTGGAAGACATCACCGAGCACCTGCGGCTCGCCGAGGCGGAGCGCGCTCGAGAGATCGCCGAGGCGGCCAACCTGGCCAAGAGCGAGTTCCTTTCGCGCATGAGCCACGAGCTGCGCACGCCGCTCAACGCGATGCTGGGCTTTGCGCAGCTGCTCGAGCTCGACCAGAACCACCCGCTGCCCGCGGCGCAGCGGCCCTGGGTGGCGCAGATCCAGGGCGCCGGCTGGCACCTGCTGGACATGATCAACGACGTGCTGGACCTGTCGCGCATCGAGTCGGGCACGCTCAACCTGCAGCCCGACCGGCTGGACCTGCGCGAGGTCATCGCGAGCGCCCTGCCGCTCGTCGAGCAGGACGCCCGGCGCCGCAACATCCAGGTCACGCAAGACGTGCCGGACGACGCCGCACGTGTCATCGGCGACAGCACCCGCGTCAAGCAGATCCTGATCAACCTGCTGTCCAACGCCGTCAAGTACAACAGCGACGGCGGCCGCATCCACATCACGGCGCGCTGCGTCCAGATCGACGTGATCGAGATCGTGGTGTCCGACACCGGGCTCGGCATGACGTCGCAGCAGCTCGAGCAGCTCTTCCAGCCCTTCAACCGCCTGGGCCGCGAACGCTCGGGCATGGAAGGCACGGGCATCGGGCTCGTCATCAGCCAGCGCCTGGCCGAGCTGATGGGGGGTGCGCTGCGGGCCCGCAGTATGGCCGGCGCCGGCTCGTCGTTCATACTGACCCTGCCCCGTGCCGACCGGCCCGACACCGCGCCGGGGCCGCTCGATGCCTTGAACGAAGGCTCCACCACCTACCACCAGCGGCGCGTGCACTACGTCGAAGACAACGAGACCAACGTCGAGGTGATGCGCGGCATCCTGCTGCGCCGGCCGCAGGTGCACTTCAGCGTCTCCGTCACGGGCCTGGATGGCCTGGCGGCCATCCGCACCCAGCGGCCGGACCTGGTGCTGCTCGACATGCACCTGCCCGACATCGACGGGCTGGAGTTGCTGCGCCATCTGAAGTCAGATGCCTCCACGGCGGAAATTCCCGTGGTGGTGGTCTCGGCCGACGCCCTGGCCTCGCAGATCGAGGGGGCGATGCAGGCGGGGGCCTTCCACTACCTCACCAAGCCGGTCAGCGTGGCCGAGTTGCTGTCGGTGGTCGATTCGGTGCTGGAAGGGGCTGAGACCAGATTTGGCTAGCACGGACTTGGACCATTAGAAGAGTATTCACTCACATACAGCCATGCAATCGCCGCGATCAGCACTCTCAATCATCGAGTGCTAATATCTGCGGAACGAACTCCACTGGAGGGTGTCTGAGATGTCCATGAACGCTTCCACCGCATCTGCTCTGACCGTCCGGGACCCGTGGTCGCTGGTGCCGTCGCTCGGCAACCTCGACGCGTACATCTCGGCCGTGAACCGCATCCCCCTGCTCACGCAGGAGGAAGAACACACCCACGCCCGCAAGCTGCGCGAGCACGGTGACGTCGAGTCCGCCGGGAAGCTGGTGCTCTCGCACCTGCGCCTGGTGGTGTCGATCTCGCGCCAGTACCTCGGCTATGGACTGCCCCACGGGGACCTGATCCAGGAAGGCAACGTCGGCCTGATGAAAGCCGTCAAGCGCTTCGACCCCGACCAGGGCGTGCGCCTGGTGAGCTACGCCATGCATTGGATCAAGGCCGAGATCCACGAGTACATCCTGCGCAACTGGCGCATGGTGAAGGTGGCCACGACCAAGGCCCAGCGCAAGCTGTTCTTCAACCTGCGCTCGATGAAGCAGAGCCTGAAGGAAGAGTCGGTCGACGGCGCCACCCACCGCAGCACCCTGACGCAGGGCGAGGCGGACACGGTGGCCGAGCGCCTGAACGTGAAGCGCGAGGAAGTGCTGGAGATGGAAACCCGCATGTCCGGCGGCGACGTGGCGCTGGAGCCGCAGTCCGACGACGGGGAAGAAAGCTATGCGCCCATCGCCTACCTCGCCGACGACAGCACCGAACCCACGCGCGTGATCGAGAGCCACCGCCGCGACTGGCTGGCCAGCGACGGCATTGCCCAGGCGCTCGACGCGCTCGACGCTCGCAGCCGCCGCATCGTCGAGGAGCGCTGGCTCAAGGTCAACGACGACAGCTCCGGCGGCATGACGCTGCACGACCTGGCGAGCGAATACGGCGTCAGCGCCGAGCGCATCCGCCAGATCGAAGTGGCGGCGATGAAGAAGATGCGCAAGGCGCTGGCACAAGACGCCTGAGCGTCCGAAGCCCATGCAAAACGGCCCCTCGGGGCCGTTTTTATTTGTCACGCGTTGTGGAGCAGGGCCTTGATGTCGGCCGTCAGGTTGGCAGTGCCGTCCTTGTCGCCATATCGGGTGAAGAGCCTCAGCCGGCCCGTGGCGTCGAAGATGTACGAGCCGGCGGTGTGGTCCATCGTGTAGCTGCCTTCGGCCTTGCCGGGCACCTTCGAGTAGTACACGCGGAAATCCTTCGCGGCGGCCGCTGTCTGCTCGGGCGTGCCGCGCAGCGCGATGAAGCTCGGGTCGAAGCCCTGCATGTAGGCCTTGAGGCGCTCGGGCGTGTCGCGCTCGGGGTCGACGGAGATGAAGACGCCCTGCACCTTGTCGCCGTCGGCTCCCAGGGCCTTCTTGACCTGCGCCAGCTCGGCCATCGTCGTGGGGCACACGTCGGGGCATTGGGTGTAGCCGAAGAACACGACCGTCACCTTGCCCTTGAAGTCGGCCAGGGTGCGGGTCTTGCCGTCCTGGTCGGGCAGCGAGAGCGCCTTGCCATAGTCGGCGCCGGTGATGTCGATGGCCTTGAAACTGGGCTTGCCGCCGGCGAGCTTGTCGCAGCCGGCCAGCAGAGCGCCTGATGCAAGGGCGGCGAGGAGGGTGAGTCGACGGGTGGTCACAGCAGCGGGGCCAGGTAGTGGTCGAGCAGCAAGGCCGCGAACAGCAGCGACAGGTGCACGATCGAGAATCGGAAGGTGCTGCGGGCGAGCGCATCGGAGTAGTTGCGCCACAGCCGCCATGCATAGCCGATGAAACCGGCGCCGAGCAGCACGGCCGACACCAGGTAGACCACGCCGCTCATGCCGAAGACGAAGGGCAAAAGCGTCGCGGCGAAGAGCACGAAGGTGTAGAGCAGCACCTGCAGCCGCGTGAACTCGTTGCCGTGGGTCACGGGCAGCATCGGCAGGCCGGCCCGCCGGTAGTCTTCGACGCGGTAGAGGGCGAGCGCCCAGAAGTGCGGCGGCGTCCACAGGAAGATGATGAGGCACAGCATCAGCGCCTCGGGGCCTACGTCGCCTCGCATCGCGGCCCAGCCGAGCACCGGCGGCATCGCGCCCGACGCGCCGCCGATCACGATGTTCTGCGGGGTCAGCGGCTTCAGCACCACGGTGTAGATCACGGCGTAGCCCACGAAGGTGGCGAAGGTCAGCCACATGGTCAGCGGGTTGACCAGCCAGTACAGCAGCGCGCTGCCAATGGCGCACAACACAGCCGAGAAGACGAGCGCCTGCGTGTTCGTGAGTTCGCCCTTGGCGGTGGGGCGCCAGGCGGTACGGGCCATCTTGGCGTCGATGTGCTGCTCGACCAGGCAGTTGAACGCGGCCGCGGCCGCCGCCACCAGCCAAATGCCGGCGGTGGCCGGCAGCACCAGGCGCCAGTCGGGCACCCCCGGCACGGCCAGCAGCATGCCGATCACGGCACAGAAGACGATGAGCTGCACCACGCGCGGCTTGGTCAGCGCGTAGAACTGGCGGGCCACCGACAGGTGCGAGGCGGCGGGTGCGGGGGGGCTGAGGGTTTCGGGCATGGCAGGCGGGGAATCGGCGATTTTACGAGGCGAGCCCCGCCTGACGGGCGCGCACCACCACCACCGATATCACGGTGATGAGCACCGCGGCGCCCGTGGTGTGGGCCAGCGCGGCGACGAGCGGCCAGCCGAGCACCACGTTGCTCAGGCCGCTCAGGAACTGCCACGCCGCCAGCGCCAGCAAGGCGACGGCAAAACGGCGGTGGGCCGGGCCACCGGCCTGGCGCAGGCCCCATGACACGAGCAACATCAGCGTCAGCACGATGAAGGCGCCCACACGGTGCGTGACGTGGATCGCCGTGAGCGCTGCAAACGGCAGGTAGCCGCCGGACTTGCCGGCGCCGAGCTCGCGCGCGATGGTGAAGCCGTGCTCGAAATCCATGGCCGGCCACCACTCGCCCTGGCAGGTGGGGAAATCACGGCACGCGAGCACCGCGTAATTCGTGCTGACCCAGCCCCCGAGCGCGATCTGCACCACGGTCAGCAGCGCCAGCGCCCAGACGCCGCCATGCAGCGCGCGCGACAAGGCCAGCGGCTTGCGCTCGTAGGCCTCGCCCTGCACCGCGAGCAGCACCAGCAGGCCCATGCCGCCCAGCAGGTGCAGCGTGACGATGGCGGGATACAGCTTCATGGTCACCGTGAGCGCACCGAATGCCCCCTGCAGGCAGACCCACACCAGCGTCACCGTGGCCCACCACGGCGACAGGGCCGCATCGCCACGCCGGTGCGCGCGCCAGCTGCCGATCGCCAGCGCGATGATGAGCACGCCCACACCCGTGGCGAGGTAGCGGTGCACCATCTCCACCCAGGCCTTGCCGTGCGTGACCGGGCCGGTGGGCATCGCGGTCTGGGCGGCCTGGATGTCGGCATGCGCGCCGAGCGGACTCGCGGCCCCATAGCACCCTGGCCAATCGGGGCAGCCGAGGCCTGAGTCGGTAAGGCGCGTGAAGGCGCCGAAGACCACCAGGTCGAAGGTGAGGAAGAGCGTGAGCCAGGTCAAGGCGCGCAGGCGCACCGCGGGAGGGTCATGCCGATGCCGCCACCAGTTCCACAGCAGCGGCCCGCCCCCGAGCAGCAGGCCCACCAGGGCCAGCCAGAGCACGGGAGAGAAGTTGTAGAGGGTCGGCGTGGCCACGCTGTCAGCGCCCGGCGTTGTCCCACGAGGACGAGGCGCGCAGCAGCTTGTCGAGATCGCGTTTCAGCTTGGCGGCGTCGGGGTTCGGCGGCACCCGCATCATCCAGTTGCCCAAGGGGTCGACGATGTAGAAGTGATCTTCCAGCTGCCGGCCTGCCGCCGGAGCCAACCATTTCGAGAGCGCCTCTCGCGGCACCGACAGCACGGTCGCGGCCCCGGCCGCCTGCATGGCCTGCACCGTCTCCGCACGGGCCGGCACGCCGTCGTGCACCAGCCAGACCTTGTCGAGCCGGTCCTTCTCGCGACCGAGTGTTTCGCGCAGCTGGCGCTGCAGCCAGAGGCGCTTCTCGCAGCCTTCGTCGCACGCACCGCCTGCCACCGTCACCAGCAACCACTGGCCCTTGAGCGACGCGGGCGAGACCGGCTTGCCCTGCACGTCCATCAATGTCAGATCGGCCGGCATCGGGCGCTGCGGCTGGACGAGCTCGCTGTAGTTGGTGCGCCCCTCGGGCCGGATCACGAAATAGGTGACGTACGACGCGATCACCGGCGCGGCGCAGACCAGCAGCACCAGCAGCATCTTCAGCCGGCCGCTCGACGTTCGCTTGTCGTCGAGCGACGGCGTGGGCATCGAGTGCACCGTGAAGCTGAAGGCTTCACCGGCGTCGCTGGAAGCGGGGGCGGAGGACTTGGAACCAGACATACAAACCTGCAATCAAGGCGCACAGACCGAACCACTGGAACGCGTAGCCGTAGTGCTTGTGAACATCGGCCGCGGGACGCGGCCATTGGCGCGACAGGCCATCGCGCACAGGTGCGGCCTCGTCGCTCTGCAAGACCGTCCACGGCCGAAGCGTCACACCCAGCTCGCGCGAATGTTCGGCGAGCACGAGATTCTGCCGGATCGGCCCTGAGGCCGCGGCGCCGGGCGCAAAGTCGTAGAGCCGCGCCGGCGGAGGCGCGAGACGGCCCGTCACCTCGACGAGGCCTGAAGGCGTCGGCACCGCTGGAACCCGCGTGCGGTCCTGCACGTCGCGCGGCACCCAGCCGCGTTGAACCAGCACCGCGTCGCCCGGCGACAGCAGCAGCGGCGTCATCACGAAGAAGCCGGGCCGGCCGTTCATCTGCCGGTTGTCGAGGAACACGGTCGCACCCTGCTTCCACTCCCCACGCAGCACCACCGGCCGATGATGTTCGGCCTGGGCCAGCGTTTCGCTGGGGGGCAAGCTGTCCATGCGCAGCGGCGGCAACGTGCCGCGCGTGTCGAGCGCCGTCTGCAGCGCTTCCTTCTGCGCTGCGCGATTGAGCTGCCAGACGCCGAGCCGCGCGGTCGCGCCCATGCCCACGAGCGTGGCCACGAGCACGATCACCGCGCGGCGGCGGGGGTCAGCCAGCCAGCCGGCCATGCGCCAATCTCTGAAGGGGATAATCCCCGGCCATGAAGTACTTCATCGCTGCAGCGCTCGTGCTCATCATCGGGGCGCTCGCCTCCGCCGGCGTGTTCCTGATGCGCGATGGTCGCGACGGCAAGCCCAAGACCTCGAACATGATGCGTGCGCTGGCAGTGCGCGTCGGGCTGTCGGTGCTGCTGTTCCTGTGCATCCTGCTCGCCTACAAGATGGGCTGGATCCGGCCCACGGGGATTCCGATCGAGCGCTGAGGTTCCATCTGGTCTCCAATGCAAAAGAGCGCCGCGAGGCGCTCTTTTGACGTTCGGGTCGAGGCCAGCTCAGAGCCAGTACACCACGACGTAGAGGCCGAGCCACACCACGTCCACGAAGTGCCAGTACCAGGCCGCGCCTTCGAAGCCGAAGTGGCGCTGCGGGGTGAAGTGGCCCTTGTGCAGACGCAGCGTGATGAAGAGCAGCATCAGCGCGCCCACGCAGACATGGAAGCCGTGGAAGCCGGTCAGCATGTAGAAGGTCGAACCGTAGACGCCCGAGTTGAGCTTCAGGTTCAGGTCCTGGTACGCATGCATGTACTCGTAGGCCTGGAAGCCGAGGAAGGTGACGCCCAGCAGCACCGTGATCCACATCCAAAGGATCGTCTTGCTGCGGTTGCCGGCGATCAGCGCGTGGTGCGCGATGGTCAGCGTGACGCCCGAGGTCAGCAGCAGCGCGGTGTTGATGGTCGGAATCGGCCACGGGCCCATCACCGAGAACGGCTCCACCGTCCCTGCGGGTGCGGCGGTGGCGCCGGCCACGCTGCTCGGCCAGAAGGCCTTGAAGTCGGGCCACAGGATCGCGTTCTCCAGGCTGCCGAGGCTCGGCACCGAGTGGACGCGCGCCCAGTACAGCGCGCCGAAGAAGGCGCCGAAGAACATCACTTCCGAGAAGATGAACCAGCTCATGCTCCAGCGGTACGACACGTCGATGCGGTCGCTGTAGAGGCCGCCTTCGCTTTCGCGGATGGCGTCACCGAACCACTGCTTGAGCACGAAGGCCCACCACAGCAGGCCGAAGAGCACGAGGTACGCGCCCCAGCCGTGGCCGTTGATCCACTGGCCCGCCCCGAGGATCACCATGAACAGGCCGATCGAGGCCATCACGGGGTGCCGAGAAGGCGCGGGGATGAAGTAGTGAGGGGTTTGCCCCGGGGTTGTCGCTGCCGACATGGTTTCTCCTACGGATCGGATCTCTAGTGAATCTTGAACTCTTCTTGAGCGTGGCCCAGGCCCTCAGGCCGCAACCCCGCTCGACAACACCCAGCGCACGATCAACACCAGCACCACGATGAACACCACCGCGGCGATCACGCCCGCGATGATCACGTGGACCGGGTTCAGCTGCGCCATGTCCTTCTCATGCTCGGCGGACTTGCGCACGCCGAAAAAAGACCAGCCCACTGCACGCAGCGTCTGGCCGAACGAACCTTTGCGCTTGACCGCGTCTTTCAGACCATCGGACGTCATGACTGCGGCTCCTGCGACGTGGCCTGCACCGCCACCTTGCCGCCGATCTCGAAGAAGGTGTACGACAGGGTGATGGTCTTCACGTCCTTCGGCAGCTTCGGGTCGATCACGAACACCACCGGCCACTGGCGCGACTCGCCGGGCTTCAGGGTGTATTCGTTGAAGCAGAAGCATTCGAGCTTGTTGAAGTGCGGCGTGGCCTGCTTGGGCGCGTAGCTCGGGATCGCCTGTGCCGCCATCGTGCGGTTCTGGATGTTCCTGAACTCGTACATCACGGTGGTCAGCTCACCGGGATGCACTTCCACATAACGCTTGGCAGGCTTGAAGTCCCAGGGGCCGCGCGCGTTGGCATCGAACTCCACCGTGACGGTGCGCGAGGTGTCGACCTGCGTGTTGGCCGGCGTCGCCTTCGAGTGGCCCGGCACCAGCTTCTCCGACACCGACAACACGTTGATGCCGAGCGCCGTGCAGATCGCCCGGTACATCGGCACCAGCGCGTAGCCGAAGCCGAACATCAGCAAGGCCACGACCGCCAGCTTGCCCACCATGCGGCGGTTGTCGAGCAACAGCGACGAACGACGGCCCTTCGTCATGTCAGCGGTCCTTCAGCCACCGAGAAGCACCATGCGAACCATGAAGCCGATGAAGAAGATGAGCGCCACCGAGCCCAGGATCAGGCCCAGCCGGCGGTTGCTCTTTTTCTGCTCAGGCGTCATGGCGGCGTCCCGTGGCGATCAGCCGATCACCTTGGTGGCCGAAGCGTTCAGCTTCGGGGGGTGCTCGAAGGTGTGGAAGGGCGCCGGCGACGGCACTTCCCACTCCAGGCCTTCAGCGGCTTCCCACGGCTTCTGCGGTGCCGGCTCGCCCTTGCCGCGCATGGCAGGCAGCACAATGAAGAGCAGGAAGTACACCTGCATCAGACCGAAGCCGAAGGCACCGACGGTCGCCAGCGCGTTGAAGTCGGCGAACTGCATCGGGTAGTCGGCATAGCGGCGCGGCATGCCGGCAAGACCCAGGAAGTGCATCGGGAAGAAGGTGACGTTGAAGAAGATCAACGAGCCCCAGAAGTGGATCTTGCCGCGCGTCTCGGAGTACATGACGCCGGTCCACTTGGGCGCCCAGTAGTAGTAGCCGGCGAACATCGCGTACAGCGAGCCGGCAACCAGCACGTAGTGGAAGTGCGCCACGACGTAGTAGGTGTCCTGCAGCTGGATGTCGATCGGTGCCACCGACAGGATCAGGCCGGTGAAGCCGCCCATCGTGAACACGAAGATGAAGCCCACCGCGAAGAGCATCGGCGTCTCGAAAGTCATCGAGCCGCGCCACATCGTCGCGATCCAGTTGAACACCTTCACGCCCGTGGGGATGGCGATCAGCATGGTCGCGTACATGAAGAAGAGCTGGCCCGTGACTGGCATGCCGGTCGTGAACATGTGGTGCGCCCACACGATGAACGACAGGATGGCAATTGACGAGGTGGCGTAAACCATCGAGGTGTAGCCGAACAGGCGCTTGCGGGCGAAGGCCGGCACGATGTGGCTCACGATGCCGAAGGCCGGCAGGATCATGATGTACACCTCGGGGTGACCGAAGAACCAGAAGATGTGCTGGTACATGATCGGGTCGCCGCCGCCTGCGGGGTTGAAGAAGGCGGTGCCGAAGTGGCGGTCGGTCAGCGTCATCGTGATGGCGCCGGCGAGCACCGGCATCACGGCGATCAGCAGGTAGGCGGTGATGAGCCAGGTCCAGCAGAACATCGGCATCTTCATCAGCGTCATGCCGGGGGCGCGCATGTTGAGGATGGTCACGATGATGTTGATCGAGCCCATGATCGACGAGGCGCCGAGGATGTGCATCGCGAAGATGCCGGCGTCCATCGAGGGGCCCATCTGCAGCGTGAGCGGCGCGTAGAGCGTCCAGCCGGCGGCGGGGGCGCCACCGGGCATGAAGAACGAGGCCACGAGCATGATGCCGGCCGGGATCAGCAGCCAGAAGCTCAGGTTGTTCATCCGCGCGAAGGCCATGTCGGCCGCGCCGATCTGCAGCGGGATCATCCAGTTCGCGAAGCCCACGAACGCCGGCATGATCGCGCCGAACACCATGATCAGCCCGTGCATGGTCGTGAACTGGTTGAAGAGCTGCGGGTTCACCACCTGCAGCCCGGGCTGGAACAGCTCGGCGCGGATCAGGAGCGCCAGCACGCCGCCGAACAGGAACATCGTGAAGCTGAACAGCAGGTACAGCGTGCCGATGTCCTTGTGGTTGGTGGCGAACACCCAACGGCGCCAGCCGTGCGGATGGTGGTCGTCATGGGCACGGTCATCGTGGCCATGGCCGGCCGCGTGGCCGTGGGGATCGAGTACAGCACTCATGTGTCTTCCTTTGGGACGCGGTTGTCGGATTACTTGCGGGCGGCGGTGACGTCGGCCGGCTGAACGATCTGGCCGGTCTTGTTGGACCAGGCGTTCTTCGTGTAGGTCGCCACGGCGGCAAGGTCGGTGTCGCTGAGCTGCCTCCAGGGCGGCATCGCACCGTTGGCGGCGCCATTCAACAGGATCGCGAGCTGCTTGTTCTTGTCAGCGTCGAGCACGATGGGCGAAGCATCGAGCGGCTTGATGGGACCGGCGCCCTTGCCTGTGGGCTGGTGGCAGGCCGCGCAGTTGGCGGCGTAGACCTTCTCGCCGCGGGCGGCCAGCTCGGGCAGCGCCCAGACCTTGGTCGGGTCGTCGGCCTTGGCCGCGATTTCCTTCATCTTGCCCTCGACCCACTTGGTGTAGTCGGCCTGCGACAGGACCTTCACGTGGATCGGCATGTAGGCGTGTTCCTTGCCGCACAGCTCGGCGCACTGGCCGTAGAAGTCGCCGGTCTTCTCGGCACGGAACCAGGTGTCGCGCACGAAGCCGGGGATCGCATCCTGCTTGATGCCGAAGGCCGGCACCATGAAGGCGTGGATCACGTCGGTGGCGGTGGTGATGATGCGGATCTTCTTGTCGACAGGCACCACGAGCGGGTTGTCGACCTTGAGCAGGTAGTCGTCGCCGGCCGGCTTGCCCGAATCGGACATCTCGCGGTGCGCGACATCGAGCGTGGAGAGGAAGCCGATGCCCTCGCCTTCGCCCTTCAGGTAGTCATAGCCCCACTTCCACTGGATGCCGGTGGCCTTGATGGTGATGTCGGCGGAGCTCGTGTCCTTCATCGCGACGACGGCCTTGGTGGCGGGCAGCGCCATGAAGATCACGATGATGAAGGGGACGACCGTCCAGGCGATCTCGACCTTCACGCTCTCATGGAAGTTGGACGCCTTGGCGCCCTTGGACTTGCGGTGCTTGAAGATCGAATAGAACATGACGCCGAAGACGGCGACGAAGATCACCAGGCAGACGATCAGCATGAAGTTGTGCAACCACTGCTGCTCCGCCGCGATCTTGGTGACCGGGGGATGCAGGTCCAGCTGGTTCACTGCAGGACCGCCGGGCAGGCTGTTGACGGCCATCGCGGCCGTGGTGGTCAGCGCGGTACATGCTGCCACGCAGGTTTGCCCCGCCCTCCGCGCAAAAGACTGCCACAGTGATTTCGTCGCGTTCATCATGGTCGTTTCAGTTTTCAAGAATCACATCGAAGCGGGCTCGCGCGCCTGCCATCCATCGACGACGGGCCTGGTCGTCGAGGCGTTGCATGGATGGAAGTCGAGGCGAGAGGCTTGTCGCCGGCAGCCAGCGGGACACCCCGAGAGCCTGACAGCGCGCAAGTACCCCCGGGCGGACCTGCATTTTTCAAGCCCGCGAGTTTAACGCAGGCGCTTGAGGTGCCTCAAACCGAACTCACCCTCTGGACGACTTGCCGCGCACCATGGCACGCATGTCCTCGACCGAGACGCGCGTCTCGGCAGCCAGCGGCGCGCGCGGCGCGGCCTTGAAGGCATGCCCGTAGGCGATCTCGAAGTCCAGGTAGATCCGCCCGTCAGGTCTCGCCAGGGCCCGCAGCGCGTCGTGCAGCCGCGCCCGCCAGCGTGGCGTGCGCCAGCCGGCAAAACGCTGCGGCGACGCATTGGCACCGAGGGCGCGCAGCTCGTTCAGCAGGGCTTCGGGGCTGTCCCAGCTGAGGGTGAGCACCTCCTGGTCCATCACCGGGTCGGCAAAGCCGGCCTGCACCAGCATGTCGCCCAGGTCGTGCATGTCGACGAAGTCGGCCAGCGGCGGGCCCCAGCCCTGGAGGACATGCAGCTCGTGCAGCGCGCGCAGGCTGCCAGGGCCGAGGCAGGAGAACATCACGAAGCCTTCGGCCGCGAGCAGGCGCTGCCACTGCGCCATCAGCGCCGAGGGGTCGACGACGGCGTGCAACATCATGTTGGCCCAGAGGAGTTGCACGCTCGATGGCGCCACGTCCTGCGGCGCCACGAGCGCGACCGACGGCCCGCGCCAGCGGCGCGCCGACCACCATGGCGCCGCCGTGGCGTGTCGGCTGCGCTCTTGCAAGGCAGCAGTGGGCTCGACCGCCAGATGACGCGCTTCCGGGTAGGCCTTCAGCAGCAGCTCGGTACTCGCTCCGCCAAACGCCCACCAGTCCAGCACCACCTCCGGCTTGACGCGGATGAACTCGAGCCGCTCGGCCATGCGCCGCGCCACTTCGGCATGCAGCCAGGGCGCTTCAGGAGAGCGCGCGAGCCGGCGCAACCAGGCGCTGACGCTCGCCGGGTCGAGCTGTCGCGCGGTCGAGGCTGAGGGCGTGCTCATGAGGTGGGGCAGTATATTGAGCCAATGCTTTTCAGCCGTCTGCTCCAGCCTTTGCCCAGCTTGTGCGCGGTGTGCCGCGGCTGGGGCGATGGGGCCGTGTGCGCCAGCTGCGTCGCCCGCTATGCCCGGGACGTGCCTCGCTGCGAACGCTGCGCCTTGCAGGTGCCGCCGGGAGTGTCCGTGTGCGGCGCCTGCATCCAGCACCCACCACCGTTCGACGCCGCCCGCACCGGTCTCGACTACGGGCACCCCTGGTCAACGCTCATCGCGCGCTTCAAGTTCCATGAAGCCCTCGACCTTGCCGAGGCACTGGTGGCGCCCTTGCTCAACGCCCTGCAACGGACCGACGCCCCCTTGCCGGACCTGCTGCTGCCCGTCCCGTTGAGCACGCAACGGCTGCGCGAGCGCGGCTACAACCAGGCCTGGGAAGCCACGCGCCGTCTCGCCCGCGGCCTCGGCCTGCCGTGCGACGCCCGCCTGCTGCTGCGCGTGAAGGACAGCCCGCACCAGCTCGACCTGCCACCCGACGAGCGCGCGGCCAACGTGCGCGGTGTTTTTGCCGTGGAGCCCTTGCGCCGCGCCGAGCTGCAAGGGCGCTACGTCGCCATCGTCGACGACGTGCTGACCACTGGCGCCACCTGCGCCGAACTCGCCCGCGTGCTGAAGCAGGCCGGCGCCCGGCGTGTGGACGCCTGGGCCCTTGCCCGCACGCCTCGCGACTGACCCTTTCCCATGTTCAACATCGTCCTCGTCCATCCGGAAATCCCGCCCAACACCGGCAACGTGATCCGCCTCGCTGCCAACACCGGCTGCGCCCTTCACCTGATCGAACCTCTTGGGTTTTCGATGGACGACCGGCTGCTGCGGCGTGCCGGCCTCGACTACCACGAGTACGCCCCGGTGCAACGCCACGCGTCATGGCAGGCCTTCCTCGACACCGCCCAGCCCGATCGGCAACACCTGTTCGCGTTCACCACGCGCGGCAGCCAGCCGTTCGCGCAGGTGCCGTGGCGCGCGGGAGACTGGTTCGTCTTCGGATCGGAGACCGCCGGCCTCGCCCCGGAACTGCGCGAGACATTCCCTGCCGCCCAGCGTGTGCGCCTGCCGATGCGGCCGGAACAGCGCAGCCTCAACCTGAGCAATGCGGTGGCGGTGACGGTGTTCGAAGCCTGGCGCCAGAACGGCTACCAGGGCGGGGCCTGATCGAGGTCAGGCCCCTTCACGCCGCGCGTCGCGCGACATCAGTTCCTGGATGGCCTGCGGTGGGCGCAGCCGGCCTTCGAGCACCCGCACCACCGCTTCGGTGATGGGCATGTCCACACCACCCGCCTGCGCCCGCTTGAGCACGGTGGCCGCGCAAGCCACCCCTTCGGCCACATGCCCGAGCTCCTGCAGAATCTGCGGCAGCGGCAGGCCTTGCGCCAGCAGCAGGCCGACCTTGCGGTTGCGTGAGAGGTCGCCGGTGGCCGTCAGCACCAGGTCGCCGAGCCCGCTCAGGCCCATGAAGGTTTCGACGCGCGCGCCCAGGGCAAGCCCGAGCCGCGTCATCTCCGCGAGGCCCCGCGTGATCAGCGCTGCACGCGCGTTGAGACCCAGCTGCAGGCCATCGGCGATGCCGGTCGCGATCGCCATCACGTTCTTGACCGCGCCGCCCACCTCGACGCCGATCGGGTCGTTCGACGCGTAGATGCGCATCGCGTCGGAGTGGAAGGCCTCGACGGCCTGGCGGCAGAGCGCATCGTCCTGGCTCGCGACCACGAGCGCGACGGGCTGACCCCGCGCCACCTCGAGCGCAAAGCTCGGGCCGGACAGGATGCCGACCTGCGCAGCACTCGGCCGCACCGCACGCGCGATCTCGTGGCCGAGCAGGCCGCTGCCTTCTTCAAACCCCTTGCACAACCACAGCACGCCGGGCGCATCGGCCGGCAGGCGTTGCAGCATCTCGCGCAGGCCGGCCATCGGCGTGGCCACCACGATGAGGCCACCGCGGGCGTGCGCCAGCGCAGCGTTGAAATCGGCCGTGAGCTGCAATGCCGCCGGCAGCGGCACGCTTGGCAGGTAGCGAACGTTCTCGCGCGCCGCCTGCATCTGCTGGCACTGCGCCGCGTCGCGCACCCACAGCAGCGTGCCGTGGCGCGCGGCCGTGCTCGCGGCCACGGCCGTGCCCCACGCGCCGGCGCCGAGCACGGTCAGGTTCATCGTGCGACGATGACGCTCAGTTCAGGTTGGCGCCAGCGGCCTGGCCTTCGGCCTGCTGTTGCTGCTGGGCTTCGTACATGGCCTGGAAGTTCACTTCGGCCAGCACCACCGGCGGGAAGCCGGCGCGCGTGCACACATCGGAGACGATGGCGCGCAGATACGGGTAGACGATCTGCGGGCAGGCGATGCCGATGATGGGCTGCAGCTGCTCGTCGGGGATGTTGCGGATCTCGAAGATGCCCGCCTGCTTGGCCTCGACCAGGAACAAGGTCTTGTCCTTGACGGTGGTGGTCACGGTCGCGGTCACCGAGACTTCGTAGACACCATCGGCCACCGGCTGGGCGGCCAGGTTCAGGTTGATGTCGACCTGCGGCTGGGCCTGCTCGAGCAGGATCTGCGGCGAGTTCGGTTGCTCGAGCGACAAGTCCTTCAGGTACACGCGCTGGATCTGGAACACGGGAGCGTTGTTGTCGTCGGCCATGGGAGTCTCGCTGGGTAAAGGAAGAAGGAGCAGATCCGCCCGTTCAAAGGCGGAGCCGGCGATTATGTTCCAGCGCTGATGACGTTCTTCAGCTGCCTTGCAGCAGGGGCATGAGCCCGCCACGCTGGTCGAGCGCGATGAGGTCGTCGCAGCCGCCCACGTGGGTATCGCCGATGAAGATCTGCGGCACCGTGCGGCGGCCGGTGATCTCCATCATGGTGGCGCGTTGCGATGGGTCGAGGTCGACCCGCACTTCATCGATCTCGGCCACGCCCCGCTGCTTGAGCAAGGCCTTGGCACGGATGCAGAACGGGCACACCAGCGTCGTGAACATCTTGACGGGCTGCATGAACGAAACCTCCTGTGGTGGTCAGGCGGATTTCTCGACCGGCAGGTTGGCCTCGCGCCAGGCACGCAGTCCGCCGGCAAGAGGCCGGGCCTTCTCGAAACCCAGCTTCTTCAAGATACCCGCTGCGCGCGAAGCGCGTGCGCCGGTCGGACACACCACCACCACCGGCAAGGCCTTGTTCTTCGGCAGGTCGGTGCTGGTTTCCAGGCTGCCGAAAGGGACGTTCTTCGAGCCACCGGCATGGCCGGCCGCGAATTCGGCGGGCTCGCTCACGTCGACCAGCACCGCACGCTCGCGGTTGATGAGTTGCACCGCCTCGGCGGGGGTCACAGCGCCATTGCCGCCGCCGCCACGCAGGCGCGGCCACATCAAGAGGCCTCCGGAGACGATCGCCATCGCGATCAGCAGCAGGTTCTCGGGGTTGAGGAAGAAGTTCACGTGATGTTCGCGGGCGGGTCGGCCACGGCGTTGAGGCAAACGCGAATTATAGAATTCGGCCCCTCGCCGCCAGGCTTCGTCTGCTTCGCCCGGCTCCACCTCTTCATCCCACTGCTCGCGCCATGTACAAACTCGTGCTCATCCGCCACGGCGAATCGACCTGGAACCTGGAAAACCGCTTCACCGGATGGGTCGACGTGGACCTCACCCCCACCGGCGTCGCCCAGGCCCAGCAGGCCGGCCGCACGCTGAAGGCCCACGGCTACGACTTCGACGTGGCCTACACCTCGGTGCTCAAGCGCGCCATCTGGACGCTCTGGCACACGCTCGACCAGATGGACCGCACCTGGCTGCCGGTGGTGCACCAGTGGCGCCTGAACGAGCGGCACTACGGCGGCCTGCAAGGCCTCAACAAGGCCGAGACCGCCAAGCAATACGGCGACGAGCAGGTGCTGATCTGGCGCCGCAGCTACGACACACCGCCGCCGCCGCTCGCCGCCGATGCCCCGCTCAGCCAGCGCAACGACATCCGCTACGCGAAGCTCAAGCCGGAAGAGATTCCGCTGACCGAATGCCTGAAGGACACCGTGGCACGCGTGCTGCCGGTGTGGAACGACTCCATCGCGCCGGCCATCAAGTCGGGCAAGCGCGTGGTGATCGCCGCGCACGGCAACAGCATCCGCGCGCTGGTGAAGTACCTGAGCAACATCGGCGACGACGAGATCGTGGGCGTCAACATCCCCAACGGCACGCCGCTCGTGTACGAGCTCGATGCCGACCTCAAGCCGATCAAGCCCTACTACTACCTCGAAGAGAAGAAGGCCTGATCAGGCGCATCAGGCCGGCAGGCCGTAGAGCCGCTCCGGCGGCACACGGTCGAGCACCGACTTGTCGGCCACGAAGCCGGTGATCGCGTGCTCGGCACGGCTGGTGTCGCGGCGCACGATGTTGAGCACCGGCACGCCGGTGCGGTCGGTGATGCTGGCGGCGATCGGCGTGTTGGCACTCGCGGTGCGACGGATCACCACCGCCAGCTCGCCGGTCTTGAGCTTCACCAGCTCGCCCGGCGGGTAGATCCCGAATTCCTTGATGATGGCCATCGCCATCGCACCGCCGCCATCGGTCTTGTAGAGGTCGCGTGCAGCCTCCTGCGCATGCAACGGCTTGCGGATGGCCTTTGGGCTGATCTTGGCCATGAAGACGTCCGCGTACTTGAGTGCCTTGGCCATCTCGCTCATCTCGGTGAGCCCGCGCGGGTAGCCCTTGCCGTCGTTCCACTCGTGGTGCTGCTCCACCGCTGTGAGCCACTCTTCATCGGTGATGCCCACCTCGCGCAGCATGCGGGCGCTCTCCAGCGGGTGCTCGTGCAGCACGGCACGCTGCTCGGCCAGCATCGGCACGCCTTGTGCGGCCAGGCGGCCTTGCAGTTCGAAGACCGACATGTTCATCGTCAGCGCCGCCTTCACGAGCGTCAGGCAACGTTCGCGCGGCCAGCCCATGCGCTGCGCCATCAGGAAGCACATCATCCCGGTGTAGATCGCATGGCTCAGGCCGTAGATGGAGAGCTTGCGGGTGTCCTGCCGCACGGCGAGGAAGATCCCCACATCGGCATCCTTCTCGGTGAGCAGCGCGAGGTGCTGCGCCAGCTCGTCGATGCGTGCCTCGAACTGCTTCGGCTCGTCGGCAATGCCCTTGACGATGCGCTCCAGGCGCCAGCGCAGCTGGTCCCACAGGCCGAAGACGCTGGTCGGCCGTGTTTCCACCGGCTCGGGCCGGGCGCCGTTGATCGCCGCCATGGCCGCCTTGGCGTCTTCACCTTCGACCATCGCACCGTGTGCCATCAGTGCGGCGAGCTGCTCATCGTTCTCGATGATGGCGCCACGCGCCAGCAACAGGTTGCCTTCGGCATCGCGCACTTCCACGAGCGATGGCATGCCGAACTGCACCAGGTGCCGATCCATCTTGACCAGTGCCATGAGGTACCTCCGCTATGAGCCGAATGTAGGCCTGCGACGCGGCAGGAAACAGCCAAATAAAGGCGCTTTTCTGCTGATTTTTTCAGCAGACGTCGGGCGCGCAGGCCCCGGCTGCCGACAAATGCTCAGTTGAGCAGGCGGTGACGCGTCCACGCGGTGCCGCGCATGCGCTTGCGAAAAAGGATGTTGCGCACGATCCAGTCGGCAAACATGCCCAGCCACACGCCGATCACGCCCAGCCCGAAGACGATGCCGAGCAGGTAGCCGGCGCCGATGCGAAGTCCCCACATCGTGGAGCTGCCGACCACCAGGCCGTAGCGCGTGTCGCCTGCGCCGCGCAGGCCCGCCGGCAGCACCCACGAGCCCGCCCAGGCCGGCATGAACACGCAGCTGAGCGCGATCAGCCACGCCGCCTGCGCCGTCACCTCGGCGTTGTTGCCGAAGAGCCCCGCCAGCCACCACGAGAACGGCAGCACGATCGCCGCCAGCGTCGACAGCGACCAGTTGGCGCTGCGGATCACACGCCGCAGCACCAGCTGCGCCGCCTTCACCCGCCCGGCCCCGAGCCGCATGCCCACGAGCGTGGTGGCCGCCACGCCGAGCGCGGTGCCGGGTGTGTTGACGAAGTTGCTGACGTAGAAGGCGATGAAGTTGGCCGCCATCGCCGTGGTGCCCAGCCCCACCACGATCATCTGCGTGACGATCTTGCCGAGGTGGAAGAACGAGGACTCCAGCGCCGCCGGCCAGCCCACCTTCAGGACGGACCGCATGAATTCCCGGCGCACCGGCCAGCCGCCCACATGCTCTGCGCCCCGCTTGAGCGTGGGCCACAGCGCCAGCAGCACCAGGGCCACACCGCCACAGCGCGCAAGCAGCAAGGCCGCGCCGGCACCGTTCACGCTGCCGTTCTCGCCGCGCATGAAGATCGCGGCCATGACGATCTGCGACGCCGCCATCACCACTTGCACGCGCATCGCGGTGTCGGTGCGCGCCATGCCGCGCAGCACGCCGCAGCTGGTGAGCACGATGGACGTCGCCATGCCGGCGACGATGACCCAGCGGAAGTAGCGATCGGCCTGCACCTTCACCGCCTCTTCGGCCCCGGGCAGCACCATCGCGATCCAGAGCCCGCGGGTGTTCCACAGCAGCAGCGCCACCAGCGTGCCCGCCACGAGGGCCAGTGCGATGGCGCTGAACGCGACCGAACGCAGGTCACCTCGGCGGCCCGCTCCCACGCAATGGGCCACTGTCACCGTGGCACCGATGGCCAGGCCGCCGTAGATCGCGATCAAGAGGAAGTTGAGCGCGTCCATCATGCCGATGGCCGCGACAGACGCCGGCCCGAGATGGCTCGCCATCGCCATCACCACCGTGCCGGTGAGCACGAGCGCGAATTCCTGCAGCAGCACCGGCCCCGCCAGTGCCCACACGCCGCGCGGCCGCGCGAAGCGGCGGCGGATCTGGAAACGCAGCCAGCGCCAACGGCCGCTGGTGGTGAACGAAGGAGGGCTCAAGGGGTGAAACGATTCAGTGCCGCCGACGATAACCCGCCCAGGAGGGGGCTGCTGTCACCTGCGAGAACCGTTTGCCGACTCCACCACGAGCACCGCCGCGGCCAGGTCTTCCAGCGCCGAGCCGACCGACTTGAAGACCGTGCGTTCCTGCACGCTGGTGCGGCCGGGGGCTTCGCCGCGGCTCAGCGCTGCGAGCGTCGGGCCTCCAGCAGACAGCACCCCACGCGCCACCGGCCCGAGCAGTTCGCCGCTCTTGCGCCACGCCTCGGCATCGTCCACCGCCACGGTGGCACCGCGGAAGCAGTCGTCATCGGCCTCGCGCATCGCCGGGGTGAAGCTGCCGATGAGGTCGAGGTGGCTGCCCGCACGCAGCCAGGCGCCCTGCACCACCGGCTCGGTGGCGAGCGTGGCGCAGCTCACGACATCGGCCCAGCCGACGGCAGCCTGCAGGTCGGCCGCGGCGTGCGCCGGCAGCCCTTGTGCCCGCCACTGCGCAGCCAGGGCTTCGGCCGCCTCGGCGCGTCGCGCCCACACCTGCACCTCGTCGATGGGCAACACGCTGCGGTAGGCCGCCGGCAGCCGCTCTGCCACACGGCCCGCCCCCACGACGAGCAGTCGCCGCGCATCGGGCCGCGCCATGAACGACGCGCCCAGCGCCGCAGTCGCCGCGGTGCGGCAGGCGGTGAGCTCGCTGCCGTCGATGAAGGCGAGCGGCACGCCGGTGTCGGCGTCGTGCAGCAGGTAGGTGGCATGCAGCCCCGGCAAGCCACGCGCGGCATTGGCCGGCGCGATGTTGATCGTCTTGAGGCCGAAGTAGCGGCCGGGCAACCACGCCGGCATGATCAGCACCGTCATGTCGGCGTGCGTGCCGGGGATGGTGTGCACATGGCGCGGCGGCATCTCGCAGCCGGTGCGAAACATTTCCCGCAGCGCCGGCACCAGGGCCTCGAAGCCGAGCGCTGCGCGGGTCGAGGCGGCGTCGAAGGTCTGCATCGGGCGGACTGTGACACACTGCCCCGCCATGCACCCTCTAGACCGACGCTCCGGCTTCACGCTCATCGAAGTGCTGATCGTGATGGCCATCCTGGCCATCCTCGCGCTGATGGCGGTGCCCAGCCTGCAAGGCAAGTACATCCGCGAGAACATCGCCGAAGGCGTGACGCTGGCCAAGCTGGCCAAGGACCACGTGAGCGCCGTGTGGGCCACCACCAAGACCCTGCCCTCCGACAACGCGACCGCCGGCCTGCCGGCCGCCGACAAGATCGTCAACAACATGGTGAAGTCGGTGACCGTCGAAGGCGGTGCCATCCACATCGTCTTCGGCAACCGGGCCAACGGAGCGCTGCAGGGCAAGACCTTGACGCTGCTGCCGGCCGTCGTGGAAGACGCCCCGGTGGTGCCGGTCGCGTGGGTGTGCGGGCATGCGAAGGCGCCCGAGAAGATGAAGCTCGTCGGCGCCAACCGCACCGACATCGAGCGCCGTCACCTGCCGATCAACTGCCTCTGAAGCCGAGCGCGGCGCCGATCTCGCCGCGCACCCGCTCCGACAGGTCGCGCCGGTCCTGCCCGGCCGAGGCGATGGGCGCGAGCTGGTGAACCTGCACCCGCAGGCCGCGGGCGCCCACCACCTTCCACAAGGACTCGGCCAGGGTCGAATCGCCCACCCACACCACCGCCTGGCTCGGCGCGCTGTCGGCGTCGACATAGCGCAAGGCGATGGGCTGCAGCAGCGCGTCGGTCGAGATCGCGGCCTGCAGCAGGTTGGCGTGGAAGGGCAGCAGCGTGGTGCCATCGCCCGTGGTGCCCTCGGGAAACATCGCGATGGTGTCGCCCTGCTTCAGCGCGGCGGCGATCTGGTGCACCACGCGCAACGCATCGCGCTTGCGCTCGCGCTCGATGAAGAGCGTGCCGCCGCAGCCCACCAGCCAGCCGAGCACCGGCCAGTGCTTCACGTCGGCCTTGGAGACGAAGCGTGCCGGGTGCACCGCGTTGATGGCCAGGATGTCGAGCCACGAGATGTGGTTGGCCACGAGCAGCACGGGGCCGTCGTGGGAGCGGCCATGGCCCTCGACCGTCAAACCCAGCGCACGTGCCACCTGGCCGCACCAGCGGCCCGTCTGCGCGAGCCGCTGGGCCGGGCTCGAGAACGGGAAGATGAAGGCGCAGCGCAGCACGGCGAGCACGAGCAGCCCGCCCACGCGGGCCAGCCGCCACAGCGCGATGACGGCGCGCACGGCCGCCTCAGGCCGCTTCGTGGGCCACGCTGCCGGCCACGAGCGTGTACTTCACGCTGCCCGGCAGCTCGTAGCCGGCGAACGGCGAGTGCTTGCCCTGGCTCTTCAAGGCCTGCGGCCGCACCGTCCAGTGGGTCTTCGGATCGAAGACGCACACGTCGGCCACACCGCCTTCGACCAGCCGGCCGGCGCTCGAAGCCAGCGAGCCCAGCGCATCGCCCAGCACCCGCACCGGCTCGGAGGTCACCTTGGCCAGCGCCTTCGCGAGGCCGAGCTTCTGCTCGTCGCCCCACTTGAGCGCGAGGCTGAGCAGCAGCTCCAGGCCGGTGGCGCCGGGCTCGGCTTCGGCGAACGGCAGGTTCTTCGCGTCTTCGTCGACCGGCGTGTGGTCGCTGACCAGCGCATCGATGGTGCCGTCGACCAGGCCGGCGCGGATCGCATCCCGGTCGCGCTGCTGGCGCAGCGGCGGCGTGAGCCGCATGTCGGCGTTGAAGTAGCCGATGTCGACGTCGGTCAGGTGCAGGTGGTTCACGCTCACGTCGCAGGTGACCGGCAGGCCTTCCGCCTTGGCGGCACGCACGAGCGCGATGCCGGCCGCGCTGCTCAGGCGGCACAGGTGCACGCGGGCACCCGTCACGCGCATCAGCTCGAAGATGGTGTGCAGCGCGATGGTCTCGGCGATCACGGGCACGCCCGAGAGGCCCAGTCGCGTGGCGAGGGGGCCGCTGGCGGCCACGCCCTTGCCGAGATGGGCGTCCTGCGGGCGCAGCCACACGCAGTAGCCGAAGGTCGAGGCGTATTGCAGCGCACGCTGCAGCACCATGGTGTCGGCCAGCGGCACGTCGGCCTGCGAGAAGCCGACGCAGCCGGCTTCGGTCAGCTCGGCCATCTCGGTGAGCACCTCGCCGGCCAGGCCGCGCGTCAGCGCGCCCAACGGGTAGAGGTGCGACTGGTTGAGGTTGCGCGCGCGGAACTTGAGCATCTCGACGAGGCCGGGCTCGTCGAGCGCGGGGTCGGTGTCGGGCGGGCAGACGAGGCTCGTCACGCCACCGGCGACTGCCGCCGCCATCTCCGACTCGAGCATGCCTTCGTGCTCGTGGCCCGGCTCGCGCAAGCGCGCGGCGAGGTCGACCAGGCCCGGCGCGACGACGAGGCCGCTTGCGTCGAGGGTGCGCGCAGGCTTGAAGTCGGGGTTGACCTTGCCCAGGGTCACGATGCGGCCGGCCGCGATGGCCACGTCACCGGTTTCGTCGCGGCCCGAGGCGGGGTCGACGATGCGACCGTTCTTGATCAACAGTTTCATCTTGTCGAGCGCTCCCTCAGGCGTTGTTGCCGGCGATCGTGGACATGACCGCCATGCGCACCGCGATGCCGAAGGTGACCTGCGGCAGGATCACGCTCTGCTTGCCATCGGCCACCGACGAATCGATCTCCACACCGCGGTTGATCGGGCCCGGGTGCATCACGATCGCATCGGGCTTGGCGTGGGCCAGCTTCTCCTGCGTGAGGCCGTAGTTCTTGAAGAACTCGCCGGCACTCGGCAGCATGGCGCCGCTCATGCGCTCGTTCTGCAGGCGCAGCATGATGACCACGTCGGCGCCGCGGATCCCCTCGGCCATGTCGTGGCACACCCGCACGCCCATCTCCTTCAGGTCGCCGGGCACCAGCGTCTTCGGGCCCACGGCGCGGATGTCGGGCACGCCCAGCGTGGCCAGCGCGTTGATGTCGGAACGCGCCACGCGCGAGTGCACGATGTCGCCGACGATCGCCACGCTCAGCTTGGTGAAGTCCTGCTTGTAGTGGCGGATCGTGTACATGTCGAGCAGGCCCTGCGTCGGGTGCGCATGCCGGCCGTCGCCCGCGTTGACCACGTGCACGTGCGGCGCGCAGTGCTGGGCGATGAGGTACGGCGCCCCGCTCTCGCTGTGGCGCACGACGAACATGTCGGCGTGCATGGCCGACAGGTTGGCGATGGTGTCGAGCAGGCTCTCACCCTTGGCGGCGCTCGACTTCGCGATGTCGAGGTTGATCACATCGGCCGAGAGGCGCTTGGCCGCGATCTCGAAGGTGGTGCGCGTGCGGGTGCTGTTCTCGAAGAAGAGGTTGAAGACGCTCTTGCCGCGCAAGAGGGGCACCTTCTTCACCTCGCGGTCGTTCACGCTGAGGAAGGTGCCGGCGGTGTCGAGGATGTGGTGGATCACCGCCCGCGGCAGGCCTTCGATGGAGAGCAGGTGGATCAGCTCGCCGTGCTTGTTGAGTTGCGGGTTGCGCGTCACGAACCCTCTCCCTTCTTCTCCTGGATGTCGAAACTGAAGCGCCCGTCGTCGTCGCGCGCCAGGCGCAGGCGCGAGGCCTTGGGCAAGGCGATGCGGGCGGCGGCATAGGCCGGCTGGATCGGCAGCTCGCGGCCGCCACGGTCGACCAGCACCGCGAGCGTGACGCTCGCCGGACGGCCGAAGTCGAAGAGCTCGTTGATCACGGCCCGCGTGGTGCGGCCGGTGTAGAGCACGTCGTCGATCAGCACGATCGGCTTGCCTTCGATCTCGAACGGCAGCTTGGTCGGGTCGGCGCTGGACAGGCCCCGCGAAGAGAAGTCGTCGCGGTGCAGGGCGCTCGAGATCACGCCCGGCTCGCCGGCAAGCTTCAGGTCGCGCTGCAGGCGCTCGGCCAGCCAGGCGCCGCCGGACCAGATGCCGACCAGCACGGCGTCGGGTTGCAGCAGAGTGCGTACGCCGCTCAGCAAGTCACCGTACAAGGCCTCGGCGTCGAGATGCAATGTGCTCATTGAGGAACCTCCGTGCGTTGCACTGCGGTGTGAGCCCCTTCGGGCGGCCGGGCGTGGCTCATGGCAAGTCTTTCAAGAACTGCTCCAGGATGATCGCGGCCGAGGCCGCATCGACGTCGCTCGCGCCGTGGGCATGGGCCTCGGTGGTGCTGTAGCGCTCGTCCACCTCGTGCACCGGCAGCCTGAAGCGGCCGTGCAGCTGGCGGGCGAAGCGCTGCGCGCGGGCGGTATTGTCATGCGGTGCGCCGTCGGGGTGGTAGGGCACGCCGACCACCAGCGCCTCGGGCTGCCACTCCTGGATGAGCGCTCCGAGCGCGGCGAAACGGGCATCCCCTTCGGCGGCGACGGTCTTCAGGGGCGTGGCGGTGCGCGTGAGGGTGTTGCCGCTGGCCACGCCCACGCGCTTGGTACCGAAATCGAAAGCGAGAAAGGAGCGAGGAGAGATGGGAGGCAGAGCCTGCTGGCTCATGCGTGCCCCGCCTCTTGGCTCAGCATGCGCGGGTCGATGCCCAAGAGCGACAGCGCCTTGTCGTAGCGCTGCTCGACCGGCGTGTCGAAGATGATGCCGGGCTCGGCGCTGACGGTGATCCAGCCGTTGCGGCCGATCTCTTCTTCGAGCTGGCCGGCGCTCCAGCCGCTGTAGCCGAGGGTGACGAGGATCTTCTTCGGGCCAGCGCCGTGCGAGAGGGCTTCCAGCACGTCCTTGCTGGTCGTCATCTCCAGGCCGCCCGGGATCTGCAGCGAGGAGTTGTAGTGACCGCCATCCTCGCCATCGCCGCCCAGGCGCTCGTGCAGCACGAAGCCGCGCTCGGTCTGCACCGGCCCGCCGAAGTAGACCGGCTCGTTGGCCAGGTCGGCACGATCCAGCGTGAGCTCGACCTTCTCGAACAGGTTCTTCAGCTTGATGTCGATCGGCTTGTTGATCACGAGGCCGAGCGCGCCCTTGTCGGTGTGCTCGCACATGTAGACCACCGCACCGGCAAAGGTCTCGTCGGCCATGCCGGGCATGGCGATCAGGAACTGGTTGGTGAGGTTGATGGACGAGCCGGCCATGCGCGCGATTTTATTCCTGCGGCAAACTCGGCCCGATGGAAAAGGTCTTGGATGCCGCACTCGTCTGGTTTCGTCGCGACCTGCGGAGCAGCGACCACGCCGCTCTCTTCCACGCTTTGAAAGCTGCGCGCAAGGTGTGGTGCGCCTTTGTGTTCGACAGCGCCATCCTCGACCCGCTGCCCCGCGCCGACCGCCGGGTCGAGTTCATCCGCGACAGCCTGCAGGCGCTCGACGCTGCGCTCCGGCAACACCAGCCGGAAGCAGGCTTGATCGTGCGGCACGGGCAGGCGGTGGACGAGCTGCCCAAGCTCGCCAAGACCCTGAACGTGCAGGCGGTCTACGCCAACCATGACGACGAGCCCGATGCGCTGGCGCGCGACGCCCGTGTGCGCGGTGCGTTGGCCGACCTCGGCATCTCGCTGCACACCAGCAAGGACCATGTGGTCTTCGAGCGCCAGGAGGTTCTCACGGGCAGCGGCTCGCCGTACAGCGTGTTCACGCCGTACAAGAACGCCTGGTTGAAGAAGGTGGAGCCGTTCTACGTGAGCGCCTACCCCGTGGAGAAGTACGCCAGCAGCCTGGCGCCGGTGCCCGACGGTCTCGAGGCTGGCGTGCCCACGCTGCGAGAGATCGGCTTCGAACGCACCAACCTGCACGAGATGAAGCTCGGCATCGGCGAAGCCGGCGCGCAAGAGATGCTGGCCGACTTCCTGCTCCGCATCGACCGCTACGACACCGCCCGCGACTTCCCCGCGGTCAAAGGGCCGAGCTACCTGTCGGCGCACCTGCGTTTCGGCACCGTGTCGATCCGCCAGCTCGCGCGCGAGGCTGCGAGCCGCATGCACCACGGCTCGCGCGGAGCGGCGGTGTGGCTGTCGGAACTCGTCTGGCGTGACTTCTACCACCAGGTGCTGCACCACCACCCCCACGTCGTGGGCGCGAGCTTCAAGCCCGAGTACGACGCGATCAAGTGGGAGCACGGCAAGCACGCCGATGCCCTCTTCGCCGCCTGGTGCGAGGGCCGGACCGGCTACCCGCTGGTCGACGCCGCCATGGCGCAGATCAACCAGTCCGGCTACATGCACAACCGCCTGCGCATGGTGGTGGCGAGCTTCCTGGTGAAGGACCTCGGCATCGACTGGCGCTGGGGCGAGCGCTATTTCGCCGAGAAGCTCAACGACTACGACCTGGCCGCCAACAACGGCGGCTGGCAGTGGGCCGCCTCGACCGGCTGCGATGCGCAGCCCTACTTCCGCATCTTCAACCCGGTGAGCCAGAGCGAGAAGTTTGATGGCAGCGGCAAGTTCATCCGGCGCTACCTGCCGGCGCTGGCGAGACTTTCAGACAAGGCGATCCATGCACCGTGGTTGGCGAGGCCGATCGAGCTGGCGGACGCGGGCGTGCGGCTGGGCCACGACTACCCGGAGCCCATCGTGATGCACGACGAAGCTCGTGCGAAGACGCTCGAACGCTATGCCGTCGTGAAGACCAGGAGCCGCTAGAACAGCTCGACGTCGCCGATCTTCGACTCGTCTTCCAAGTCACCACGGGCGACCAACTCGGCGTGGCTTTGCACCTGGTTGCGGCCGTGGCTCTTGGCGAAATACACCGCCTTGTCAGCACGCTCGAAGGCAGCGCTCGGCGTGTCGCCCGGCTTCACTTCAGTGAAGCCGATGCTGATGGTGATCTGACCCACCTGCGGGAAGGGGTAGCTCGCGGTGTTGCTGCGCATGCGCTCGAGTGCGAGCGCGGCGTCCTGCTCGTTGGCGCAGCGCATCAGCACGACGAACTCCTCGCCACCGAAGCGATACAGCCGGTCGTGGAAGCGGAAGCTGCTGCGCATCAGGCGCGACAGCAGCAGCAGCACCTCGTCGCCGATGAGGTGGCCGTAGTTGTCGTTGACCGACTTGAAATGGTCGATGTCGATCACGCCCAGCCAGTGGCGGTGGCTGGCCGTCGGAAGCCGGCGGCCGTCGGCGGCCATCGGGATGCCCGTGGGCTCGTTCGTCGCCTTGAGGAAGCTCTCGTCGAAGGTCTTGCGGTTGAGCAGGCCGGTGAGCGTGTCGCGCTCGCTGTAGTCGAGCAGCGCCTGGAAGTTGCGATAGATGCGCAGGATGCTGCCCACCAGCCGGCGCGATTCGTCGGAAAGCGGGTCGAGCGTTTCGATCTCCATCACGCCCACGACCTCGCGGTCGGTGCTGACGGGGAAGAGGCTCAAGGAGTGGCGGCCCGGCACCGTGACGACCGTGGCCTGGCCCTTCATGGCCTGCAGCCGCTCGGGATAGAGGCCGAGCGGAGGCAGGCTCTCGATTTCGGCCCAGACCGGGTCGGCGGTGGCCACGGCATCGTTCTCGCCGAGGCGTGCCCGGGTGATCCAGCGCTCGTTGCCGGCGTCGCCCACTGCGCGGTAGATCGTGACCACGCGCGGGCGCAGCAGGTCGCGCAGCGCGCCCACGAGCGTCACATCGAGGATGTCACGGTCACGAAAGCCAGTGAGCTCTGCGAGGTGGTCGACCAGTTCCGACATGGCGACAGAAGCTCACCGGAGCCGGCTCACACCGGCGTGGGCATGGCCGTGTAACGGCCGATCAGGGCGAGCAGGTCTTCTTCCGAATACGGCTTGCCGAGGTAGTGGTCGACGCCCAGCTCCGCCGCGTAGTCGCGGTGCTTCTGCGCGATGCGCGAGGTGATCATGATCACCGGCAGCGCGCGCAGGCGGGTGTCACCGCGGATGTTGCGCACGAGGTCGAAGCCGTCCATGCGCGGCATTTCGATGTCGCTCAGCACGACCTGCGGCAGCTCGTCGGCCAGGCACTCCAGCGCTTCGATGCCGTCCTTGGCAAGCGTCACGCGGTAGCCTTCGCGCACCAGCAGGCGCTGCGTGACGCGGCGCACGGTGAGCGAATCGTCGACCACCAGCACCAGCGGCGCGGCCTGCACCGCTTGCTCTTCCACCGTCGGCGCGACCGGCTGGTTGGGCGAGCGCAGCGCGGCGACGGTCGCGGCGCGCGCGCTTTCGCCGAACAGCGTGGCCAGCGCCACCGGGTTGTAGATCAGCGCCACGGCGCCGGAGGCCAGCAGCGTCATGCCGGCAAGACCCGGCAGGCGCGACAACTGCGGCCCGAGGTTCTTCACCACCACTTCCTGCGTGCCCAGCACTTCGTCGACGTGCAGTGCGATGCGCTGCTGCGCCGAGCGCACCACCACCACCGGGCGGGTGCGGCCGACCGGCTCCTGGCTCACGGCGCTTTCCTGCAGCAGCGAGCCGAACCAGAAGAAGAGCAGCGAACGCTCGCCGAGGGTGTAGGTGCCCTGGGCGTAGGCGTCTTCCAGTTCCTTGGCGCTGGCGCGCCGCACGATCTCGATCAGCGTGGCCGGCAGGGCCACCACGGTCGAGCCGGAGCGCACCATCACCACCTGCGTCACGGCCGTGGTCAGCGGCAGCACCAGCTTGAAGCTCGTGCCCTGACCGGCGGCGGTCGCGGTCTCGATGCGGCCGCCCATCGCGTTGACTTCGGAGCGCACCACGTCCATGCCGACACCACGGCCGGCAAGTTCGGTCACGGTCTCGGCGGTCGAGAAGCCCGGCGTGAAGATCAGGTTGGCCAGGTCGCCGGCGCTGTGCTCTTCGTTCGCGTTGAGCAGGCCCATCGCCAGCCCCTTGTCGCGGATGCGGGCGAGGTTGAGGCCGGCGCCGTCGTCGCGGAACTCCACCGCGACTTCGTTGCCTTCCTGGTGCAGGGCCACGACGATGTTGCCGGTCGCGTCCTTGCCGGCGCCTGCACGAGCGTCAGGCGATTCGATGCCGTGCGTCACGCAGTTGCGCAGCAGGTGCTCGAAAGCGGGCGTCATGCGGTCGAGCACGCCACGGTCAATTTCGATCGAGCCACCGACGATGTCCAGTCGCACCTGCTTGCCGGTTTCCTTGGCGGCCTGGCGCACCACGCGGTAGAGGCGGTCGGACGACGATTCGAACTCCACCATGCGGGTGCGGAGCAGGTCGTCCTGCAGGTCGCGCGTGAGGCGGGCCTGCGAGGCAAGTTCGTCCTCGGTCGTTTCCAGCGTGCGGGTCAGCGTGCGCTGCACCGTGGCCACGTCGTTCACCGACTCGGCCATCATGCGGGTCAGTTCCTGGAAGCGGGTGAAACGGTCCGACTCGAGCGGGTCGAACGCTTCGTGCGCTGCCTTGGCGGCTTCCTGACGCGAGATCATCTGCGTTTCCGCCTGGAACTCGATGTCGCGCAATTGAAGGCGCAGACGCTCCAGGTTGTCGGTCAGGTCGCCCAGCGAATTGCGCATGTTGCCGACTTCCGACTCGATGCGCGAACGGGTGATGGAGACCTCACCGGCTTGATTGACCAGGCGTTCGAGCAGCGGGCCGCGCACGCGAACCGCAGCGTTGGAGGCGGCGACACCGCGGTCGCCAGTCGCCTTGGCCGCCGGATCGGCTTCCACGTTGCCGGTGAAGCGCGACCAATCGATGTCGCGCGAGGGCGCTGCAGCGGCCTCGCCGGCAGGTGCCACGCGAGGCGCGGACACGGGTTGCTCCGGTGCCACCTCGGGCTCGGACACCCCCAGCGGCTCGGCCAGCGGCGGCGTCTCGATCACGGCCAACGACGGCAGCACGGGTGCGACCACCGGCTGCACCAGCGGCACCACCGGCGGCGGTGCGACCGGCTCATCGGAGAACGTGGCGTGCAGGGAGTCTTCGGCTTCTGCGTAGGCTTGCGCATCGCGCGAACGCAGGGCCTCGAACACGGCGGACAGCGCGTCGGAGCGCGCGTGCAGTGCATCGACGTCCGCGGTGGTCACGGTGCTTTGCGCCAGCAGGTGCTCGATGGCGGTTTCCAGCCGGTGCGCCATTTCACCCAGGCGCATGGCACCGGCCAGGCGGGCACCGCCCTTCAGCGTGTGCAGCGTGCGCATGCAAGCGGCGGCCGGGCCGTTGTCGGTCGGTCGGCGGGCCCACTCGCGCAGCTTGCCGTCGAGCTGGGGCAGCAGTTCCTCGGCCTCTTCCTCGAAGATCGGGAAGAGCTCGGCATCGACCGCGTCGACCGCGTCGATGTCGTCTTCGCCGTCCAGCGCATCGGCGCGCACGGGGGCGGCACGCGCGGTGTCTTCCACCGGCAGCGGCGCGAGCGCCTTGAATTCAGCCTGGCCGAGAGAGCCGACGTTGGTGTCCAGGCCACCAAAGGTGCTGTCGACATGCGCGACGAGGGCATCGTCGGCGTGTTCGACCAGCGGGGCCGGGCGGGAGACACGGGCCGGCGGCGCCGCGACCGGCTCGGGCGCGATGACCGGCTCTTCCACCAGCGCGACCGGCTCGATCACTTCGGGCGCGGCGGCTTCGGCGGCGTTGGCCGCTTCGAGGCGGCGCGCCGAGCTGATCTCGTGATCGGCGAGGCGCTGCAGCAGCTCGGGCGCAACCGGCTTCAGGAAACCGGCGGCAAACTGGTGCAGCAAGCGGCGCACTTCTTCCGATGCATCGACGAAGAGACGGGCCTCTTCGGGCGTGCCCGAGCCGATGGCCTGCGAGCGCATCAGCGCGTGCTCGACCAGGCGCGCCAGGTGCGACAGGTCGGCGAAGCCCACCGTCGCCGAGTTGCCGGCCAGCGAGTGGGCGAGCGCAATGGGCACCTCGCCCACCGGGCGATGCAGCTCCATCGCCCACTCGGCCACTTCGGTGGTCAGGCGGCGCGACAGCTCGTCGGCTTCGTTGAGGTAGATGTTGAAGAGCGGAATGCTGATGCGCAGGTCGCCGACCACCTTGACCTGGTCGTCGTCGGCTTGTGCCGGCGCTTCAGGAGCGGCTTCGGCCTGCTCTGCCACCACGGGCACGGTCACTTCCGGCAGGCTCACCTCCGGCACCGTCACCTCGGGAAGGCTCACCTCGGGTGCGACAGCCGGGGCCGGCTCGATGACCTCGGGCGCGTCGCTCGCAAACAGCTTGTCGTCCAGCTCCAGCTCGATCAGCTCGACCGAATCGGCGGCCGGCAGCGGCTCGGCCGCGGGGCGGGGCTCGATGACGGTCTGCTCGTCGAAGCTGTCCGGCAGCTCCAGCGAGCGAAGCTCAATACCGGGCGCCGGAGTCGCGGCCACCGGGGCCGCGTGCGGTTTTGGGTCGTCGAACGATCCCAGGTCGAGGTCGAACGACACCTCGGGCAAGGCAGGGGCAGCCACGGGTGCGGCCGGCGCCGGCGCCGCGGCCGCCTTGAGCTCCAGGTCTTTCTCGCTCGGGAGGTCGACCGGGAACGAGAGCGACACCATCTGCAGGTCGTTGGCCGGCGACGCGGCAATCGCGGGGATCGGCTCGCCACGGCCCAGCGCATCGGCCGCGGCCTTGACCGGTGCCGACGTGAAACCGGCAGGGTTCTGGCGCGAGATCGCTTCCACCCACTCGGCGAAGTAGTCGAGCGTGCTGGTGGTGAAGCCGAGCAGGCTCGGGTCAGCGGCCTTCTGGTCGGCCAGCCAGCTGTTGTAGACCTGCTCGCAGGCCCAGCCGGCTTCGCCGAATTCCTTCAGGCCCACCATCCGCGAGCTGCCCTTCAGCGTGTGGAAGGCACGGCGCACGGTTGTGAGCTGCTCGATGTTGGCCGGCGAATGGGCCAGCGCACCGAGCGCGGTCTTGGCGGTGTCGATGACCTCGCGCGCTTCCTCGAGGAAGATCTCGCGCATCTCGGGGTCGTCGCCCAGGTCGGTCGCCATGCTGGTGGGCGCGGGCGACAGAGGCGGCGGGGGCGGCGCCTTGGCCACGACGACCGGCGCTTCGTCGAGCGGAATCGGGCCGCTGGCGGTGTGGACGAAATCGGCGAGCTTGTCGGACAGTTCCTCGCGCACCGCCGCCACTTCCTCGGGGCTGCTGGCGTGCTCGATCGCTTCCTTGGCTTCTTCGACGGTGGCGAGCAGCTCGGGCTGGTCGGCCGCCTTGGCTTCCTGCGACAGGTGGTCGAGGTCGCGCGCCACTTCGTCGAGGGGCACACGGTCGCTCACGGCCGCGAAAGCCAGCGACTGGGCCTGCTCGATCAGGCGCGGCTCCACAGGCGCCGGGGCAGCGGGGACCACAAGGTTGGTGGCCTGGCGCGCCGCGGCGCTGCGGCCCATCAGCGGGCTCAGGGTGCCGGCTTGGGCGTCGTAAACGAACAGCGACTTGGCCACCTGAGGCTGCACGCTGAGCATGTCGATCAGGAAGCCCAAGGCGCCGAGGTTGCTGGCCAGGCGATCGAAGGTGCCCGACTGCACGACCTGCTGCGGGTCGACTTCGGTGGCGAGCAAGCCATCGACGTCGTCGCGCATGCGCAGCACCGCGTGCGCGGCCTGGTCCATGCCCAGCACCGACAGCACGCCGCGCATCGACGACAGCAGCTGCGGCACCGGTGCGAGCGCGGGGCGGTCGGCCGGGTTGCGGAAGAACTGGTCGATGTGTTTTTCGGCTTCCGACAGGGAGGCGCGCAGCTCCTGCACCACGCTGCCCATGGTCTGGCGGTCGGAGACGCGGCGGTACAGCTCCTCCATCCACGCTTCGAGCGGGTCGGGGGTGTGGCCGGCGCGGACCGAGGCGATGCGCTGCGCCAGTCGGGCGACGCGCTTGCCTTCATCGGGGTCGTCGAAGTCGCCGTCTTCCAGCGACGCTTCGAGGTAGAGCACGCTGGTCGCGACTTCCATCGCGAGCGGCGGCTGAGGCGCAGCGCCCGACTGCTGGGTCTGGGCGATGGCGTTCTGCAGCTCGTCGGCGAGCATCTCGCCGTTGGGGTACAGGCGCTTGAGCGAATCACCGACCAGCGAGAACTGTTCGGAAAGACCGCCCAGGCGATGCATCTCGCCACCTGCCACGCCGGACCACGCGTCCTTGGCACTCGACACGCGCTTGCGTGCCTGCGCGATCACCGCGGGGTCGAAACGTCCGAGGCGGTTGATCTCGTAATCGGCCGGCACATGCTGCGCAAGGCCATAGGCTTGGCGCGCGGCGGCGAGGCGCGGCGCCTTGCGGCCATCACCCGGCGATGCGCTCTGGGCGCAGAAGAAGAGCATGTCCTGCGCGAGGCGCTCCGACACGTCGGCACCGCCGCGCTCGAAGGCACGCAGCTGGGCCAGCAGCCGCGAGGCCACGCGCTTGCTGTAGACATCGGGCTTCAGCAGGCCGGCGGCCTGGCTTTCGAAGAAGGCGGCGGCCAGCTTCCACTGCGTGGCCGCCGGCAGGCTGGAGGCTCCCAGGCCCAGGCCAGCGCACAGGTCGCTCAGCGCACTGGCGGCCTTCGGGTTGTTGCCGCGCAGGAGCGGCAGCAACTGCTTCTCGAAGTCGTCATGCGCCTGCTGGTCGAGCGCGCGCGGGGTGACGCTCGAATCCTTGCCGAGGTCGAGCCAGCGCCAGTCGTGGTTCCACAGGTCGGCGGGGTGCACCCGCTCTGCGCCGGCCAGCGCCTGCACGGCCTGGTAGCGCGGGAAGAGCGCGAGCGACGAGACCGGCTTGCCCGACAGCATGCGCTGCAGGTAGTCGAGCAGGGCGAACGAGGCGAGCTCGATCGCGTCGACATCGGCTTCGGTGATCTTCTCGGGCTTGGCGACGAAACGCTGCACCGCAGCCTCGCTCGCGCGCAGCACCACGGCCACCGAGGGCAGGCCCACGAGTTCGAGGGCACCGACGCCCTGGTGGATCTGCTGGCGCGCGGTGCGCAGCACGGCGGGGTCGACGGCGTCGACGTCGGAGCCGCTCATGGACTCCGATTCCTTGACGAACCGACGCAAGGCCTTGTGGGCGTTGTCGAGCGAGCGCCGAAGCTCCTCGTGGACCCACGCCAGGGCACTCAGGTCGTCGCTCATCTCGCTCATGGTCTCGCTCATCGTCGCGTGGCTTTCCATCCGTGCCTAGTGTCCGAGTCTGCTGCCGTGGCCGAAGCCACGGCGCTGTCTTCGTGCGATCAGCTGATCTTGAACCGTGCGACCGACTGCTTCAGTTCTTCAGCAGTACGGGACAACTCACGCACCATCTGGGCGGTCGAGCGGGTACCTTCACCGGTCTGCTCGGTCACCGCGAAGATGTGCTGGATGTTGGCAGCCACGACGTTCGCAGATTCGGCTTCCCGAGACGCCTGTGAGGAGATCTGCTGAATCAGGTCGGCAAGCTGGCGTGACACGCGGTCGATGTCGCCCAGTGCGCTACCGGCCGCGTCAGACAGTCGGGTTCCTTCCACCACACCCTGCGTGGAACGTTCCATGGCGCCCACCGCGTCTTGCGTGTCGGTCTGAATGGTCTTCACCAGCGCCGCGATCTGGCGGGTTGCATCGCCGGAGCGTTCTGCAAGCCGCTGCACTTCTTCCGCAACCACCGAGAAGCCTCGGCCAGCTTCACCGGCAGACGCTGCCTGGATGGCGGCGTTCAGTGCCAGCACGTTCGTCTGTTCCGTAATGTCCGAAATCAGTTCGGTGATTTCACCAATCTCCTGCGACGACTCGCCGAGTCGCTTGATCCGCTTGGAGGTTTCCTGGATCTGGTCGCGGATGGAGTTCATACCGCCGATCGTGTTCTGCACCGCGGTCAGACCGGTTTCAGCAGCTTGCAGCGACTGGCGCGCCACCTGGGCCGTCTGTTGTGCTTGTGCCGACACTTCGTTGATTCGGTTTGCCATCTGGAGCACCGACTCGCCGGTTTCGCGAATCTCGCGCAGCTGTTCGTCGGAGGCGGCCAGCAGTTCGGTCGACGTGGCTTCCACCTGCTGCGTGGTCTCGGTCACGCGACCCACCGTGCCCTGCACCTGCGACACCAGGGTTCGAAGTTCTTCCACCGTGTAGTTCACCGAGTCGGCAATAGCGCCGGTGATGTCCTCGGTCACGGTGGCCTGTTGGGTCAAGTCACCTTCAGCAACCGTCTGCAGTTCGTTCATCAATCGCAGAATGGCGGCCTGGTTGGCGTCGTTCACGCGCTTGGCTTCCTGCTCCTGGCGTTCGGCTTCCAGCTGCTGCGACTTCGCCACCTGGGCTCGCTGTGCCTGATCGCTCACGTACAAGCGCACCAAGCCGTAACCGCCGATCGCGATCATCGCGGCGAAGAGGCCGATCACCACCACGGCGATGGCGCTGAAGCCGGTCACGACACCGAGCTGCTCCTGCACGGTTTCGAGGCCTTTGCGCAGCGGCTCGCTGTCCTGAATGATCGAGGCCTGCGCTTCGCGGGCGGACACGAGACCTTGCAGGTTGCCCAGAATCGAGCCGGCTTCTGCGCGGGTCTCTTCGTATTGCTTCAGCAGGGCCTGCAGACGCTCCTTGGTCTGCGGGTCTTTCGTGCCCGGCAGGCGCAACTCCTGGTTGCCGTTGAGCAGGCCATCGGCGATTTCACGGAAGGAGTTCAAGTCCTTGCCCAGCAGGAACACGGCTTCCGGTGACACGCCTTCCATGGTCAGGAATTCGTTGGCCGACTTGCCGATGCGCTGCGTCAGCATCACGAGCTGGCCGACGGCCGAGAGTTCGGCCGGCGAGGCTTCCTGCTGGAGCTTGAGCGACGACACCGTCTCGGCGATTTCCAGCAGGTCGGACGACTGGCGGTTGATGGTACGAAGCGCCTTGCCCACCTGCGTCAGGATCTTCTGCTGACCCATCACGGTGTTGGCGTTCTTTTCGGCGCGGTCGACCAGCGGCACCATCGGCGCCAGGACCTCCTGCACCGAGGAAGGCGCCACATCGAGGCCGCCTTCACCCTTGGCGAGACCACGCACGCTCTTGGCCAGCACTTCGGTGGATTCCTTCACCTCGGGGAAGGCCGATGCCGAACCGATCAGTGCCTGCGACACCGACTTGGCGAGACGCTGCGACTGCATCAGCGCCTGACCGGAAGCGGCCACCTGCGCTGCGCCCTTCGACGCGGAGTTGAACGAGTACAGCGTCATGCCGATCAGGCCCAGGAGGCCGACCGCCACCAGGCCGAGCAGCACACGCTGCTGGGTGGCCACGGGCTGCTTGCCGATGATCGGCAGGCCTGTGGTGTTGGCCTCATCGCCCATGCCTGCCGGCAGGCGGGTTTCGGAGAAGTCGGCAATCTCGGACGGCGCGGCCTCGGTGATGATGGACGAATCCATGTGGGCCGTGCGCGTGGGCGCCTCGCTGGCGGTCGCGGTGCTCGCGCCATCCAGCGTGGTCCGGTCCAGCGTCATGACGTCGTCGAGAGGAATGACGGGGTTGTCGCCATCCAGGGAATTGGAGTCCCGACCCTTGCCAAAACTTTTGATCTTGTCCAGGAAGCTCATATGTTCCTCGTTCCGTCGTGTCTCAAAGTGACTGTCAGAAGGTTGAAGCGCCCAACGCTTCAGCCCGCGATTCTCAAAAATGCCGACTCGTTCGCCAGCGCCGCGAGGTTCAGCTCGCGCCACAGGCGGTTGTTCTCATCCCGGTACGGTGCGCCGACGAAGGCTGGCTTGGCCTGGCCGTCGTCGTGCTCGCGCTTGAGCTGCTCCAGGCTGCGCAGGCCGGAGAGCCGGTCCACCATCAGCGCGGAGTTAATGTTCAGGTCGTTGTTGAAGGCGACGAACCACGACTGCTCGCGCGCAACCTCGTTGCCGCGGATGCCCAGGAAGCCGGCCAGATCGACCACGCCGTGCAGCTTGCCGCGCAGGTTGGCCACGCCGAGGAACCAACGGCTCGTGTAGGGCACCGGCACGGCCGGCGCAAACGGAAAGATTTCGCCCGCTTCCTGCAGCGGGAACAGGAACCCATGGCCCGCACACTCCACGGCCAACCAGGATCTCCCGCGCTCTTGCGACTGAGCCGCCTTCAGCCTTTCGGCGAGGCGGCTTTGCAGTTCGCGTAGTGCTTCCTTATTGGCCATTCACACCTGCCTGCATGACGTGGAGGGTTGGGTCGGGAAGTTCAGTCGAACGCCTTGATCTTGGCCACCAGCTCGTCGGCATCGACGGGCTTGACGATGTAGTCGCGTGCGCCCTGGCGCATGCCCCAGACCTTGTCGGTTTCCTGGTTCTTGCTCGTGCACATGATCACCGGCACATCGGTGAAACGCGGATCGCGGGTGATAGCGCGGGTGAGCTGGAAGCCGTTCTGCCCCGGCATGACGACGTCCATCAGGATCAGGTCGGGCTTGTCTTCACCCAGCCGGCGCATCGCGTCTTCGCCGTCTTCGGCGGTGCGCACCGAATAGCCGCGCTTGGTCAGCAGTTCGGACAGGAAATGCAACTCGGTCTTCGAGTCGTCCACCAACAGGATTTTCTTGATCGCCATGCTCGCTACTCCATCTGGGCCCGCGCGTCGATGCGCCAGCCATCATTCATCTCATTCGACCCGGCGGTGCTGCTCCACCGCTTGCAACAACTGGTCTTTCGTGAAGGGTTTGGTCAAATAGGCTTCCGAGCCCACCATCCGACCGCGGGCCTTGTCGAACAGGCCGTCCTTCGACGACAGCATGATCACCGGCACCGATGAAAATTTCGGGTTGCGCTTGATGATGGCGCAGGTCTGGTAGCCATCGAGGCGCGGCATCAGGATGTCGCAGAAGATCAGATCAGGCGCGTGGTCGTTGACCTTCGACAGGGCATCGAAACCGTCTTCGGCCAGCAGGACCTGATACCCACCCTGCTTCAGGAAAATCTCTGCGCTGCGGCGAATCGTGTTGCTGTCGTCGATAACCAGCACCTTCATGCCAGCAGGGGCGTCATTGCTCACCAGGAGGTCTCCTCAACGGCTGTGGGTCGACTGTTTGATCATCCAATAGGGCCCGGATGTCAGATCTGGACCATCTCGAAATCTTCTTTGCGAGCGCCACACTCCGGACAAGTCCAGTTCATGGGCACTGACTCCCAGGGCGTCCCCGGTGCAATCCCGTGATCAGGATCGCCAGCCGATTCGTCGTATATCCAACCGCATATCAGACACATCCAAGTACGTGTCACGCTGGCGTCTTTACTCACGTTAGTTCTTAATCGCTCACTACAATGAAAAACGATTGTAGCCACGCAAAAAGCCGAAAAGGCGTTAGTTTGTGGGCACATACGCCACATTCCTCACATATTTCTAGAAGTGCTGGCAAACCCTGAATTCCCGATGAACGCCCCATGACGAACGACGCGACTGCCACGGAAACCAGCACCGACAACCCACACGACGCCCCGGCGCCGGCCTGTGTGATGAGCTTCAACGCCAGTGACCCGAGCGGCGCGGGCGGCTTGGCCGGCGACGTGGTCACCATCGCCGCCATGGGCGCACATGCCCTGCCCGTCGTGACAGCAGTCGTGCTGCGGGATACCGCCGAAGTGTTCGATCACACTGCACTCGATGCGGACGTGCTGGTCGAGCAAGCTCGCAGCATCCTGGAAGACGTGACCATCTCCGCCTGGAAGGTCGGCTTCCTCGGCACGGCCGAAAGCGTGAGCGCCGTGGCCGAAGTGCTCTCCGATTACCCCGAAGTGCCGCTCGTCGCCTACATGCCGAACCTGTCGTGGGTGGACGAGGACGACCAGGCCGCCTACCTCGACGCCTTCCGCGAGCTGGTGCTGCCGCAGACCGAGGTGCTGGTCGGCAGCCACCAGACGCTGACCGACTTCCTGCTGCCTGAGTGGAGTGGCGACCGCCCGGCCTCGCCGCGCGAGCTGGCCGTTGCCGCCGCCCAGCACGGCGCGCGGTTCGTGCTCGTCACGAGCGTGCCGTTGCCCGACCAGTTCCTCGACAACGTGCTGGCCTCGCCGCAGGGCGCGATCACCGGCGAGAAGTTCGAGCGCTTCGAGGTGAGCTTCGTCGGCGCGGGCGACACCCTCTCCGCCGCGCTGGCCGCGCTGCTGGCCTCCGGCAGCGAGCTGCACGCCGCGGTGGGCGAATCGCTGTCCTTCCTGGACCAGGCGCTCGACGCCGGTTTCCGCCCCGGCATGGGCAACGTGATCCCCGACCGCTTCTTCTGGGCGCTGCCGCCCGCCGAAGAAGGCGCGGAAGGCGGCCCCGAGGCCGACGAGGGCGACCAAAGCCCGAAGGATCCCCGCCATGTCCACTAACGCCCAGCTGTTCGAACGCGCCCAGCGCGTCATTCCCGGCGGCGTCAACTCGCCGGTGCGCGCCTTCCGCGCGGTCGGCGGCACGCCGCGTTTCATCAGCCGTGCGCTGGGCCCCTACATCTTCGATGCCGAGGGCAAGCGCTACATCGACTACATCGGCTCCTGGGGGCCGATGATCCTCGGCCACGGCCACCCCGAGGTGCTCGAGGCGGTGCAGAAGGCCGCCCTCGAAGGCTTCTCCTTCGGCGCCCCGACCGAGCGTGAAGTCGAGCTGGCGGAAGAGATCCTGAAGCTCGTGCCGAGCCTGGAGCAGGTGCGGCTCGTGAGCTCCGGCACCGAAGCGGCGATGAGCGCCATTCGCCTCGCCCGAGGGGCCACCGGCCGCCACAAGATCATCAAGTTCGAAGGCTGCTACCACGGCCATGCCGATGCCCTGCTGGTGAAGGCCGGCTCGGGCCTCGCCACCTTCGGCAACCCGACCAGCGCCGGCGTGCCGCCCGAGGTGGTGCAGCACACGCTGGTGCTCGAATACAACAACGTCGCCGAGCTCGAAGAAGCCTTCAAGCTGCACGGCGCCGACCTTGCCTGCGTGATGATCGAGCCGATCGCCGGCAACATGAATTTCGTGCGCGCGAGCATCCCGTTCATGACACGCCTGCGCGAGCTGTGCACGCAGCACGGCGCGCTGCTGGTGTTCGACGAGGTGATGACCGGCTTCCGCGTGGCGCTCGGCGGCGCGCAGAGCCTGTACGCCAAGGCCATCGCCGGCTTCGCACCCGACATGAGCGTCTTCGGCAAGGTAATCGGGGGCGGCATGCCGCTGGCGGCCTTCGGCGGCAAGCGTGCGGTGATGGAAAAGCTGGCCCCGCTCGGCCCGGTCTACCAGGCCGGCACGCTGTCGGGCAACCCAGTGGCCACGGCCTGCGGCCTGGCCACGCTCAAGCAGATCCAGAAACCCGGCTTCTTCGACGCGCTGGCTGAGCGCACGCGTACGCTGGTTCAGGGCCTGGACGCCGCCGCCCAATCGGCCGGCGTGCCCTTCGCGAGCGACTGCGAGGGCGGCATGTTCGGCTTCTTCTTTGGCGCCTCACTGCCGCAGAACTACCCGGCCGTGATGGCGACCGACAAGGAGCGCTTCAACCGCTTCTTCCACGCCATGCTCGACCGCGGCGTGTACCTAGCGCCGGCCTTGTACGAAGCCGGCTTCGTCAGCTCGGCGCACAGCGCCGCGGACATCGCGGCCACCGTCAACGCCGCGCGCGAGGCGCTGAAAGCCTAGGCCGGCGAGGACCGCAAGGCGTACGCCTTGCCGTCGACGAAGAGATATTCCACCCGCGCGATCGCCTCGCCTTTCTCACCCGGGAAGGTGTAGGCGACCACCGAAAGTGGCGTGCCGGGCTTGATCTCAGCCACCTGCCAGGCCTGCATGCGTGACAAGGGGGCGAGCTCCAGCTCCCAGCGCTTGTCGGTCCGTGTGGGCAGGACCGTCTTGGCCAGGATGCTCGGCGCATCCACCGCGGCAGACTGGGGCGGCACGGCCCGTTTAGCCAAGTCCCCCGGCAGTTTCAACGGGGAGGCGAGCTCGAGCTCCACCTCGGCGTGCGGGTTGCGCCAGGCCACCTTGGCGGCCTTCCCTTCCAGGTAGATCGGCCGGTCGGCATCGAAGTTGCTCCAGCCGTGATGGGCCCACGTCGGCAAGGTCCAGACACCCGCACCAGCCACCAGGATCAGACGTCGTTGCATGGAGGTCTCCAGCGTGTTGTCACACATAGGCGATGAAACGGCCGCAGGCTACGACAAGCAGCCAAAGCCCCATCGACAGCGCGGTCTGCCGGCGGGCCACGCGGTCGAGCTTGTCGAGCCCACCCCGCAGGTGAAAGGCCGCGGCGTTCGCACCCGCCGCGATGACCAGCACCGCTTTCAGCCACAGCGCCCGGTTGGCCTGCAGCTCGATCCACTGGCTGGCGAGCATCACGGCACCGCTCACCGCCGCCAGCCCAAACCCGGCGAGCGCGATGCCCAACGCCAGCTTCGCGAGCGGCCGCACCGGCAGGCTCGTCTGAGCGCCCCACACCCGCATCTCGAACAGCACGAGGTTGCCCACCAGCAGCGCCACGCCGACGAGGTGCAGCGTCTCCAGCGCCGGGTAGGCCCAGGGGTGGGTGGCGATCCAGTTCATGCAGAGGGATTGTGAGGTCGTCGACATGACATCGACTCCTAGAATCGCGCCCATGCACATTCACATCCTCGGCATCTGCGGCACCTTCATGGGCGGTCTTGCGGCCCTTGCACGCGAAGCCGGCCACACCGTCACCGGCTGCGACGCCGGCGTCTACCCGCCGATGAGCGACCAGCTGCGCGCCCTCGGCATCGAGCTCATCGAAGGCTACGGCGCCGACCAGCTCAAGCTCAATCCCGACCTCTACGTCATCGGCAACGTGGTCTCGCGCGGCAACCCGCTGGTCGAAGCCGTCCTCGATGCCGGCGCGCCCTACACCAGTGGCCCGCTGTGGCTGGCCGAGAACGTGCTGCAAGGCCGCCACGTGCTGGCGGTCGCCGGCACGCACGGCAAGACGACCACCACCTCGATGCTCGCGTGGATGCTCGAAAAGGCAGGGCTCGAACCCGGCTTTCTGGTCGGCGGCGTGCCGCAGAACTTCGGCGTCTCCGCGCGCCTCGGCAAGGGCAAGGCCTTCGTCATCGAAGCCGACGAGTACGACACCGCCTTCTTCGACAAGCGCAGCAAGTTCGTGCATTACCGGCCGCGCACCGCGATCCTCAACAACCTCGAATACGACCACGCCGACATCTTTCCCGACGTCGCCGCGATCGAGACCCAGTTCCACCACCTCGTGCGCACGGTGCCGCCGTCGGGCCGGCTCGTGGTCAACGCACGCGAGGAGACGCTGCAGCACGTGCTGGAGCGCGGCTGCTGGAGCGAGGTCGTGCGCTTCGGCACACGCAAGGAAACGCCAGGCGCGCTGCGCGCGCGTGGCGAGCCACATGCCTTCGACGTGCTGCGCGGCAGCCTGAAGATCGCACGTGTCGACTGGCAGCTGCTCGGGGAACACAACCAGCTCAACGCGCTGGCCGCGATCGCCGCCGCCGAGCACATCGGCGTGTCACCCGAAGTCGCAGGCCAGGCGCTCGGCTCGTTCGAGAACGTGCGCCGCCGGCTCGAGCTGCGCGGTGAGGCCGGCCAGGTCAAGGTCTACGACGACTTCGCGCACCACCCGACCGCGATCCGCACCACCATCAACGGCCTGCGCCGCAAGGTGGGCATGGACCGCATCCTCGCGGTCTTCGAGCCGCGCTCCAACACGATGAAGCTGGGCGCCATGAAAGCCCAGCTGCCGTGGGCGCTGGAAGAAGCCGACCTGTCGTTCTGCCACCAGGCGAACCTGGGCTGGGATGCGCGCGAGGCGCTCGCCCCGATGGGCGACAAGGCCATCGTGGCCGACACCATCGAGGCCCTCGTCGCCGCCGTGCGCCGTGCCGCGAAGCCGGGGGACCATGTGCTCTGCATGAGCAACGGCGGCTTCGGCGGCATCCACACCAAGCTGCTGACGGCCCTCAGCTCCTGATCATCGAGGCGCGCAGCGCTTCGGTGAGTTGAGACAGGCTGTCCTGCAGGTGAGCGCGGCTCTCAACTGACAGCTTGCCGTTGGTGGAGGCCCGCTTGAGCTGCGTCTGCAGCTCCACCGCCTGCATGCGCATCAGGCTCAGTGCATCCGGCGGCAACGCGGCCGAGCCGCGCACCAGCAGATTCTGCACACGCTTCAGGTGCTCGCGCTGCAGGTTGCGTCGCAGGCGGTCGATCTCACGGCCGCTCTTGAGCTCGCTCCACACCGCGCCCTGCAGCGTGTCGTACACCTCGGCGAGCGAGATGATGTTGCGCTTGTTCGCATCGGGCACGTAGGACGGGAGGTCCAGCAGACGCGACGCCGTGCCGGGGCTCAATAGCCTGTCCATCGCCACCGTCTGCACCGACAGCACGGCCGCCGGGATGTTCACCGGGCCGCCACGGTCCCACTCGTTGTAGTCGGGCGAGAGGCTCGCGATGAACTGCGGCTTGAAGCGGAAGCTGTCGGCGTTGAACACCCCATCGGCCAGGAACTTGAGCGCCTCGCGCTGCTTGGCCGGCTCGACCGGCCGGTAGGCCGCACGCTGCGTGGTGCCCGGCAGGTCGCGCACCGTGTGCATGCCGCCCACGTACTTGCCGACGAGTTCGCTCGCCCGGCCCAACTGGCGGAAGCCGCTCAGCAGCACCCGGCGCTGGCGCACGGCCTCGTCGCCCGGCTGCGCACCACGCTCCTGCACGCGCTGCCACAGCTCGCGCGAGAGCTGCAGGCGGCGCACGTAGTAGGCGAGCGGGTCGTCGCCGAGGTCGAAGCGGTTCACCAGCGGGTCGATGCCGTCGTTGCCGGGGATGCCGCCGGCATCGGCATCGTCGGCATAGGCCAGCAGCGGGTCGGTGCTGCGCGAGGCGATGCGCGCAAGCTCCGCCGCTTCGTCCGCCGGCGCGATCGGCTTGTAGGCGTATTCGATCGCCCAGTAGTCGTAAGGGCCGAGCGTGGTGTTGTTCATCGCGCCCTGCTTCTCGCCGCGCAGCGCGATGTTGTAGGCGTTGTAGTCCATCACCGAGCCGGAGATGCCGTTCTTCTCGGTGTAGTCCTTGTCTTGCAGCTTGTCGCGCGCGACGACGGTCGAGCCCTTGAAGTTGTGCTTGAGGCCAAGCGTGTGGCCCACCTCGTGCATCACCGTGTCCTTGATGACGGCCTGCACGAAGGCTTCGGCCTCGGGGCTGTCGGGGGCGATGTCGCCACGCGCCTCGAGCAGGTCGAGCGCGAAGTTCATCTCGGCGGCGTTCTCGTGCGCATAGTTGCAGTACGCATCGTGCGCATGGCCCGCATGCCCGAGGCTGTTCGCCCTGGGCACGTCTTCGGCGACGAAGCGGCGCGCGCTGCGGCCGAACACGTCGCTCATGCCGATGTCGGCATCGATGATCTCGCCGGTGCGCGGGTCGGCATGGTGCGGGCCGACCGCAAAGCCGACGTCGGCGCCGACGAACCAGCGGATGGACGCATGCCGCGCATCCATGTTGTCCCACTCGGCGTCATCGGGCTGCTGGCGCACGACGATGGCGTTCTTGAAGCCGATCTTTTCGAAGGCCTTGTTCCACTCGAGCACGCCTGCCTCGACGGCCTTGCGGTACTGCGGCGGGATGTTCCTGTCGAGCCAGTAGACGATCGGCTGCTTAGGCTCGGAAAGCGCGGCCTGCGGCTCACGCTTCTCCAGGCGCCAGCGGCTGACGTGGTGCACACGCGGGTTGGCCTTGAGGTCGGTGCCGAGGTCGGTGACGACGCTGAAGAAATGGCCGAGCCGCGGGTCGGTCCTGCGCGGCGCCATCGGCGTGTCGGGCAGCTTGGTGAAGCTGTAGACGAAGCCGACGAACATGCTGCGCGCATCGGGCGTGGCCGAGGGCGGCGGCGGCGTGGGCACCGGGCTCGGGGTGAGCGGCGGCGCCGGGATGCGCGAGGTGGAGAAGTGCACACGCGCGTTGACGGTGGTCATCTCGTCGCTCACGCGCGTCTTCTCGAAGAAGGAGTTGCCGCGGTCCAGCGAGTACGGCATGCGGAAGGCCGCTTCGATGCGCGTGGAATAGCCCGGGATGTCGGTGAGCAGGAAGCCGGCATCGATCAGCACCGACTTGCGCTGCGGGTGCGGCGCGCTTGCGATGGCGGCCGAGCCGAGCAGGCTGTGCGAGAAGCCCTGCTCCACCGCGGCCTTCATCGCCGGCGTGCTGCTGATGAAGCTGTTGTTGAGCGCGATCAGCTGCATCTGGCTGGTGCCGATCTTGCGGAAGGTCGCCAGCCAAGACGGCCCCATCTGGCTCGCATAGAGGCCGCGCTCGCCCACCGAACCGGCCACGTTGACCGACAGCAGGAAAGGCTGGTCGAGCCGCTCGGTGGGGATCTCGAGCCAGATACGGTCGTCCTTGCGCCAGATGGGCACGAAGCCGGCCTGCTGGGTGGCGCCCTTGATGACCTCGTCGAAGGGCCGCGGTGCCCCCGGCTCGGGGCGCGGCGGCGTGGTGCCGGCCACGCCCGAAGCCGCTGCCGAGGCAGCCGCGGCGGCGGCCGGTGCCGGCGGCGTGGCGCCCCCCACCGGCGCCGGCACGGCGCGGCTGTTGGCTTTCTCGAGCGGCGTGGGCTTGGCGGTCGCGCTCGTCGTGGGTGCAGGCGTGGCACAGGCCTGCAACATCAGCGACACGGCGAGGGCCAGCCCCAGCGGGCGAAGCGAGAAACCAGCGGCGAATGCGTTCACGAAGAATCCTTGTGAAGAACGAGCTTGCGCAGGCCAGTTTAGGCCGGCCGACAACCCGCGGCACGGGCCGAGATTGTGGAGTCGGGCACACTGAGCGGCCCCGCCTCCTGACTCGCGGCGACTCGCTTCGAGCCGACCGCGCCGGCACGGTTCCCATGACACCCACCCATCTGTTGTATCTGCACGGTTTTCGCTCGTCGCCACGGTCGGCCAAGGCCACGCGCATGGCCGAGTGGGTGCGCGAGCACGCGCCCCGCCTCACCTGGTGGTGCCCGCAGCTGCCGCCCTCGCCGCGCGAAGCGGTGCAGCTGCTCGAGCATGGCGTGAGCCGCTGGCCGCTCGACCGCATGGCCATCGTCGGCAGCTCGCTCGGCGGCTTCTATGCCACCGTGATGGCCGAGCGGCTGGGCTGCAAGGCGGTGCTGCTCAACCCCGCCGTCGATCCGGCGCGCGACCTCGCGCGCCACATCGGCGAGACGACCGCCTGGCACAGCGACGACCGCTTCTTCTTTCGCCCGGAGTATGTCGACGAGCTGCGCCAGATGACACCCGGACGGCTGGCCCACCCGGCCTCGTATTTCGCGGTGATCGCAACAGGCGACGAGGTGCTGAGCTGGCGCGAGATGAGCGATCGGTACCGGGGCGGCCACCTGCGCATCGTCGAGGGCAGCGACCACGCGCTGTCGGACTTCGACGAGCACCTGCCGCATCTGTTGCATTTCCTTGAACTGGGACCGTCCCCGTGAGCGACGACAATCCGGGCCATGTACGCATTGTTTGATGACGCCGGGAAGTTCCACGCCGGCCGCGTGATGTCCGAAGCCGACACCTCGATGCAGATTGAGCTCGACTCCGGCAAGCGCGTGAAAGTGAAATCCGCCAACGTGCTGCTGAGATTCGAGCAGCCCACCCCCGCCCAGCTGCTGGCCGAAGGCCAGCGCCTCGCGCAAGACATCGACCTCGACCTTGCGTGGGAATTCGCGCCCGACAGCGACTTCGGCTTTGCGGACCTGGCGCGCGATTACTTCAACGACAAGGCCACGCCCGCGCAGCAGGCGGCGGCGCTTTTCCGACTCTTCGAAGCGCCGCACTACTTCCGCCGGCTCGGCAAGGGCCAGTTCAAGAAGGCGCCGGAAGAGATCGTGAAAGCCGCGTTGCTCGGCATCGAGCGCAAGAAGCAGCTCGCCGCGCAGATCGACGCCTGGGCGCAGGAGCTGGTGGCCGGCCAGTGCCCGGCCCCCGTGCGCGAGCAGCTCTACAAGATCCTTTTCAAGCCCGACAAGAACGCGGCCGAGTACAAGGCCGTGGTCGAAGCGTCGAGGCTGTCGCACACCGCACCGCTCGACCTGCTGAAGGCCGCCGGCGCGATCGACTCGCCCTACCAGTTCCACTGGAAGCGCTTCCTCTTCGAGAACTTCCCCAAGGGCACGGCTTTCCCGGCGCTCAGCGCACCCGAGATCAAGGACAAGCTGCCGCTTGCCGGCGTGCAGGCCTTCTCGATCGACGATTCACAGACCACCGAGATCGATGATGCACTGTCGGTGCAAGGCCTGGGCACGGGCACGGTGGTGTTCGGCATCCACATCGCCGCGCCGGGCCTGGCGATCACGCCGGAAGGTGCGGTCGACAAGGTCGCGCGCGATCGGCTGTCGACCGTCTACATGCCGGGCTACAAGCTCACGATGCTGCCCGACGAGGTGGTGCAGACCTACACGCTGATGGAAGGGCGCGAGTGCCCGGCGGTGTCGCTCTACGTGAGCTACGACGAAGCCACGCTCGCCGTGAAGGGCAGCGAGACGAAGCTCGAGCGTGTGCCCATCGTGGCCAACTTGCGCCACGACCAGCTCGATGCGGTGATCACCGAAGCAAGCCTGACCGGCGAGGCGCCAGCCGACTACCCGCACGCCGCCGAGCTGGCCTTCGCCTTCCGCCTGGCCCGGCACCTGAAGGCCGCACGCGAAGTGGTGCGCGGCAAGCCCGAGAACTTCAACCGGCCCGACTACAACTTCCGTCTCGAAGGCAACGACGGTCGCGAGCCGCAGGGCGACGAGACCGTGCTCATCAGCACGCGCACCCGCGGTGCCCCGCTCGACCTGATCGTGGCCGAGGCCATGATCCTTGCCAACAGCACCTGGGGCGGCTGGCTGCACGAGCTGGGCGTGCCCGGCATCTACCGCAGCCAGGCCAGCATGGCACCCGGCGTGAAGGTGCGCATGGGGACCAAGGCCGCACCGCACGCCGGCATGGGCGTGGCGCAGTACACCTGGGCCACCTCGCCGCTGCGCCGTTATGTCGACCTCGTGAACCAGTGGCAGATCATCGCGTGCGCCCGGCATGGCCGCACCGCCGCGCTCGCCGCGCCCTTCAAGCCGAAGGATGCAGCGCTTTTCTCCATCATCTCGAGCTTCGATGCGGCCTACACCGCCTACAACGGCTACCAGTCGGGCATCGAGCGCTACTGGACGCTGCAGTACCTGGCGCAACACGGGCTGCAGGAGCTCGACGCCGCCGTGATGAAGGATGGCCTGGTGCGCGCCGAGACCCTGCCGCTCGTCTTCAAGGCGGTGGGCGCCGAGCGCCTGCCGCGCGGCGCGCTCGTTCGGGTGCGCGTCACCGGCACCGACCTGCTCACGCTCGACGTGCATGCCAACGTGCTGCAGCGCCTGGACGACCCGTCGACCCGGTCCGATGATGCGGTGATCGAAGACGCCGAGATCGAGGACGCGGAAGCCACCGCCGGCCCGCTCACGTTGGCCATCGATGTGCAAGGGGATGCAACCGAGGAACAACCCACCGCGACCGCGGTAGCATCGTCGCCCTCTGTCTGACCTTGTCCATGGCCAAGTTCTCGGTCCTCCAGGTTTCGCTCGGTGTGTCGGTCGTCGTGCACGCCGCACTGCTGGCCTGGCCGGCCGTGGACCCCGAGGGTTTCACCCGCGCGTTTCAAGACACGCCGCTGGAAGTGATCCTCGTCAATGCGCGCTCGAACGAAAGGCCGACCAAGGCCCAGGCCATCGCCCAGCACAACCTGGCAGGTGGCGGCGAGTTCGACCAGGGCCGCGCCACCTCGCCGCTGCCGAGTGCTGCCGTCACCGAGATCGGCGATGCCGCGCAAGACACGCGCAAGCAGATCGAGGAGCTGCAGGAAGCCCAGCAGCAGCTGCTGGCCAACATCAAGCGTGAACTCGCCGCACTGCCCCAGCCCGACCCCAAGCGCGACAGCGGCAATCCCAAGGAACGCGCGCAGGAAGAACACCGCCGCCAGCTGCTCCAGATGGTGGCCGAGATCGAAAAGCGCATCCGCGAGGAAAACGCGCGGCCCAAGAAGAAATTCATCAGCCCGGGCACGGTGGGCGAGGTCTACGCCGTCTACTACGACCAGCTTCGCCGCAAGGTCGAAGAGCGGGGCACGCGCAACTTCCCCACGCACCAGGGCAAGCCGCTGCACGGCGAGCTGACGATGGTGATCGTCGTCGACGCCGCCGGCCGCGTGCTCGAAACGAAGATCGACAAACCCTCCGGCTCGACCATCCTCGACAAGCGGGCCGTGTCCATCGTGCTCGCCGCGGCGCCCTACGGCGCCTTCACCAGCGCCATGCGCAAGCAGGCCGACCAGCTCGTCATCACGACACGATTCCGGTTCACCAAGGGCGAAGCGCTGGAAACCACCCTCAGTTCCACGAGCCGATAGCCGATGGACCGTTACGTCGTCGCCGGCAACCCGGTCGAGCACAGCCAGTCCCCGTTCATCCACGCCCAGTTCGCCCAGGCGACCGGCCAGCCCGTGGCCTATGACCGGCTGCTGTGCCCGCTCGATGGCTTCGAGGCCACGGTGCAGGCCTTCGCCGACGGCGGCGGTCGCGGCTGCAACGTGACGGTGCCGTTCAAGACCGACGCCTACCGCCTGGCCAGGCGCCGCAGCCCGCGCGCCACGCTGGCCGAAGCAGCCAACGTGCTGCGTTTCGATGCCGAAGGCTGGTACGCCGACAACAGCGATGGCATCGGCCTCGTGCGCGACATCGAGCGCAACGCCGGCGTGAAGCTGCAAGGCCGGCGGGTGTTGCTGGTGGGCGCCGGCGGTGCGGCGGCCGGGGCGCTCGGGCCGCTGATCGAGGCCGGGCCGCAGGAGATCGTGGTGGCCAACCGCAGCGTCGACAAGGCCGAGGCGCTGGTGCGGCGGCATGCCGAGCTCGCCTATGCCCACGGCGTGACGCTCTCGGCAAGCCGCCTCGATTCAGCGGGCAAGGCCTTCGACGTGGTCGTCAACGCCACCGCGACCAGCCTGCAAGGCGCTGCCATCCCGGTCTCGCCGAAGGTGCTCAGCCCAGGCGGCCTGGCGCTCGACATGATGTACGGCCCTGCGGCCGCAGGGTTCATGCAGTGGGCCACCCAACACGGCGCAAAAGCACGTGACGGCCTGGGCATGCTGGTCGAACAGGCGGCCGAGGCCTTCCACATCTGGCGCGGCGTCACACCGGAGACCGCGCCGGTGCTCGCAGCGCTGCGCGCGCGCCTGGCCGCGACATGAAAAGCACCCTCGCCCACCTGCTGCGCATCGTCGGCCTGGTCGTGCTGTGCGGCCTGTCGCTGCAGATCTATTTCCTCGTGCGCATCGCGATGATGAATGTCGTCGACCCGCAGTCCACCACCTTCCAGCGCTCGGAGATGCGCCGCATCGTCGCCGAGCAGCACCAGCTCCTCTGGAGCCAGCAGTGGATGGACGGCGACCGCATCTCCGACCACCTGAAGCGCGCCGTGATCGCGTCCGAAGACGCCGGCTTCGCCGAACACAGCGGCGTGGAGTGGGAAGCGCTCGAAAAGGCGTGGGAGAAAAACCTGCGCGCCGAAGCCCAGGCCGAGCGCATCAACGAACGCCAGGCCAAGCAGGCCGCGCGCAGCAACCGGCCGCCGCCGGAGAAACCCAAGGCCACGGCCAAGATCGTCGGCGGCTCCACGATCACGCAGCAGCTGGCGAAGAACCTCTTCCTCAGCGGCGAGCGCAACTTCCTGCGCAAGGGGCAGGAATTCGTCATCACCTTCATGCTCGAAGGCGCACTCTCCAAGCGGCGCATCCTCGAGATCTACCTGAACAACGTGGAGTGGGGCGAAGGCCTCTTCGGCGCGCAGGCCGCGGCGCGCCACTACTTCCACGTCAACGCCGACAAGCTCGGTCCCTACCCCGCAGCGCGGCTGGCGGTGATGCTGCCGGCCCCCAAGCGCTTCGAGAAACGGCCGAACTCGGCCTACGTGATGGGCCGTGCCAGCACCGTGGTCGCCCGCATGGGGGCTGTGGAATTGCCGTGAGGCGGCATTCCTCGGCTTCCTAGAATCCACCGCATGGGCACCCCACTCAGCGCCGAAGTGGCCAGCACGGCCGCGCGCCTCATCGTCGAAGAAGGCATGGAATACGGCCCGGCCAAGCGCCGTGCGGCCAAGCTGCTCGGCCGCGGCAGCGTGCGGGCGGTCGACCTGCCGGGCAACGACGAGGTGGAAGACGAGGTGCGCTCGTACATCGAGCTCTTCTGCGCCGACACCCAGCCGGGCGAACTGCTCGCCATGCGCAAGGTGGCCCTGCTCTGGATGGAGCGCCTGCAAGACTTGCGGCCTCACCTCACCGGCGCCGTCTGGCGCGGCACGGCGACCCGCCTGTCCAGCGTGCACCTGCAGCTCTACTGCGACGACTCGAAGCAGGCTGAGCTGACCTTCATCGACAAGCGCGTCGACTACGACGTCGGCACGATCAGCGGCCCGCGCGGCGAGCCGATCGACGTGCTGACCGTCAGCAGCATGAGCCCCGAGCTAGGCGAGCCGGTCACCGTGCACATGAGCATCCTCGACCACGACGACCTGCGCGGCGCGCTGAAGCCCGACGGGCGCGGCCAGTCCGAGCGGGGCGACCTCGCAGCGCTGCGCCGGCTGCTGGACGACAGCGCCCCATGAACCGCCGCAATGCCCTGCTCACCGGCGGTGTGGGGGTCGTTGCGGCCGCCGGCGGTGCGGGCTGGGCCTGGTGGCGCCACCGCGAAACGGAGGCCGACGCCGGTGCCGAGCAGGCCGTCTGGCGTGAGCGCTTCGAACGGCCGGAAGGTGGCGAGCTTTCGATGGCCAGCTTGCGCGGCCAGCCGGTGGTGCTCAATTTCTGGGCGACCTGGTGCGCGCCCTGCGTGAAGGAAATGCCGCTCCTCGACGCCTTCTATAAAGAGCACAAGGCCAAAGGCTGGCACGTGGTCGGCCTGGCGATCGACAGCCCGACGCCTGTGCGCGAATTTCTCGGCAAGCTGCCAATCACGTTTCCGATCGGTCTGGCCGGGCTGAACGGCGTGGACCTGAGCCGCAACCTGGGCAACCCGAGCGGCGCACTGCCCTTCAGCGTCGCCTTCGATCGCCAAGGCAAGGCCGTCTTCCGCAAACTCGGGCTTCTCAAGCCGGAAGACCTGGCGATTTGGGCTGAAAAGTTCGCCTCAGGGCAATAATTTGGCTTCCTGCGCGGATCAGCGCTCAAAAACGCGTAAAGTCCGGCCTTCGCTTTTGAAGCCATGAAGATCCTCGTCCTGCACGGCCCCAACCTCAATCTGCTCGGCACCCGCGAGCCAGCAGTCTATGGCTCGACGACTTTGGATCAGATCAACGCAGAACTCGCGAAGATCGCCTCCGATGCCGGGTCGTCCCTCGAAAGCTTCCAGAGCAACCACGAGGGCGCGCTGATCGACCGTGTTCAGGCCACACGGCTCGACGGCACCGACTTCGTGATCATCAACCCAGGCGCCTTCACGCACACCAGCGTGGCCTTGCGTGATGCGTTCGCGGGTGTCGCGATCCCGTTCATCGAAGTGCACCTGTCGAATGTGCACCGTCGCGAGCCATTCCGCCACCATTCTTATTTTTCCGATCTCGCCGAAGGCGTGATCGTCGGGCTGGGCGCCGATGGATACCGCCTGGCCCTGGGCCATGCGCTCAAGCGCGGCCCCAAGAAGGCCTAGGGCCTGACCCGGCACGTCGCCCTCGCTGGCGATCGGCCGCCCCATAACGACAGGAGTTGGAGAACACATGGACCTGCGCAAACTGAAGACGCTGATCGACTTGGTGTCTGAATCGAACATCTCCGAGCTTGAGATCACTGAAGCCGATGGCAAGGTGCGCATCGTCAAGAGCGACCCGGCCGCCGTGGCCGTGGCCGCCCAGCCGGTGGTCTACCAGGCGGCGCCCCCGCAGGTCGCAGCCGCCGCACCGGTGGCGGCCGCAGCGCCGGTCGCCGCGCCGGCCCCCGAAGCTGCCCCTGCCGCCCCGACCGGCCACATCGTCAAGTCGCCGATGGTCGGCACCTTCTACGGTGCGGCCAGCCCTGGCGCCAAGCCCTTCGCCACGGTCGGCACGGTGGTCAAGGAAGGCGACCCGATCTGCATCATCGAAGCGATGAAGATCATGAACGAGATCGAGGCCGACAAGGCCGGCACGGTGACGCAGGTGCTGGCACAGAACGGCCAGGCCGTGGAATTCGGGCAGCCCTTGTTCGTCATCGAATAAGGCGCGGGCCATGTTCAAGAAAATTCTCATCGCCAACCGAGGCGAGATCGCACTGCGCATCCAGCGCGCGTGCCGGGAGATGGGCGTCAAGTCGGTCGTCGTCTACTCTGAAGCCGACCGCGACGCGAAATACGTGAAGCTCGCCGACGAGGCCGTGTGCATCGGCCCGGCCGCCTCGGCCCAGAGCTACCTCAACATGCCGGCGATCATCTCGACCGCCGAGGTGACCGACGCCGAAGCCATTCACCCCGGCTACGGCTTCCTGTCCGAGAACGCCGACTTCGCCGAACGTGTGGAGCAAAGCGGCTTCACCTTCATCGGCCCGACGCCCGAGTCGATCCGCATCATGGGCGACAAGGTCTCGGCCAAGCAGGCCATGATCAAGTCGGGCGTGCCCTGCGTGCCCGGCTCGGAAGGCGCGCTGCCCGACGACCCGAAGGAGATCGTCAAGATCGGCCGTGCGGTGGGCTACCCGGTGATCATCAAGGCCGCCGGCGGCGGCGGTGGCCGCGGCATGCGCGTGGTGCACACAGAAGCCGCGCTGCTGCACGCGGTGCAGACCACCAAGGCCGAAGCGGGCGCCGCCTTCGGCAACCCGGCGGTCTACATGGAGAAATTCCTCGAGAACCCGCGCCACATCGAGATCCAGGTGCTGGCCGACGAGCACAAGAACGCCGTCTGGCTGGGCGAGCGTGACTGCTCCATGCAGCGCCGTCACCAGAAGATCATCGAGGAAGCGCCGGCGCCGGGCATCCCGCGCCGCGTGATCGAGCGCATCGGCGAGCGCTGCGCCGCCGCCTGCAAGAAGATCGGCTACCGCGGTGCCGGCACCTTCGAGTTCCTGTACGAGAACGGCGAGTTCTACTTCATCGAGATGAACACCCGCGTGCAGGTGGAGCACCCGGTGACCGAGCTCGTGACCGGCGTCGACATCGTGCAGATGCAGATCCGCGTGGCCGCCGGCGAGAAGCTGCCCTTCACGCAGCGGCAGATCCAGATGCGCGGCCACGCCATCGAGTGCCGCGTGAACGCCGAAGACCCGTACAAGTTCACCCCCTCGCCCGGCCGCATCACGACCTGGCACGCGCCGGGCGGGCCCGGTGTGCGGGTCGACTCGCATGCGTACACCAACTACTTCGTGCCGCCGAACTACGACTCGATGATCGGCAAGATCATCACCCACGGCGACACACGCGACCAGGCACTCGCGCGCATGCGCATCGCACTGTCGGAGACGGTGGTCGAGGGCATCCTCACCAACATCCCGCTGCATCGCGAGCTGATGGCCGACGCGAAGTTCATCGAGGGTGGAACCAGCATCCATTACCTCGAGGGCTGGATGTCGCACCACAAGCGCTGAGCAATGCTGGAGCTGCTGCTCGTCGTACCTGAAGCGCTGGTGGAGCCCGTCTCCGATGCGCTGATGGACGAGCTGGAGGCGCTGTCGGTCTCGGTGGAAGACGCCGACGCCGACACCGCCCATGAGCAGGCGCTCTTCGGCGAGCCCGGCATGCCGGCGCCGCGTGGCGGCTGGCAACGCTCGGTGGTGAAGGCGCTCTTCGAGCGTGAAGAGACCGCCACCGATGCCGCCACGTTGTTGCTGGCGCAAGACTGGGCGCAAGGCGTCCACGTGCAGTCGCTGCAGGCGGTGCCCGATGAAGACTGGGTGCGGCTCACGCAGTCGCAGTTTTCGCCGGTGTCCATCACGCGCGACTTCTGGATCGTGCCGACCTGGCACGAGCCGCCCGCCGAAGCGAAGCGCTTCATCCGCCTCGACCCCGGCCTCGCCTTCGGCACCGGCACACATCCCACGACCCGCATGTGCCTGCGCTGGACGGCGCAGCACGCGACAGCCTGGCCTCGCGTGCTCGACTACGGCTGCGGCTCGGGCATCCTTGCCATCGGTGCGGCGCTGCATGGCGCTCAGCTGATCGACGCGGTCGACATCGATCCGGCCGCCGTGGTGTCGACGAAAGCCAATGCCAGCGCGAACCAGGTGACGCTGCAGGCCGGCCTGCCCGATGCGGCGAAGGGCGAGTACGACCTCGTGCTGGCCAACATCCTCGCCACACCGCTGAAGCTGCTGGCGCCTTTGTTGTGCGGACACGTCAAGCCAGGCGGACACTTGGTGCTCGCCGGCATCCTCGAACGCCAGGCGGAAGAGCTGAAGGAGGCCTACGCCCCCTGGGTGGCGCTGGACGTCAGCGACACCGAGGACGGGTGGATCCTGATGACGGCACAACGGCGCGCATGAATCGGCATGGCATGATTTCGCCATGAGCCTGGCCACTCGTTGCATCAACTGCGGCACCGTCTTCCGAGTCGTTCAAGACCAGCTCAAGGTATCCGAAGGCTGGGTGCGCTGCGGCCGCTGCAACGAGGTCTTCAACGCGATCGAGGGGCTGTTCGACCTGGAGCGCGACGCCCCACCCAACTGGAAACCGCCCCCTGCACCGCCGGCCCCACCGGCCGCCTCCGTCGCTGCGTCGTACGACCCGCAGTCCGAGCCGCCCGACGACGACGATGTCTTCCAGCTCAGCGACAACGACCGCATCCACTCGCGCTTCTTCCAGCCCGAGCAGGCTGACGTCGACCAGACGCCGGCGCAATCGGTCAAGAGCCGCGACAAGCGCGACTTCGCCGAAGCGCGTTTCAACGAAGCCTTGCTCGACGACCAGCCGCTCGAATCCGAACGGCGGCGAAAGGCGTCAGGGGGCGGCACTGGCATTCCCCGCTCGTCGGTGAAGTCGGCGCGGGCCCAGCTTGAAGCCGCACGCCGCGGCCCGGGCTTCGTGCAGGAGGCCAAGCAGCGCGAGCGCTGGCGCAGCCCCGCGATGCGCGTGCTGCTCAGCGTGCTGTTCCTGCTGCTCGCGGCCGTCCTGCTCGGCCAGGCCGGCTTTCACTTCCGCGACCTCTGGGCCGCCCGATGGCCAGCCACGCGGCCGGCGCTCGCCATGGGTTGCGAGTGGCTCGGCTGCCAGTTGCAGCCGCCCCGCCGCATCGACGACGTGGTGGTCGACAGCAGCACCCTGTCGCCCGCGCCGGGCGGCAATGGCTATCGGCTCTCGCTCGTGCTGCGCAACCGCGGCACGATGACCCTGTCCATGCCCTGGATCGACCTCGAGCTCACCGACTCGGCGGAGCAGCTGCTCGCCCGCAAGGCACTTGCTCCCGCGGACTTCCGCGTCAACCCGCCGGTGCTCGCGCCGGGCAGCGAGGCGACCTTGCAGCTGGTGTTCTCTTCATCGGATCCTCGCCGCGTCAACGGCTACACGGTCGAGGCCTTCTACCCCTGACGGCCCGACCGGCATTCCCCTTTTCACCCCCTTCCGGAGTTCACCCATGTCTGCACTCATCTGCGGCTCGCTCGCCTTCGACACGATCACCACCTTCCCGGGGCGCTTCGCCGAGCAGATCCTGCCGGAGCAGGTGCACATCCTGAACGTGTCGTTCCTCGTGCCCACGCTGCGCCGCGAGTTCGGCGGCTGCGCCGGCAACATCGCCTACACGCTGCGCCAGCTAGGTGGTGAGCCGCTGGTGATGGCCGCCGTGGGCGCCGACGGGCAGGACTACCTGGCGCGCTTCAAGGCCTGGGGCGCGAGCACGGAGTTCGTGCGGACGATCAGCGAGACCTACACCGCTCAGGCCATCATCATCACCGACCAGGACAACAACCAGATCACTGCTTTCCACCCGGGCGCCATGCAGTCGGCTCACCTGACGACCGTGCCCGCCGGCCGGAAAGACATCGCGATCGGCATCGTCGCCCCCGACGGACGCGACGCGATGCTGCAGCACGCCGAGCAGTTCGCGAAGGCCGGCGTGCCGTTCATCTTCGACCCCGGCCAGGGCCTGCCGATGTTCAACGGTGACGAGCTCAACGCCTTCGTGCAGCAGGCGACCTGGGTCGCGGTGAACGACTACGAAGGCCGCATGCTGTGCGAGCGCACCGGCAAGTCGCTGGAGCAACTGTCGAACTCACACCTGAAGGGCGTGATCGTCACGCTCGGCGCCGATGGCTGCGAGGTCTGGCAGAAGGGCCAGCGCACGCATGTCGCGGGCGTGAAGGCGGCCGAGGTGGTCGACCCGACGGGCTGCGGCGATGCCTTCCGCGGCGCCCTGCTGTACGGCCTGGAGCGCGGCTGGGAGCTCACGCGGTGCGTCGAGCTCGGCAACCGCATCGGTGCGCTCAAGATCGCCTGCCGCGGCGGGCAGAACCACGTCATCGACCGCGGCGCGCTGGGGCTCTGACCCATAAAAAAACCCGGCCGGAGCCGGGTTTCGTCGAGAGACCTCGTCGCCTCAGGGCTTGGCGCCCGTCGGGAAAGGCCATGCAGCAGCGGGGCTGAGCGCAGTCTTGGCCGCCGGAGCTGCTGCAGCGGGCTTCGCAGCAGCAGGGGCAGCAGGCGCGGCAGCGGCCTTCTTCGCAGCAGGCTTCTTGGCCTTCTTCGCAGCAGGCTTCTTCGCAGCCTTCTTCGCAGCAGGCTTCTTCGCAGCGGCCTTCTTCGCAGCCGGCTTCTTGGCAGCAGCCTTCTTCGCAGCAGGCTTCTTCGCAGCGGCCTTCTTGGCTGCCGGCTTCTTCGCTGCAGCCTTCTTGGCTGCCGGCTTCTTGGCCGCAACCTTCTTGGCTGCCGGCTTCTTAGCCGCGGCCTTCTTGGCTGCCGGCTTCTTGGCGGCGGCCTTCTTGGCTGCCGGCTTCTTCGCTGCGGCCTTCTTCGCCGCGGGCTTCTTGGCTGCGGCCTTCTTGGCGGCAGGTTTCTTTGCAGTTGCCATTACATTTCTCCTTGATCAAGTTGAAAAAGCACTGCGTTGCCCCGACGACGTGTCGACACTCCGCAGCTATTCACCGTCCGAAAGTCTGCCCAGGAGGGGCGCCCCGATCCGGTGAATGGGGTTGCGACGCACTGCTCACCGCTTCTGTGTCGGTGAATCGAATGCATCGCGAATCTTGATCTGCCACTACGACCTGCCGCGCTTGCTGCTACCGGTAGAACGTCAATCCCACGAGAGCGCGCCACCCGATTGGTACTCGATGACGCGCGTCTCGAAGAAGTTGCGTTCCTTCTTCAGGTCAATCATTTCGCTCATCCATGGGAACGGGTTTTCCTCGTTCGGGAAGAGCTCTTCCAAACCGATCTGCGTGGCCCGCCGGTTGGCGATGTAACGCAGATAACCTTTGAACATCGATGCGTTGAGGCCCAGCACGCCGCGCGGCATGGTGTCTTCAGCGTAGCGATATTCCAACTCAACTGCTTTCATGAAAAGAGCCCGGATTTCGGCCTTGAATTCGGCCGTCCACAAATGCGGGTTCTCCAACTTGATCTGGTTGATGAGGTCGATGCCGAAGTTGCAGTGCATCGACTCGTCTCGCAGGATGTACTGGTACTGCTCGGCGGCGCCGGTCATCTTGTTCTGGCGGCCGAGCGCGAGGATCTGCGTGAAGCCGACGTAGAAGAAGAGCCCTTCCATCAGGCAGGCGAAGACGATCAGCGACTTGAGCAGCGTCTGGTCGTTGGCCGGGGTGCCGGTGTGGAAGTTGGCGTCCATGATCGCGTTGATGAACGGGATCAGGAATTCGTCCTTGTCGCGGATCGACTTGACTTCGTTGTAGGCGTTGAAGATCTCGCTTTCGTCGAGACCCAGCGACTCCACGATGTACTGATACGCGTGGGTGTGGATCGCTTCTTCGAAGGCCTGGCGCAGCAGGAACTGGCGGCACTCGGGCGCGGTGATGTGCCGGTAGGTGCCGAGCACGATGTTGTTGGCGGCCAGCGAATCGGCGGTGACGAAGAAGCCGAGGTTGCGCTTGATGATGCGACGCTCGTCTTCGGTCAGACCGTTCGGGTCTTTCCAGAGCGCGATGTCGCGCGACATGTTCACTTCCTGCGGCATCCAGTGGTTGGCGCAGGTGGCGAGGTACTTCTCCCAGGCCCACTTGTACTTGAAGGGGACGAGCTGGTTGACGTCGGTCTTGCCGTTGATGATGCGCTTGTCGGCGGCCTTCACCCGATGGGTGTCGGCAGTGTTCAGCGAAGCGGAAACGGTAGCGGCGACAGGGGCAACGGAATCTGCGAAGACCGGAGACGACACGGCCACACGCGCTTGAACGGGGAGGCTCTGCGCGGGGTTCGTCTTGTGATTGCTCGAGGGCTTAAGGTCTTCTTCCCAAACCAACATGGTGGATTTCCTGTGCGGTTGAATTATCGGAGTGTTGTGTCTAAACACCAAGCACTTATTGACATTGCGGCCGCTTCGCTGTTGCTGTGTCGCATCGATATTCGATGCTGCACAGCAACTCGCGAAGCGTTGATGAGCACGACACGAGATGCATCGCGTCGCCCATCAGAGCACTCATCACGTCACTGACAGGCCTCACACGTCGGGTCGTCGATCGCGCAGAACTTCACATCGGTCGCGGGCTCCGCATCGACGCTCAATGCAGCCGGCATTGCAGTGACTGGCGCGGCGATCATCGAGGAAGAAGCACCGCTCGACACCGCGTTCAGCTGGCCTGCTTTCACCGTCGACTTCTCGGTCTGCGAAGCGCTGATCGTGCGCAGGTAGTAGGTGGTCTTGAGGCCACGCACCCACGCCAGCTTGTACGTCTCGTCGAGCTTCTTGCCCGAGGCGCCGGCCATGTAGATGTTGAGCGACTGAGCCTGGTCGATCCACTTCTGGCGACGTGCCGCGGCCTCGACCAGCCACTGCGTCTCGATCTCGAAGGCGGTGGCGTAGAGGTCCTTCAGGTCCTCGGGCACACGGTCGATGCGGCGCAGCGAGCCGTCGAAGTGCTTGAGGTCCATGACCATCACGTCGTCCCAGAGGTTGAGCTTCTTCAGGTCGCGCACGAGGTACTCGTTGACGACGGTGAACTCACCCGACAGGTTCGACTTGACCGAAAGGTTGCCGAAGCTCGGCTCGATCGAGGCACTGACGCCGATGATGTTGGAGATGGTCGCCGTCGGGGCGATGGCCACGCAGTTGGAGTTGCGCATGCCGTGCTCGCTGATGCGGCTGCGCAGCAGGCTCCAGTCGAGGCTGGTGCTGCGGTCCACGTCGACGTAGCCGCCACGCTGCTCGGCCAGCAGTTCCAGCGAGTCGAGCGGGAGGATGCCGCGGTCCCACAGCGAGCCGCGGTAGCTGGAATAGCGGCCACGCTCCTGCGCCAGTTCGGTCGAGGCCCAGTAGGCGTAGTAGCAGACGGCTTCCATCGAGCGGTCGGCGAACTCCACCGCCTCTTGCGAAGCGTAGGGGGTGCGCAGCTCATACAGCGCGTCCTGGAAGCCCATGATCCCCAGGCCGACCGGGCGGTGGCGCAGGTTGGAGTCGCGAGCCTTCTTGACGGCGTAGTAGTTGATGTCGATCACGTTGTCGAGCATGCGCATCGCGGTCGCGACCGTCTTCTTCAGCTTGGCGTGGTCGATGACCTTGCGGCCGTCCGGGCCGTCCTTCAGGTGATGGACGAGGTTGACCGAGCCCAGGTTGCAGACGGCGATCTCGCTCTCGTTGGTGTTGAGCGTGATCTCGGTGCAGAGATTGCTGCTGTGCACCACGCCCGCATGCTGCTGGGGTGAGCGCACGTTGCAGGCGTCCTTGAAGGTGATCCAGGGGTGGCCGGTCTCGAACAGCATCGAGAGCATGCGGCGCCACAGGTCCTTGGCCGGCATCTTCTTGAAGAGCTTGATCTCGCCGCGGGCGGCCTTGGCCTCGTAGGCGGTGTAGGCCTCTTCGAAGGCCTTGCCGAACTTGTCGTGCAGGTCGGGGCAGGTGGACGGCGAGAAGAGCGTCCAGTCGCCTCCTTCCATCACGCGGCGCATGAACAGGTCGGGAATCCAGTTCGCCGTGTTCATGTCGTGGGTGCGGCGGCGGTCGTCGCCGGTGTTCTTTCGCAGCTCCAGGAACTCCTCGATGTCGAGGTGCCAGCTCTCGAGGTAGGCGCAGACGGCGCCCTTGCGCTTGCCACCCTGGTTCACGGCCACGGCGGTGTCGTTGACCACCTTCAGGAACGGCACGACACCCTGGCTCTTGCCGTTGGTGCCCTTGATGTGCGAGCCGAGGGCGCGCACGTTGGTCCAGTCATTGCCCAGGCCGCCGGCGAACTTGGACAGCAGCGCGTTTTCCTTCAGCGCTTCATAGATGCCGTCGAGGTCGTCGGCCACGGTCGTCAGGTAGCAGCTCGACAGCTGCGAGCGGTGCGTGCCCGAGTTGAAGAGCGTCGGCGTGCTCGACATGAAGTCGAAGGTCGACAGCACTTCGTAGAACTCGATGGCGCGGGCTTCGCGGTCAATCTCGTTCAGCGCCAGGCCCATGGCGACGCGCATGTAGAAGGCCTGCGGCATCTCGATGCGCACGTCGTTGACGTGCAGGAAGTAGCGGTCGTACAGGGTCTGCAGGCCCAGGTAGTCGAACTGCAGGTCGCGGTCGGCCTTGAGCGCGGCGCCCAGCTTGGCCAGGTCGTACTGCATCAGCTTTTCGTCGAGCAGCTCGGCCTGCACGCCCTTCTTGATGAAGGTCGGGAAGTACTCGGCGTAGCGGGTCTGCATCTCGGACTGAAGCAGCTCCTCGCCGATGATTTCCTTGCGGATGGTGTGCAGCAGCAGGCGCGCGGTGGCACGGGTGTAGCCCGGGTCCTTCTCGATCAGGGTGCGGGCGGCCAGGATGGCGGCCTTGTGCACTTCGTCGATGGGCACGCCGTCGTACAGGTTGCGCTTGGTCTCGGCCAGGATGGGCTCGGGCTTCACGTCGGCGCCCAGGCCTTCGCAGGCGGACTCGACCAGCGTCTGCAGGCGGCCCATGTCGAGCGGCACACGCTGGCCGCCGTCGGTCACGAAGAGAGCGGGCTCGGCGGCGACGGCCGGCGCGCCCTGCTTGGCACGCTCCTGCGAACGGCGCTCGCGGTAGAGCACGTAGGCGCGGGCCACTTCATGGTGGCCCCCGCGCATCAGGCCGAGCTCGACGTGGTCTTGCACGTCTTCAATGTGGAAGGTGCCGCCGCCCGGGCGCGAGCGCAGCAAAGCGCGCACCACCGACTCGGTCAGGCCATCGACCGTCTCGCGCACGCTGGCCGACGCGGCACCTTGCGTGCCATGCACGGCCAGGAAGGCCTTCATCAGCGCGACCGCGATCTTGTTGGGCTCGAACGAGACGACCGCACCGTTGCGGCGAATGATCTGGTAGCCCTGGTAGGCCGACACGGCGGCACCGGACGGTGCAGAGCCGGTACGCGGAGCGACGATCGCGCCGGCAGTGGGAGTGGATACGGTTTGCATGGTGTTTCCTGTCGTCATGTCGGTTCGATGAAGTTCGATCTCGTGCGCTCGGCGCAGGCTTGTGGCCTCAGCAGCAAAAGCTGCGGCCCACCTCGTGGAGACGGGGGAGCGGGAACGTCGGATGAGAAGAGCGGGTAAGAACGAAGCGCGCTACGGCGAGCGCCTGGCTTTCTTGGCCCTTGCACCTTGCCGGTCGTTGTGCAGCGCTGCGTTGCGCAGCGAGCCCTGGGAACGGGGCGATGGTGTTGGGCATGTGCGTGTGTTTCTGGAACAGAAGGATAACACGAAGGGACACTATATCTAGGGCTCCAGCCACCTTCAAGCACTAGGGATAGCGTCTTACCCTAAGAGGGGAAATACAGTCGCGCACACCCTCGCGCAGCGCTGCGGACTGCACGGCGCGCAATCGCCCGTGGCTGCGGCGTCGACACGCACACACGACGCAACGGCGCGGGGTGCAGGCGCATTTCGGCAGGCATCGCGCACAGTGCAAGGCTGCACTTCACGCACGGCGCGAGCACCTCCTCAAATTGAAGGAGCGCCGTTTTCGGGAAAGTACCGAGCGGGCCAACCGAGCAGCGCTTTCAGGTGCACCCAGTCGAAGCCAGGCCCGGGGTCCTGCTTGCGCCCGGGTGCCACGTGCTCGTGGCCTGCCACCCACCGCAGCGGGTAGTCGCGCGCGAGGCGCTGCAGGAGCATCGCGAGCGTCTCGTACTGAGCGTGCTCGAACGTCTCGCCTTCCAGGCCTTCGAGCTCGATGCCGATCGAGTAGTCGTTGCAGTTCTCGCGGCCTTGCCACACCGACCGGCCGGCATGCCAGGCGCGGTCTTCGCATGAGACGAACTGCATCAGCTCGCCGTCGCGCCGCAGCACGAAATGCGACGACACCTCCAGGCCGCGGATCTGCTGGAAGTACGGGTGTGTATCCCAGTCGAGGCGGTTGGTGAAGAGGCGTTCGATCTCGTCACCACCATAGACGCCTGGCGGCAGGCTGATCGAATGGATCAACGCCAAGTCGATGTCGACGCCAGACGGCCTCGGGCCGAAGTTGGGAGAGGGGCAGGCCCGGGCCTCGTCGAGCCAACCCTTGCGGGCGGGCTGCGAGGTCGGCGTCATGTGTCGTCGCCGCGCTCGGTGTCGGGCGCTTCGGGTTCGCCGCCGACATGCACCCCGAGGCGGGCCATGCGGTAGCGCATCTGCCGCAGCGACAGGCCAAGGCTTGCGCCGGCCGCTGTGCGGTTGTAGCGATAGCGTTCGAGGGCGCGCTCGAGCACATCGCGCTCCACCTCGTCGAGGTAGGCCGCAAGGTCGGTGGGCAGCGGGGCGGGCGCGGGCGCCTGCGTGGGCACCGGCACGGCGGGTGCGGTGGCGAGCGACAAGGCCGCCGGCGGTGAGACCGCGTCCGGCATGTCGAGCGACAGGTCCAGCACGCCCAGGTCGGACACGTCGATGTCTTCGCCCCCAGAGAAGGCCACGGCGCGGTGCAGCAGATTCTCGAGCTCGCGCACATTGCCGGGGAAGCTGTAGCGCGCGAGGTGGGCCAACGCCTCGCGCGTCAGGTGCGGCGGCGGCCACACGCCGGCGTCGCGCGAGATGCGCTCGAGCACACGCTCGCAGATGGCGGGCAGGTCTTCCAGGCGCTCGCGCAGCGGCGGCACGCGGATCTGGATGACGTTGAGGCGGTAATAAAGATCCTGGCGGAAGCGGCTGGCCTGCACCTCGGCGCCCAGGTCCTTGTGGGTCGCACTCAGCAGCCGCACGTTGACCGCCTGCTCGCTGACCGCGCCGACCGGGCGCACCGAGCGCTCCTGGATGGCCCGCAGGAGCTTGCTTTGCATGGCCAGCGGCAGGTCGCCGATCTCGTCGAGGAACAGCGTGCCGCCATTGGCCGCCTGGAAGAAGCCCTCTCGGTCATCGGCCGCGCCGGTGAACGCGCCCTTGCGGTAGCCGAAGAACTCGGCCTCCAGCAGGTGCTCGGGAATGGCACTGCAGTTGACCGCGATGAAGGGCTGCGCCCCACGTGCGCTCACCTCGTGGATGGCACGCGCCACAAGTTCCTTGCCGGTGCCCGACTCGCCGTTGACCAGCACCGGCGCCATGCTGCGCGCGACCTTGTCGACCAGCGCGCGCACCTGCTGCATGGCCGGCGACTGCCCCGCCATGCGGCCCATGGCCTGGCTCGCTGGCGACGCGGCCACTGCCGCCCCTGTGGCCACCGCACGCGCTTCGCCAGAAGGCGCAGCCCCATGATGGGTCGACGGCAGGTTCGACGGCACCACCGTCGGTGAGCTGGCCGGCGCACGCCCGAGGGCCGAGGCCACCACCGAGCGGAACTGCTTCAGGTCCACCGGCTTGGTGAGGTAGTCGTAGGCGCCCGCCTTCAGCGCCTCGACGGCGTTTTCTGCCGAGCCGTAGGCGGTGATCACGATGGCCTTCTCGCGCCGGCCGCTCTCTTCCAGGCGGCGCAGCAGGTCGAGGCCGGTGCCATCGGGCAGGCGCATGTCGGTGATGACGGCGCTGTAGGTGCGGTCCTTCAGGTGCAGCCAGGCGTCTTCGACCGTGCCGGCGGTCTCGACGTCGTAGCCCTCGCGCAGCAGGGTCAGCTCGTACAGCGTGCGCAGGTCCGGCTCGTCGTCGACGACCAGCAGGCTGAAATGCGAGGGAGAGGACATCGTCATGACGACAATTGCAATCGGGCTTCGGCGGCAACGTTCTCGGGCAAGGCCTCGCGGCGCATCGCGACCGAGAACTCGTTGCGGTTGCTTTCGACGGCGCTGCGCAGCCGGTAGTCGATGCGGGCGCCGTAGCGCTCGCAAAGTTCGCGGCAAATATACAAGCCCAGGCCGGTGCCTCTGCTGCGTGTGGAGAAGAAGGGCTCGAAGAGGTAGCGCTCCACCTCCGGCGGGATGGGGTCGCCGTCGCTCGCCACGCTCATCACCGCATGCGTCTCGTCGCGCACGTAGAGCCGCAGCATCACCGCACCCGGCCGCTTGGTCGCGTGGCGGCAGCCGTTGTCGAGCAGGTTGACGAGCACGCGGCGCAGGTGGTCGGCATCGAAGAGCACGCCCACCGGCTCGTCGGGCAACTTGACCTGCAGCACGCTCTGGTCGCCGAGCACCACGCCGTTGGTGCGCGCCCATTCGGAGCAGACCGCGGCGATGAGCGAGGCCGCATCGATCGGGCCGATCGCGCGCACGTCGCTGGGCGCCACCTCCATCACGTCGTCGACGATACGCTTCAGGCGCTCGACGTTGTCGGTCACCATGCGGGTGAGCTGGCGCTGCGAAGGCGTGGTCGCGTCTTCCGCCATCAGCGCATTCGCTTGAGAGATGGCAGCGAGCGGATTGCGGATCTCGTGCGCGATGCCGGCAGAGATGCGGCCCATCGCGGCCAGCTTCTCCTGCCGCGTGCGGGCCTGCATGCTGCGCACGTCTTCGAGGAAGAGCACGCACAGCTCCTCGGTGGCCTGCGGTTCGCGGCGGCGCGTGAAGCGCATGCGCACGCGCAGGGTTCGTGCGGGAGCGCTTTCGAAGTTGAGCACGACGTCGCGGCCCGCTTCCGGCCAGGCCGCTTCGGCAAAGGCCCGCTCCACTGCGGCGACGAGGCTGCCCCAGGCCTCCACGTTGCGCATCTGGAAGGGCGCCTCGCGGCACATGCCTTCGGGCGCGAGCAGCAGCCGGGCCGCCGGGTTGGCGGCGCGCACCCGGCCGCGCCGGTCGACCACCAGGACGCCTTCCTGCATCTCCTCGATCACCAGGCGGTTGAGCTGCGCCTGCTGGCGCGCGAGTTCCAGGCTGCCCTTGGCCGTGAGCTCCTCGCGCGCGAGGCGACCCGCCAGCTCGCCGGCCAGCAGGGTGATGACGAAGAAGCCGCTGCCGGCGAGTCCCGCCTGGGTCATCAGCAGCGTCAATTCGCCACCCAGCACCACGCCCCAGGCCGCGATCCCGAGCAGGGCGAGCGTCACGACCGCCGCGGTCGCCAGCGCCATCGTGCGCGGCGTCAGCACACCGGCCATCAGCACCGGCAGCACCAGCAGGGCCACGTAGTTGAGCGTGGCTGACGGCGACAGCAGGTGCAAGGCCGTGAAGCACACGATGTCGACGCCGATGGTGGCCAGCCATTGCCGGCTGCCCATCTTCGACAGCGCCTTTGCGGCAGAACGACGCAGCCGCGGCAGGATCCAGGTCGACACCGCCAGCGTCGCGTAGACCATGCTGACGATCAGCACGGTCAGCGGCGGCCGCACGCCGAAAAAACCCGTCAGCGCCACGGTGGCGATCAGCGCGACACCGAGCGCCGCACGGGCCGCGATGAACGCACCATAGATGCGCTGGAAGGCGGTCTGCCCCGAGCCGATGATGCGCCGTGCCTGGCGGGTCAGGAAGCGCGAGTCGGCTTCGTTGTGACCCATCGCGGCCCAGTTGCCGTCGTAGCGCGACTCGTCTTCCGCCGACGGCACCTCACCGCGCAGCTGGGTATCACCGTCAACCCCCAGTGCGCCGAACCAGGATTCATCCACCGGCCTCGGCTTGGGGGTGCCGGCCATGCGGCGTCGCTCGGCAGCACGCCGCTCGCCACTGCTGCGCGACGTGCCCGCCATCAGTTGCCCCGCTGGCTCTCGAACGCGCCGCGGTGCGCCTCGCTGCAAAACACGCCGCCACGCCCTGGCAGTGCCTCGCTGCGCGGCAGGTGCATGCCGCATTGCGTGCAGCTGACCATGTCTTCGGGCAAGGCCGGCGCCGGCGGCGGCGTGGCGCCCGGCTGTGGTGGCAGCTTCGGCTTGCGCAGCGTGCGCATCAGCCAGAGGGTCCCCAGCACCACGGCGAGCAGCAGGATGTATTTCATGTTGGAAGTGACTCAGGCAATCGGCCGCTTCAGCAGCACTTCGAGCACGAAACGCGATCCCGCGTAGGCCAGCAACAGCAGCAGCACGCCCGCATACAGCCCCCTCACGGCGCGGCGCCCACGCCAGCCGAAGGCCTGTCGCCCGGTCAGGAGGCTCGCGAACACCAGCCAGGCGAGTACCGAAAAGACCGACTTGTGGTCCCAGCGCCAAGGGTTCGAGAACCACCAGCCGAGCACCAACGTGGCGGTCAGCAAGGCAAAGCCGGCGGTGACGAACTGGAAGGTGAGGCGCTCGAGGCGCAGCAAGGGCATGCCGGCCCCTGTGGTGGTCTTCAGGCGCATCTGGCGCTCGGCCCGGTCGAGCATCACGGCATGGAGGACGGCTGCCCCGAAGAGCCCATACGACGCGATGCCGAGTACCCAGTGCAGCGGTGCCCAGTGAGAGGCGGCCTGAGGGCGGAACTCCCCTGGGAACACCATCGCCAAGGCGACGGCCACCAGGCCCAGGCCCGCGAGCGTGCGTCGCACACCGGGCAACGGCACCCAGCGGCTCTCGACGGCATAGACCGCCACCACCAGCCACAAGGTGGCCGACAGCGCCGGCGCAAAACCGAAGCGGGCACCGGAGACGGCGCTGCCGATGCCAGCCATGTCGATCGCGGTCGCCGCGCCGTGCGCCAGCCAGCCGGCGAACAGCAGGCGATGAGGCCACGGGCCCGACGATTCGTCACGCCACAGCACCGCCGCGGCATAGGCAACGAGTGCCAGCACACTCGGCACCCACAGTGCGAACATGGCCGGAGCGTTGGCCGCTCCCGAGGAGCCCGACGATAAAATCATCGGCACAGTGTACTTTCGGGTGCCCGGTTCTCGCGCACTCCCCTCCCCATGGCTTCAGCCCTCACCGACCGTCTGAGTCGTCTCGTCAAGACGATGCGCGGCCAGGCCCGCATCACCGAAAGCAACGTGCAGGACATGCTGCGCGAAGTGCGCATGGCCTTGCTCGAGGCCGACGTCGCGCTGCCGGTGGTGCGCGATTTCATCGCCCGCGTGAAGGAGAAGGCGCTCGGTGCCGAGGTCGTGGGCTCGCTCACGCCGGGGCAGGCGCTGGTGGGCATCGTCAACAAGGAACTCGCCGCGACGATGGGCGAGGTCGATCCCGCCACCGGCGCCGTGAAGCCGCCGGCCGACATCAACCTCGCGGCCCAGCCGCCGGCGGTGATCCTGATGGCGGGCCTGCAGGGCGCCGGCAAGACGACCACGACGGCGAAGCTCGCGAAGCATCTGATAGAGAAGCGCAAGAAGAAGGTGCTGACGGTCTCGGCCGACGTCTACCGCCCCGCGGCCATCGAACAGCTGAAGACGGTGAGCAAGCAGGCCGGCGCGGAATGGTTCCCCTCCACCGCCACCGACAAGCCCGTCGCCATCGCCAACGCCGCCCTCGACCACGCGAGGCGTCACTATTTCGACGTGCTGCTGGTCGACACCGCTGGCCGCCTGGCGATCGACGAAGCCCTGATGAAGGAGATCGCCGAGTTGCACGCGGCGGTGAAGCCGGTCGAGACGCTCTTCGTCGTCGATGCCATGCAGGGCCAGGACGCGATCAACACCGCCAAGGCCTTCAAGGAAGCGCTGCCGCTTACCGGCATCGTGCTCACCAAGACCGACGGTGACTCGCGTGGCGGTGCCGCCCTGTCGGTACGGCAGATCACCGGTGCGCCGATCAAGTTTGCCGGTGTCAGCGAGAAGATCGATGGTCTGGAAGTCTTCGACGCGCAGCGGCACGCCGGCCGCGTGCTCGGCATGGGTGACATCGTGGCTCTCGTCGAGGAGGTGCAGAAGGGCGTCGACGTCGCCGCCGCGCAGAAGCTGGCCGACAAGCTCAAGTCGGGCGACAGCTTCGACCTCAACGACTTCCTGGCGCAGATCAGCCAGATGAAGAAGATGGGCGGCCTTTCCGGCCTGGTGGACAAGCTGCCGTCGCAGCTGACGGGCGGCAAGACCGCCAACATCGGCCAAGCCGACATGGACCGCGCCGAGCGCGACGTGCGCCGCATGGAAGGCATCATCAATTCGATGACACCGCTGGAGCGCCGCAAGCCCGAGCTACTGAAAGCCACCCGCAAGCGCCGCATTGCCGCCGGTGCCGGCGTGCAGGTGCAAGACGTCAACCGCCTGCTCAACCAGTTCGAGCAGATGCAGGGCATGATGAAGAAGATGAAGGGCGGCGGCCTGATGAAGATGATGAAGCGCATGGGCGGCATGAAGGGCATGGGAGGCCCTGGCGGCCTGCGCTGAACCTCGCGGTGGCCAGCCCGCCGCTGGTGCACCGCAACATGCCTGGGTTGACCACGTCCGGCCGGACAGATATGGTCAGTGTTCGCGGAACACAGGTAGTCAAAACATGGACACGTTGGTGATCGTCGGCGGGCTATTGGTGCTCGCAGCCTTGGGTTGGGTGTGGTGGCAGAAGCGCGCCAAGCCAGCTGACGAGAGCAAGAGCCGTCGCAGCAACAAGGCTCGCTCGATGGAAGGACTGGACACCTTGATGTCGTGGCAGCCGCAAGCCACCCGTGTGATGACCACCCCCGAACGCAAGGCCTACGCCGCGCTGCGGGCCGGGTTGCCCGAGCACATCATCCTGGCGCAGGTGCCGCTGGCCCGCTTCCTCAAGGTGCCGACCCGGCACTCCTATTCGGAATGGCTGCGCCGCGTGGGCGTGCTATGCGGCGACCTGGTGGTGTGCGACAGCATGTCGCAGGTGATCGCCATCGTCGACATCCGCGCCCCCGAGTCGCAGGAAAACGAGAGCACGCGGCAGCGGCATGCGCGCATGGACCGCGTCTTGAAGGCCGCCGAGATTCCGCTGCATGTGTGGCGCGAGGATGCCATTCCCAACGCTGTCGGCGCTCGCAATGCCGTCCTCGGCATGCCGGTAGAAGCGCCAGCGGCAGCGCCGGTTGCCGCGGCGACGATGCGCCCCGCGACCCCGAGCCGCGCACCGGCTGTCGACCGCATCCCGGCTGCGGCGGTGATCGACGACGACGGCATGGAGCAGCACGATCCGCCCTCGTCCACCTGGTTCGACGAGATGGACTCAGCGGCAGCCCCCTTGCAGCCTCCCACCCCGCAGCGGGGTGGCGGCCCCTCGATTCGCTGATACCGGCTGATCAGCTCAGCAGGGCCTGCGCGAATTCGCGCGCCTCGAAGGTCTGCAGGTCTTCGAGCTTCTCGCCCACGCCGATGAAATAAACCGGGATCGGCCGCTCGCGGGCGATCGCGGCCAGCACGCCGCCCTTGGCCGTGCCGTCGAGCTTGGTGACGATGAGGCCGGTGAGTTGCAAGGCATCGTCGAAGGCCTTCACCTGCGACAAGGCGTTCTGGCCGGTGTTGCCGTCGACCACCAGCAGCACCTCGTGCGGCGCGTCGCCTTGGGCCTTGCCGATCACCCGCTTGATCTTCTTCAGCTCATCCATCAGGTGAGCCTGCGTGGTGAGACGGCCGGCGGTGTCGGCGATGACCACGTCACAGCCGCGCGACTTGCCGGCCACCACCGCGTCGAAACTCACCGCGGCCGGATCGCCGCTTTCCTGGCTGACGATCTCGACCGCCTGCCGCGCACCGGGAATGTCGGCGCGTTCGGCCCACACGGCCAGTTGCTCACGCGCTGCGGCGCGGAAGGTGTCGGCCGCCGCCAGCAGCACCTTCTGCCCGTTGTCGGCCAGATGGCGCGTGAGCTTGCCGACGCTCGTCGTCTTGCCCGCTCCGTTCACGCCGACAACCATCATCACGGTCGGCTGGTGACGGCCGACCTCGAGCCCCTTCTCCAGCGGGCGAAGCAGGTCGCTGATGGCGTCGGCTAGGAGGCCCTTGACGGCGGCAGGGTCGGTTGCGCGCGCTTCCTTCACCCGGCGCTTGAGGTCGTTCAACAGGAACTCGGTGGCCTTGACACCCGCGTCGGCCATGAGCAAGGCCTCTTCCAGATCCTCGTAGAGCGCGTCGTCGATCTGCGTCCCGGTGAAGACACGCGTGATGCTCGAGCCCGTCTTGCGCAAACCACCGCGCAGCTTGTCGAGCCAGCTGGCTCGCTCTTCCGGGGCAGGTGCGGGAGCAGGTACGGGCATCGCAGTGGGCGGCTGCGGCACCTCAGAAGCGGGAGCTGGCGCCGTGCCACGCAACCTGTCAAGCCAACTTGCACGCTCTGGAGCAGGAGATGGCTCTGCCGCGGGCGCGGGCGACGGTGCCTCGGCAGCCGCCGGCTTTTTCTTGAAGAAGCTGAACATGGATGGGAGAGTGCGCAGGTGACAGAGGCCCTGCGAGTGATGGCTATAATGCGCGGCTCAGGCGCTTTAGCTCAGTCGGTTAGAGCGACGGAATCATAATCCGCAGGTCCGGGGTTCGAATCCCTGAAGCGCCACCAAATCAGCTCTACCCTGCGGCTCCCGGTCAACGTGACCCGGAGCCGTTGTCTTTGGTGGGCCAGGCTCCCACAATCCATTCCTCCACAGCCACTGGATCAAAACCATGTACCGCTGTCTTGCCGTCGCCACTGCCGCGATCGTGTTCGCTTCGTCCGCTTCCGCCCAGGTGCAGCGCAACTTCCCGCAGAACGCCTTGCGCGGCGTCATCACCTTCGGTGCGCCGCCGCAACTCCTGCTCAACGGCAAGACTGCACAGTTGGCGCCCGGGGCGCGCATCCGAGGCCTCGACAACATGCTCGTGATGTCGGGGGCCGTGATGAACCTCAAGGCCACCGTCAACTACACCTTCGAGGACACCACCGGCCTCATCAAGGATGTGTGGCTCCTGCGCCCCGAAGAAATTGCCCGCAAGCCCTGGCCCGAGACGCCGGCGGAAGCCCAGAAGTGGCAGTTCGATCCGGCCGCCCAGGCCTGGATCAAGCCCTGAGGAGGCTCGCCATGCAGAGCCCGACCCCGAAGAAGGTCTTCATCAAGACCTTCGGGTGCCAGATGAACGAGTACGACTCGGACAAGATGGCCGATGTGCTGCACGCCGCCGAAGGCTACGAGTCGACGGATGACGTCGAGCAAGCCGATCTCATCCTCTTCAACACCTGCTCGGTGCGCGAGAAGGCGCAGGAGAAGGTCTTCAGCGACCTCGGCCGCGTCAAGCACCTGAAGGCCAAGGGGACGCTCATCGGCGTGGGCGGCTGCGTCGCGAGCCAGGAAGGCGCGGCCATCATCGAGCGCGCTCCCTACGTCGACGTGGTGTTCGGTCCGCAGACGCTGCACCGACTGCCGCAGATGCTGGCGCAGCGCCGCCACGAGCGCCGCCCGCAGGTCGACATCAGCTTCCCCGAGATCGAGAAGTTCGACAACCTGCCGCCGGCGCGTGTCGAGGGCGCGACCGCCTTCGTCTCGATCATGGAAGGCTGCTCCAAGTACTGCAGCTACTGCGTGGTGCCCTACACCCGCGGCGAGGAGGTGTCGCGCCCCTTCGACGACGTGCTGGTCGAAGTGGCCGGTCTTGCCGACCAGGGTGTAAAGGAAGTGACACTGCTCGGGCAGAACGTCAATGCCTACCGCGGCAAGATGGGCGACACGAGCGAGATTGCCGACTTCGCGTTGCTCATCGAGTATGTGGCCGAGATCCCCGGCATCGAGCGCATTCGCTACACCACGAGCCACCCCAACGAGTTCTCGCAGCGCCTGATCGATGCCTACGGCCGCGTGCCGCAACTCGTGAACCATGTGCACCTGCCGGTGCAGCACGGCAGCGACCGCATCCTCATGGCGATGAAGCGCGGCTACACCGCGATGGAGTTCAAGAGCACCGTGCGCAAGCTGCGCGCCGTGCGGCCGAACATCAGCCTCTCGAGCGACTTCATCGTGGGCTTCCCCGGCGAGACCGAAGACGACTTCGCCAAGATGATGAAACTCATCGAGGACGTCGGCTTCGACAGCAGCTTCAGCTTCGTCTTCAGCCCACGCCCCGGCACACCGGCCGCCGCGCTGCATGACGACACGCCGCAAGAGGTGAAGCTCAAGCGCCTGCAGCACCTGCAAGCGGTGATCGAGGCGAACCAGCGCCGCATCGGTCAGGCGATGGTTGGCACGGTGCAGAAGATCCTGGTCGAAGGCCCGTCGCGCAAGGATGCCAACGAGCTGATGGGCCGCACCGAGTGCAACCGCATCGTCAACTTCAAAGGCCAGCCGCGCTTGATCGGACAACTGATCGACGTAACGATCACCGAGGCCTACCCGCACTCGCTGCGGGCCGAGGTGGCCACGCGGGAAAGTGCGGCGCTGGCGGAGGCTTGAGCCGGCTGACTGCCTAGCGGCGTTCCTTCCAGCCGGCCCACCACAGGGCCAGGGCGCAGGCGAACACCATGGCGCCATAGGTGCTCATCTTGCCGTCCTGCCCATGCCAGAGCAGGCCGGCGATGAGCACCAGCGCCGAAGCGGGCACCGCCCAAGCCACCATGCGCCAGCCCGACACGCCTTTCAGCTCGCGCCACCAGAACAGCTTGGCGCCCCACGCCGCCACGACGCCCACCCCGACCGCCGGAGCGAAAAAATTCAACAAATGCCACAGCGCATCCAAGGCGCCCATTGCGTCATGCTCCAGGTCTGACGGGCGACAACCCGCGAAATAGCTCGAAATTTTATAATTCGCGCACATGAGCGTTTTCACCCTCGGCCTGAACCACACGACGGCCCCGCTGGATCTGCGGGGCCGCTTTGCGTTCACGCTCGAGCAGCTGGCGCCGACGCTGCAGGAATTCCGCGAACGCGTCACGGGCAAGGGCAATGGCCCCGAAGTCGCCCTGCTCTCCACCTGCAACCGGACCGAGCTGTATTGCGCCGCCGAGCCGGCGCTCGTCACTCCGGCCGTCGACTGGCTGGCCGCCCGCGGTGGCGTGCACAGCCAGGAGCTGATGCACCACGCCTACGTGCTCGAAGGCGGCGCCGCAGCGCGCCATGCCTTCCGCGTGGCCAGCGGCCTGGATTCGATGGTGCTGGGCGAGCCGCAGATCCTGGGCCAGATGAAACAGGCGGTGCGCGAAGCCAGCACGGCCGGAACGCTTGGCACCACGCTGCACCAGATGTTCCAGCGCTCCTTCGCCGTGGCGAAGGATGTGCGCACCTCCACCGAGATTGGTGCCCACTCCATCAGCATGGCCGCCGCCGCGGTGCGACTGGCTTCCCGGCTCTTCGAAGACCTGCGCGACACCAGGGTCCTCTTCGTCGGCGCCGGCGAAATGATCGAGCTGGTCGCCACGCACTTTGCCGCCCGCCAGCCCAAGGCCATGGCCGTGGCCAACCGCACGCTGGAGCGCGGCGAGAAGCTCGCCAGCCGCTTCGGCGCAGAAGCGCTGCGCCTGGCCGACCTGCCCTCGCGCCTGTCGGAGTTCGACGCGGTGATCTCCTGCACCGCGAGCTCGCTGCCGATCATCGGCCTGGGCGCCGTCGAGCGCGCCATCAAGGCCCGCAAGCACCGCCCGATGTTCATGGTCGACCTGGCCGTGCCGCGCGACGTCGAGCCCGAAGTGGCCCGCCTGTCCGACGTCTACCTCTACACCGTCGACGACCTGTCGGCCCTGGTGCAAAGCGCCGGGGAAAAGCGTCAGGCCGCGGTGCAGCAGGCCGAGGCCATCATCGAAAGCGGCGTACAGAGCTTCGTGCACTGGCTGGGCCAGCGCGATGCCGTGCCGCTGATCCAGGCCCTGAACGCGCAGGCGAACGACTGGCGCGCCGCCGAGATCGCACGTGCTCGCAAGCTGCTCGCCAAGGGGGAAGACGTCGAGGCCGTGCTGGAAGCACTCTCGCGCGGCCTCACGCAGAAGATGCTGCACGGCGCGCTGGCCGAGCTGCACGCCGCCGACGATGCCCACCGCCCGGCCCTGGCGCAGACCGTGTCGCGCCTGTTCCTGCGTGGCAGCGCCCACGATCCGTTCGACGACAAACCGCTCGACCCCAAGCGTTAGCGACGCTGCGCCCGCCGCCCTGGTGGAGCGCCTGCCTGCCCCGTGATCCGCGGGCACCCGCTCCGACCCCTCCCGCTTCCGGAGCCCTCATGAAAGACACCCTGCGCCAGCAATTCGAACGCCTCGCGATGCGGCTGGCCGAACTGAACGCCACGCTCGCCGACCCCACGATCGCGAGCGACATGAACCGCTTCCGCGCCCTCACCCGCGAGCACGCCGAGGTCGAGTCGCTGGTGCAGCGCTTTCGCCACTATGAGCAGCGCGAGCGCGACCTCGCATCGGCGCGCGAGATGCTGGCCGATCCCGAACTGACCGAGATGGCGCAGGAAGAGATCACCAGCGCCGAAGCCGACCTCACGCGCCTGCACGGCGAGCTGCAGACGGCCCTGCTGCCGCGCGACCCCGACGACGGCCGCAACGCCTTCGTCGAAATCCGCGCCGGCACCGGCGGCGACGAATCCGCCCTTTTCGCCGCAGACCTGTTGCGCATGTACCTCCGCTACGTGGAGCGCCAGGGCTGGCGCAGCGAGGTGATGTCGGAAAACAGTTCGGATCTTGGTGGCTACAAGGAGGTGGTGCTGCGCATCGAAGGCGAAGATGTCTACGCACGACTCAAGTTCGAATCGGGCGGCCACCGCGTGCAACGCGTGCCGGCCACGGAGGCGCAGGGTCGCATCCACACCAGTGCCTGCACGGTCGCGGTGATGCCGGAGCCTGACGCGGCCGAAGAGATCCAGCTCAACCCGGCCGACCTGCGCATCGACACCTTCCGCGCGAGCGGCGCCGGCGGCCAGCACGTGAACAAGACCGACAGCGCGATCCGCGTCACCCACCTGCCGACCGGCCTCGTCGCCGAATGCCAGGACGACCGCTCGCAGCACCGCAACAAGGCCAAGGCCCTCGCGGTGCTGGCCGCGCGCCTGCGCGAGAAGGACCGCAGCGAACGCGCCGCCAAGGAGGCTGCCACCCGCAAGGGCCTGATTGGCAGCGGCGACCGCAGCGATCGCATCCGCACCTACAACTTCCCGCAGGGCCGCCTCACCGACCACCGCATCAACCTCACGCTCTACAAGCTCGGCGCCATCATGGAAGGCGAGCTCGACGATGTGATCGGCGCGCTGCAAGCGGCGCGTGCCGCCGAGCAACTGGCAGAGCTGGAAGGGCGCGGGTGATGACCCGCATCGCCGATGCGCTGGCACACGCCCGCGCCCTCAGGGTCGACCGGCTCGACGCGCAGCTGCTGCTCGAGCACGTGCTGCAACGCCCGCGCAGCTGGTTGCTGGCGCACGATGAGGTGTCGCTGACCGAGTCGCAGGCGTCCAACGTGGCGGCCTTGCTGCAGCGCCGCGCCCAGGGGGAGCCACTCGCCTACCTGACCGGCGAGAAGGAATTCCACGGGCTCATGTTGCAGGTCACGCCCGACGTGCTGATCCCGCGTCCCGATACCGAAACGCTCGTCGACTGGGCCCTGGCGCTGCTGCAGGGTGGCCCTCTGGAGCCCCGCGTGCTGGACCTCGGCACCGGCAGCGGTGCCATCGCGCTGGCCCTGAAGCATCGCCATCCCTCGGCCACGGTCACGGCCATAGACACCAGCGATGCGGCGCTGTCGGTCGCAGAAGCCAATGCGCAGCGCCTGGGTCTCGACATCCGGTTCGTGCTGGGAAGCTGGTGGAGCGGCGCGAAGAACCAGCAGTTCGACCTCGTCGTCAGCAATCCGCCGTACATCGCATTGGGCGACAAGCACCTGCCTGCGCTAAGACACGAGCCGGAACTTGCGCTGACTTCCGGTGTCGATGGCCTCGATGCCTTGCGCGCCATCGTTTCCGACGCGCCAGCCCATCTCGCCAGCTCGGGATGGCTGTTGCTCGAGCATGGCCATGACCAGTCGCAGCACGTGCGTGCGCTACTTCTGGCAGCGGGCTTTGCGAACGTCCAGACGCGGGAAGATTTGGCAGGAATCGGCCGCTGCACCGGGGGGCAGTGGCGCTGAGCAGACAGCCTCCGCTCGAGTGTTGCGGCATTGCCGCACATCTCCCAGTTCGAGCCTCCTCCAAATGGACTAAGAAGCTACCCACGCCCCGCCAAGCGGCGTAGCATGACCTTCACTTTCACGGCATTGCCTTCAGAGACCTTTTCATGCGTTCCCTCTCCTTCCGCTGGCTCGCCGCACTGACCCTGTCGCTCGGGGTCATGGCCGCGCACGCCGGCGATGGAACGAGCCCGCAAAGCCACGCGCAAGCCTGGGAAGGTCTCAAGGCCCGCCTGTCCATCGGCACCACTGCTCCCGCGCGAAGCGAGCTTGTGGGCGATGCCGAGCAACAACGGGTCAACACCGTCAGCCTCATGGGCGACTACTACCTGAGCCGCCCATGGCTCGGCACATCGGGTGGCTGGCGTGCCACCAGCGGCGTGCTGCTCGGTTCACGCAGTTCCGTCTGGAGCAGCCCCTCGTTGCTGGATCGCCGCACCGCCGGCGATGGCACCGAAGCAGGGACGCAGCCCTATCTCGGCCTTGGCTACACCGGCTGGTCGAGCAAGGGCGGCTGGGGCCTGTCGGCCGACTTGGGCCTGATGGGCCTGCCGCGCTCGGGCACGCGTTTTGGCAAGGGCGCCATCGGCTCGTCCAGCCTCGACGACACGGTGCGCGACCTCCGGTTTGCCCCCCTCCTGCAGGTCAGCGTTTCCTATTCGTTCTGACTTGCGTGGGCTTGCGCGGGCACGGGCTCGGGCCTGCGCCGTTTGCCGTATAACCTCGCCTATCCCCATTTGATTTGCCGGCGCAAGCCGGCCACGACCATGAGCGACGTTCAACAACGCATCGACGACCTCGTCAAGTCCAACCGCGTGGTGCTTTTCATGAAGGGCACGGCGCAGTTCCCGCAGTGCGGCTTCTCCGGCCGCGCGGTGCAGATCCTCAAGTCCTGTGGCGTCAACGACCTCAAGACCTTCAACGTGCTGGAAGACGAGGGTGTGCGCCAGGGCATCAAGGAATACGCCAACTGGCCGACCATTCCGCAGCTCTACGTCAACGGCGAATTCATCGGCGGCTCCGACATCATGATGGAGATGTACCAGGCCGGTGAGCTGCAACAGGTCCTGGGTGCCCAGGCCTGACTTTGGCCACCTCCTCTGTCTCTGGCCGTGTCGTCGTCGGCATCACCGGCGCCACCGGCGCGGTGTACGGGCAGAGGCTGCTGCAACGCCTGAAAGCGGCCGGGCGGGAAACCCACCTCGTCATCAGCCCGGCCGGCGTGCTCAACGCCCACCATGAACTGGGCCTCGACCGGAAGGCGCTGGAGGCACTGGCGCACACCGCCTACAACCCGGCAGACGTGGGCGCGGCCATCGCCAGCGGTTCGTTTCCCGTCGAGAGCATGGTCGTCGCGCCCTGTTCGATGAGGACGCTCGCGGCGATTGCGCACGGCCTGTCCGACAACCTCATCAGCCGCGCTGCCGACGTCACGCTCAAGGAACGCCGCCGGCTGGTGCTGCTCGCGCGCGAAACGCCCTACAACCTCGCGCACCTGCGCAACATGACCGCGGTGACGGAGATGGGCGGCATCGTCTTCCCGCCCCTGCCGGCGTTCTACCACCGCCCTGCCACGCTCGACGAGGTGATCGACGACTCCGTGGAGCGGGTGCTCGCCCTGCTCGGGGTCCACGAGGCACAGCCCAAGCCCTGGGCGGGGCTCTGAGCCGCTCGCTCAGGCGGGCTTGAAGGTCCAGGCCTTGCGGGCACCGAACACGAGGTTCGGGTACTCCGGCCTGCCTCGGCTGCCGTTGTAGCGGCCGAGCGCCATGTAGAGATCACCCCGCTCGCGGTCGAGGTAGTGGCGCAGGATCACGCAACCGAAGCGCAGGTTGGTCTGCATGTGGAAAAGCCGCGCCACGTCGCCCTCTCCGATCAGCCGCGCCCAGAACGGCATCACCTGCATGTAGCCCCGCGCCCCGACACGGCTGATGGCGTACTTGCGAAAGCCACTTTCCACCTGGATCAACGCGAGCACCAGCGACTGCTCCAGCCCTGCGCGGGTGCTCTCGTACCAGACGGTCTCGAGGAACTCCACGCGGGCGACATGCTCGGCCTTGCGCTTTTTCAGGCGGTTGCTCATCTCACCCAGCCACTTCAGGTAGACGAGGCGTTCTTCGATGTTGTCGAAGACCGGCTTGGGCGGCGCACGGTTGGCAATGGCTGCCGACAGCGCCGAACGCACGGCGTCGGCCAGCGGCTCCTCGACTTGTGCCCCCGCGTGCGCAGCCGGCGCAAAGGCCTGCAATGCAGGCCAGGCCGCCGCGGCGAGCAGATGTCGCCGGCCCAGCCCGCTCGTCACGCTCATGCCGAGAGCCGGCCTTTCAGGAAGGCGCCCACCTCGGCCGCAGCCACCGCCGTGGCCTGCGCATCGCGGCGACCCTGGTATTCGACCTTGCCTTCCTTCAAGCCTCGGTCCGACAGCACCACCCGGTGCGGCACGCCGATCAGTTCCCAGTCGGCAAACATGGCGCCTGGGCGCTCGCCGCGGTCGTCGAGCATCACGTCGACACCTTGCGCCTGCAGTTCGTCGTGCAGGCGATCGGCGGCGGCCTTGACCTCGGCCGAACGGTCGTAGCCGATCGGGCACAGCACCACGCTGAACGGCGCCATCGACACCGGCCAGATGATCCCGCGATCATCATGGCTCTGCTCGATGGCGGCGCCAAGCAATCGCGTGACACCAATGCCGTAGCAACCCATCTCGAGCAGCTGCGGCTTGCCGTTTTCGTCGAGGTAGGTGGCGTTCATCGCCTTCGAGTACTTGGTGCCGAGGTAGAACACATGGCCCACCTCGATGCCGCGCTGCATCGCGAGCACGCCCTTGCCGTCGGGCGAGGGATCGCCTTCGACGACGTTGCGGATGTCGGCCACCACGCTGGGCTCGGGCAGGTCACGGCCCCAGTTGGCGCCGGTGAAGTGGAAGTCAGCTTCGTTGGCGCCGCAGACGAAATCGCTCATCGCAGCGACAGTGCGGTCGGCCACGACGCGCACCGGCTTCTTCACGCCGATCGGGCCGAGATAGCCCGGCCTGCAGCCGAAGTGCGCCTCGATTTCGGCCACCGTGGCGAAGCGGTAGCCTTCCTTCAGACCTTCGATCTTGCCGGCCTTGACCTCATTGAGGCTGTGGTCGCCACGCACGAGCAGCAGCCACACCGTCGTCTTCACGATCTCGTCGGCCTCGTTCTTTTCATCCGTGGCCAGCACCAGCGACTTCACCGTCTGCGACAAGGGCAGGTTGAGCAGCTGGGCCACGTCCTCGCAAGTGCTCTTGCCCGGCGTCGGCGTCTTGACGAGGGCCTGGCTTGCAGCGCCACGCTGGGCGATGAGCGGCAGCGCCTCGGCCAGCTCCACGTTGGCCGCGTAGTCGGAATCGGGGCAATACGCGATGGCGTCTTCGCCGGTGTCGGCGATGACCTGGAACTCGTGCGAGCGGTCACCCCCGATGGCGCCGGTGTCGGCGGCCACGGCACGGAACACGAGGCCCATGCGCTCGAAGATGCGCACGTAGGCCGCATACATCGCGTCGTAGCTCTTGCCGGCGGCCGCCACGTCCCGGTCGAAGGAGTAGGCATCCTTCATCGTGAACTCGCGCCCACGCATCACGCCAAAGCGCGGGCGGCGCTCGTCGCGGAACTTGGTCTGGATGTGATAAAAATTTTTCGGCAGCATGCGGTAGCTGCGCAGCTCCTGGCGAGCGATGTCGGTGATGACCTCTTCGGACGTCGGCTGGATGATGAAATCACGGTCGTGCCGGTCTTTCACACGCAGCAACTCGGGGCCCATCTTCTGGAATCGGCCAGTTTCCTGCCACAGCTCGGCAGGCTGCACGACCGGCATCAAGAGCTCGACGGCACCGGCGCGGTTCATTTCCTCGCGGATGATGTTTTCAACCTTGCGAATCACCCGCAAACCCATCGGCATGTAGTTGTAGATGCCCGCGCCCAGACGTTTGATCAGGCCGGCCCGCATCATCAGTTTGTGGCTGGTGACCTCGGCGTCGGCAGGCGCTTCCTTGAGCGTGGAAATGAAAAACTGAGAAGCTTTCATGAGCGGGAAACTGGGGAAGAGGCGGGGGAAGCGGAGGCTTGCACGGCAGGGCTGGGGAAACCCGCGGGGTCACTTCCCGCAAAGCCAGTGC